>JAAUOM010000233.1 GCA_012034865.1 Acaryochloris sp. CRU_2_0 | reverse complement strand
CCCCCTCTGCCTCACCACCCTTTTCTCCCCCCCCTCTCCTCTGTCCCCTCCCAACCCATCAACCTCAACACCGCCAGTCAGCAACAACTAGAAAGCCTCCCTGGCATTGGCTCCCAACTTGCCCAGCGGATCATCGAAGCCCGACAGCAACGTCCCTTCAGATCCTTAGCTGATTTAGATCAAGTCCCAGGGGTTGGCCCCAAACTGCTTCAGCAATTGCAAAATCAGGTCACTTGGTAAGATGAGTGCGCAGCGGTTGAAAGAGTTATGGTTGTGAAACGGGCGTTTTGATCTGATATCCAGGGACTAGCTTGTGTAGTAAGTTGCAAATTTCCGTTGAATTGTTTGTTGCAGCCGATTGCAACAGATCAGCAACCACTTGGAGAAGTTGCTCTGGAATAATATAGCTCGCATTTTTAACGACAAGGAGTTTCTCATGATCTGTTTTTTGATACTCCTCATTAGGAAGAAATAACTCTTCATAGAGCTTTTCACCTGGACGTAAGCCTGTATAGGCTATTTCTATATCCTTGCCGACTCGGTATCCAGACAGGCAAATCAGATCTTTAGCTAAATCAACGATCTTCACAGGCTCACCCATATTGAGCATGAGAATTTCCCCGCCGGGACTAATGACAACAGCCTGCAAAACAAGCTGTACGGCTTCTGGGATCGTCATGAAATATCTGCACATTTCCGGATGGGTGACGGTTACAGGTCCCCCCACCGCAATTTGCTGCTTAAAGGTGGGAATGACACTGCCACGGCTACCTAGGACATTCCCAAAGCGAACCACTACAAAGGGGATGCCACTGGTGCGAGCAGCTTGCAGGACAATCATTTCGGCGACCCGTTTACTGGCTCCCATGATACTGGTGGGATTGACCGCCTTATCTGTGGAAATCATCACGAAATGCTCAACTGCAAATTCCACGGCTAAATCTGCTAATGCCTTAGTCCCTAAAACGTTATTTGTAATCGCTTCAGGGGCATTATTCTCCATCAAGGGTACATGTTTATGGGCAGCAGCATGGAAAATCACCTCCGGTCGGTATTCTTCAAACGCAAAGCGCAGACGAGAAGGATGGCGCAGGTCAGCAATAAAAGGTCTCAATATGGGAGACGAGGAGAAACGTCCATTGCAGTGACCATTGGTATGGGCTGGGAAGCACATCTGTTGAAGTTCTTGCTGGATCTGAAATACAGAGTTTTCACCATGACCCAACAAAATCATTTCAGCGGGATAGCACTGAAAAATCTGGCGACATAACTCACTGCCAATGGATCCACCTGCCCCTGTGATTAAAACTCGTTTCCCTTTTAGCAGTTGGCGAACGCGATCAATATCCGTTTGAATTGGCTCACGACGGAGAAGATCTTCAATTTGGACTTCTCGAATACTATGTTTGAGGGTTTTGGAACCAATGAGAACATCTTGAAGTGTGGGTAACGTTAGGGTCTCAACGCCCGTCATTTGGCACAAGGCAACAATATCCCTTAACACCTTTCCGGAAAGAGAGGGCATGGCAATAATGACCTTTTGAATTCGCCAGGAATGGACGATGTCAGGAATGACATTGCGATCGCCAACAACGGGCAGCCCTCGAATTCTCAGATTGAGTTTGGTCGGATCATCGTCAACGAAAGCAATGGGTAATAAGCCCATGTGTGGATTTCGTTCTAACTCTTGCACAAGAGACACACCAGCATCCCCGGCACCGATAATCAGGACTTTCTTCCTTGTATCTCTGCGCTTTAAGGTATCACTACGCTGTTTGCTTCGTGCCAGCGCACGCACACTAAATCGGATGCCTCCAATCAGAAGTAGCGTGACAAGGCCATCCAGGAACGGTAATGAACGGGGCAAAGATATGATAGAAAAGGACTTCAGCACTGCAAAAGCGAGGGTTTGCAGAATAACTGCTGCGCTAGTGAGTACCGCAACATTGCTTAGTTCGTCAATACTTGCATATCGCCAATAGTGTTTGTAAAAACCACCGGAAAGAAACACGGTAAGCTTAATCACCATAAACAGCACGGTGACTAGCAATAAATCTAATTGATAGCGCTTAAATGTAAGAATAAAACCAATTGCACTATCTAGTCGCAAACTTAGGGCAAATAGGGGAACAAGTGCAAAAAGAAAGGTATCAATAAGGAAAAAATGGCGATTTCTAAGATGAAAGCTGTAATTTCCTAACCTATCGATCATTGAGATAAACCTTAGAAGGGCAAGTCTCGGGGCTGCCTCATATAGACTCATGAATGAGGCAATGGGTTTCTGATGTTATATTTTTTAAGGTTTCAGCAACAATTTCAGCAAAAACGTAGCCCCCCAAAGGATTTAAAGTCAATCAAATTATACTGGATTCCTAATCATTCCTCGTCTCTAAGGAATTGAGCGATCGCTAGTAATTCAGACTAGAGGTCTAAGCTAAAAGACAGTAGAGACCCTTCAAAGAATGGCTGAACGTCTCAATATTTCTAGGGAAGTGGGCAACCTAAGCAAGCTATAACGACCAAACTGATTAGGTGTTTCTAGCGCTAACACACTTGGGTTATGAGGCTGAGGTTTAATATCATGTTGGTCTTAAGGAATCAAAAATGGCACGACAGTCTTGAGGAGCTTACGCAATCTCAACAAGTCAACTGTTTGCTTGAGTCTGGGATTGATGCGAGCAGGCACGTCCTCCAGCGTTAACCGGAGTTTTTCTTCTAGCACGGCGTAGGTCTGGGCACTCACATCAGTGCTATCGATAGGGGAGGTTGCTTCCCACAGCAGCGAATTTTGCAATATTTCTTCTGGGATGTCCCTAGGTGAGGGTAATGTCTCAGCCCACGATGGATGAAGACCCACAAAGCTGGAACTTGTGATCAGACTTAAGTTGAAAGCCGTCACTGTAAGCAGGCTGGGGAAAGGCTGGGTTGTGCTTTCTCTACAAGTGTAGACACCCATAAAATTTCGAAGATTTGCTGGAGATCACCACAAACAAACGGCTTACAGTGGAACGAATATCCTCTGCAAGGTGAAAATCTTACCAGAGTCTAGACAGGATCTGTAAGCCGTCAAAAATTGAAATGGGGTACAGAATTAGAACCAAGCTGTTGGAGTCGCTACGCCCATCCAAAACGCTTGAGGCGGATTAAAACAAGCGTTGGGTGGAATAAAGGAGCAAGGACTAGCAACTTGCTGGCTTCCTTGATTAAGGGGAAGGCGAAGGAGAAGCGGGTGCTTCAGGAGAAGGGGAGGGAGAGCCGGTAGTCTCAGGGCTAGGAGAACCTTCCGTGCCACCATCTTGGCATGCCCCTAAAAGGGTTGCAAAGCCTAACACTAGGGCCAAAGCAGTCAATCTAAGTTTCATTGTTTCTTAACTCCTCACTTGGAATTGGTAAAAAAAGAGCAATTTACTTGTATCAAGGCTACGTTGATTTTGCAATTGATGCACATCAAGGCAGGGTATTAGAGACAAAGGGGTGCTCATTACACGCTAAATCTAAGCGATGGATATAGATTGTCCTGGTTTCTTTAGAATCTGTCAATCTATCTTTATAGTTTTGGTAGTCCACCAGATGTAAGGATAGGGGTGATTCAACTTTCCAGGATCCCCCATGTCCAAGTTAACTTGTCCTAGCTGTGGTACTCAAGCCATCGTTAAAAACGGTCGCATCCATAATGGCAAACAA
>JAAUOM010000232.1 GCA_012034865.1 Acaryochloris sp. CRU_2_0 | reverse complement strand
GGGAAGCCTGCATCAATGCAGAGGGACCAGGATATGGCTATCTTAGCCAGCGCCGCGACACTTTAGGTTCATCTCTGCTCAGGGCACACCCTGATAGTTTGCCTGATCCAGAGGATTATTCTCTGAGGATGCATTGCTGATCTGGGACGAGCCAGGACAGAACTTTCAGATTAAGCAGTCGATCGCCGTCTCCTACAACGACCTTCAGCAGACCATCACGGCTCTGATGCCTTACCCAGAGCTATTCACTTTGGTGCAACCGTTGCTAGTTGCATTGCTGCCGTTGCTAGATGGCTCTGAAAAGCTTGGTAAGTATGGGCTGGATCATAGTGACGTCAAAGGCCGCTTGCCTGATATGGCCGGGGTGAAGCTGGGGGAAATTGCCCAGATCCTCACGCCTAATCTGGGATTCCTCAACACCACTGCTGATTATGGCGTTGATCTAGCAGACCTGCCCAAGCAACTACGGAAGAAATTTTCAGATCGGGACTCCGAAATGGCAGAGCAGGCCAGGGAAGGCGTCATCAAACAATGGCTGATTCCTTTAATTCGCATATTGCAGGGTGGTCCCGGCTGTGTACAGGTCAGCCACTATGGTCTAATCCTCAACCTCCCCGCACCTCGCCATCGAGCATTGGCTCACGCGGCTCAGGCCAATGTGTTTCTTGATGCCACCCTATCAAGGGAAGACTTAGCCCTCAAATTGGGCTGTTCCCCAGATGAGATTAAGGTCGTGTGTCAGGTGGTTCCTAATGTGGGGAACCTGGAGACTATTCAAGTCACCGATATGAAGCGCATGGGCATGAGTCGGGGTGGAGATCAGCTCAAACGCTTGGCGGCGATCGTAGGACACTACCGGGATCTGGATGCAGACACCACCGGGATATTGGATTTTAAAAAGTTTAACGAGGATGGGGCATGGTGGCGCGATAGCCGTGGGGTCAATGATTTTCTGGAGGTGCAGACTCTAGTTTTGGTGGGGACACCTTGCAGGAATTTGTTTGACTTGGCGGCGGAGTTTGCCCTTGTCTGTGGGTATTACCCACTGGAGGATGATCCGCAATTTCAGGAGTTTGTCAGGCGAACAGTGTTGGCGGAGATTCATCAGGCGATCGGGCGGCTGAGGGCACATCGGCGACCAGGGGAATCGCTGAGAGTGGTGCTGATTTCTGATATCGAGATGGACATTCCTGTACAGCAGATCAAAGCCCGTGACCTCTGCGTGGAAGCTGCCCACAAAACGGAGCGGGTCAAGATGGCCATTGAGTCTGCCATCCTCCAGTTGCAGGCAAGGGGGGAGAAGGTGACACAGCAGTTGGTGTCGGCTGTGAGTGGGATTCCCAGAGGCACGATCGCACGATATTGGCGTTTGTTCATTTCGCTATTAGAAGGGATGAATAGCGAAATGAACAATTCTAGAAATAAGCCAGATCCAGACCATGAAAGCCATCAAGCGATCGCTGGGATACTGGATGAGCTGGCGGATCTGCCTATCGATCAGTTACTCCCTAACCTGAGTGAAGTGTTTTTCGACTGGCTCAAGCCGAAGGAGTGGACGGCGGTCTGGGATGGGGTTAGTGCGGCGGGTCAGATGGCAATTTTGGAAGGGTTGGCGTTGGTGGTTCCTGTCAAGATGTTGGAGAAAGGATCTCTTTACCCTTCGCCCATCAACTCTCGCTGAACCGCTTCTGTGATCACACGCCGTAACCAAGCTGATTTATCCGGCAGCGATCGCACTCGTGCATCAATCGACTTCTCAACTTTGACGCAGAGCGGCTGGCTGGAGAGGGCTTCCTCTGCCAAAGGCTTAAAGGGTTGCAAGTTATCGAGTTTATTCGCCATTGGTGACTAAACCAACTGAAATCGTATTTCTATTATAGTCACTGGTATACCAGTATGCCTATCGAATTAGACTATAAGAAATATTAATGAAATCTTGATGATATTATACATTATTCACTGGTATACCAGTTATAAAATAGTATAGTAATTCAGCCAAAGGCATGGCCATGAGCAGCGCTACTCCCCTTCAAATCAAGGCTTTAGAGGTGTGGCGCTAAAGAGCAAGAGGGAAAAGGGCTACGGAAGAGTGTTCAGCGCGACCGAGGCCACCCGAAACCCTTCGTAGTCGTCGCGGACACCGGGATTGCTCCAGCCACGGTTCGCAGAGCGACAGTCCCTCGGATCGTCGCTCCAGGAGCCACCACGAATAACACGATAATTATTATCATTCTTATCTATCCAAGCACTCCCATCTGTAGGTGCTCCATTGTAATTGTTATGCCCGGTATCTTGACACCATTCCCAGACATTGCCATGCATGTCATGCAGACCATAGGCGTTGGGGGGAAAGCTGCCCACTTCTGTGGTTTGTTCCCGATACTGCCCTTTGGGACCAGAGCCATAGGTATAGGTGCCTTTATAATTCGCTAATTCAGGGGTAATCGTAGAGCCAAAATGAAAAGGGGTGGTGATCCCGGCTCGACAGGCATATTCCCACTCAGCTTCACTGGGTAGGCGGTATTCTCGTCCCGTTTTTGGGATAGCTTCCGGCAAAATTCAATGGCTTCGTTCCAAGAGACAGTTTCTACGGGACGATTCACACCTTTGAAGCGTGACGGATTCGACCCCATGATTGCTTGCCATTGGGCTTGGGTCACTGGATACTTGCCTAGGTAAAACGAGGGAACCGTTACCTTGCGTTGAGGACTTTCATCGCTTTGCCTTTTAAGCTCACTGGCAGCAGAACCCATCGTGAAGGTGCCGCCTGGAACTGACACCATTTCTAGAGTGACTCCCTTCCCTAAATTTTCCTTAAAATGTTGAGCCGTCTTCCTTTGGCGATCGACGATTTGCCCTTGGCCATTCACTCTCACCACCTCAATGCTAAACTCAGTTGTTGCAATGGTCGATTTTGGCTGTGCTTTGACCTGTTTGATGGGATTATTTGACGGCTTCTTCAGCGAAAACAGTGATACTGCTGTATTGATGGGTATACCGAGATTAAATCCCGACTTCACCGCAACTCCACTAACATTTTGCCCGCCTGCTCGCCCATGAATTCCTACCAATAGACCTGAACGATCCAAGACGGGTCCACCACTCATTCCAGGTTGGGTCACCGCAGCATAGGTAATCCCGTAACCATTCTCTTGATCGCCGATGGCATTGACTTTACCTGAATCAATCGTAAAACTGGGGTTGGTAATCCCTAGGTCAGCCAAAGGAAATCCTGCAACATAAATCTCATCTAGCCTGCTTAGTGATCCTGAATCACCGAGTTGAGCCACGACATACTCTTTTTGACTTTGAAAACTGACAAGGGCAAGGTCAACATTCCCACCTAAGCGCATGGTTTTTGTATCAACAAGATGTCTCTGTCCATCATAGGTTTGAGCATAAGCCTCTTCCCCTGGATTAGTCTCTTTGATCACATGAGCTGCGGTTAACAAATAGTAGGTATTGCCTGCTTTGCGAATTAATACCCCTGAACCGGGACTCCCTGGTGTAATTAAGCGAACCGTAACTTTCTCAGCCAATGAGACGACATCAAGGCGCTCTTGAGCACGAACTAAGCTTTGAAACCCTCCAATTGACAGCAGCATTCCGCCAAATAGTAGTAACTCCCTGCGTTTGATTCTCATACTGCTCAACACTAGCAACATTGACGGTGCATCTATCCAATTTGCACTTAAACCCTAATTAATCGTC
>JAAUOM010000107.1 GCA_012034865.1 Acaryochloris sp. CRU_2_0 | reverse complement strand
CGACGATGCCAAGGTGATCTACATTTTGAACGACCAGTTCTGAATGGATAACAACCTCCTCGTTGAATCGCTTTCGGCTCACTTCATCCTAATTCCTGAATCCTCTCTCCAAACAGCGGAATGTGGGTTCTAATCCTGAACTCGTCACAGTTACTCTGTCCTGCCCAAAAGCTTTAGTAAATCCCTCTGCCATCTGAGAACGTCGAGAGTTTTTCTTGCAAATGAACATAACCTGTTTCATGTCTCTATCTCTAATTCTTCAAATCAGCAAATTCATTAGATAGATACCGATAAACCCACACTGCCAGTTGTGCCCCTAGAATTGGCGCAATCCAATACAACCAGTGATGCTGCCATACCCAGCCGACGAGAGCAGGGGCAAACGAGCGTGCTGGATTCATACTGGCTCCGGTAATGAGTCCCATGCAAGCCGCTTCTAAGCCAACTGTTGAGCCGATCGCAATTCCGGCAAACCCAATTGGAGCACGACGATCTAATCCAGATCCCAAGATCACTAGCATTAAAATGAAAGCCAGAATTGTCTCTAAGATGAAAGACTGTTGCCAGTTGCCATTACGTGGAAGTGTTGCCCCTAGATTTGCTACAGAACCAAAAGACAGAAGCAGCACCCCTGAAGCTACAACTGCACCGAGTATTTGAGCAAGAATGTAGGGCAACACTCGATTTTTCTGGAAAAAGCCACTGCTCCAAAACGCTAAGGTCACAGCAGGATTAAAATGTGCACCACTGATGTGACCCAATGCGTAAATTAATGCTGCAACAACCGCTCCAAAAATAGAGCTAATGCCTAAATGAGTAACAGCCCCTTGGCTGAGAGAATTGACTATAATAGCCCCTGTTCCTAAAAAAACTAATGTAAAAGTACCGATTGATTCTGCCAGTAGCTCTCGTGGGTAAGTTGTGATCCAGTGGCGGGCTTTTCTCGTCATACCAAAATCCCAAACTAGGCACAGCAGGCTTGAGCGTTGGTTCGACTTACGCCAAAGGTAGCAGAATCCTCTAATACAGCATAGATTTCCCAATTCGCACCGTCTGGATCTTGAACCCAAACTTTGTCTTGTAGTGCATAGCAGCACGTCACCTGATTTTCTGGATTAACGGATAGCCCTGTTTGCTTCAGTCGATCGCTTGCCTCTAAAACTTGCTCTGAGGACTCGACTTCAACCCCTAAGTGATTAAGCTGACCCGCAGCCGTAGCATTTTCAATCAATACCAGCTTCAAGGGTGGCTTTTGGATAGCAAAGTTGGCATAACCTGGGCGACGCTTGGCTGGCGCAGAACCAAACAATTTACTGTAGAAATTAACTGCTGCGTCAATATCAGTTACATTCAAAGCTAGTTGAACACGGGACATGATTTACTCTCCTTATATTGATTAGTATCGATATTTATGGCTGTTGATATTATGTCAAAGCATATCGATGTATGTCAATATAAGAAATATGAAGTTCTCCAGATCTGCTATTCCCTGCTGCCCTCCTTTACTGGCTGGGAAACTAACCCCTGAAGAAGCTGTGCAATTAGCGGCGCTGTTTCGGGTTCTGAGTGAACCTGCACGACTGCAAATGTTAAGTTTGATTGCTGCTCAATCCAATCAAGAAGTATGTGCGTGTGAGTTAGTCGAAACACTAGGGCTATCACAACCCACGATTAGTCACCACCTCAAAGTCATGTACGAAGCGGGGTTGTTAGGGAAAGAACGGCGCGGAACTTGGATTTACTATCGGATCTTGCAAGATCGACTTGTAGTATTAAGGGATGTTTTGGCTTAGCAACGTTACAGCGCTCAAAGACATCAGACTAATCTTTCTTCTACAAACATTTCACTGATCACCCACAGACCTGACTCTTTCCGAATTCGACAACGAACAGGAGCCGAATCATAGGTGAATACTGGAATTCCCATCGCTGTCCCCATAGATTGAGTATCAATAATGGCACAGAATTGTTCAGGCGTATCATCGACAATGCTATAGACGTTGATGCAGAGGCATGGATTAATAAACCAAGGAAGAACATTAAAAACCCGTTTTTGCGTATTGAGATAAGCTTGCTTACTGGTGACCCCAAACATATCTCCACGGTAATTTGAGGAAATCAATACTCCTAGCTTATAAATATTCTTACTGTCGTAGGCATCCTTGAAGCGTTGGAAGGCAAGAATAGCATGTTGAGGCAGATGGGGTGGATTTGCCTGTCGTTCGTGCCAGACTTGCAGCCATTTGTACCCTTGAATCGCCGTCGATACTAAAAGGCTGGACTCAATCACGCTCTTGCTCCGATTTACGCCAAATGTGATGTAGCAACCGCCATTCTAGTCAGGACATTTCGAGAGCTAGAACCAAGAAGGGCATTACACGCTTTGTCCTAATAAAAATGGCAACGGCTATACCAGTAGTATGCCCAAGTCATCCAAATCGCTAACTTTTCCTATCAGAGGTTTCATCGCTCACTCCAAACGTATTTGTAATTCACGTTGCGATCTCAACGTGACACCTGTGCATCAATCCAGCTAGTTGTCATGCGACCACCACAGGATGAGTCAGCTTGCTAAGGTTGTGGCACTCCTATCCACCGCATAGTCTCGGTCAATTTCGCAGTGGTCTTGTGGATGCTGAACTAGCAACAATAAAGTGGCGTTGGTTTGTAATTCTCGCCGTAATAATCCTTGTAATTCTCGCTCAATATAGCTTTTGAGTCCATCCCAATTAACCCTGCGATTCGCCAATTGATACTGCTGCCAACGATTGCGTAAGGCTAGTTCTACCGAACTTTGCACCCATTTCTGCCATTTTTCCAGACTGATGGCGGTGACAACACCGCGCAAATGGACTTCGGGTGCAGTGAGCAGTTGGCCATCTAGACCCACGGTTGCCGCTACAGTCACCATGCCATCTTCAGCCAAGCGTTGACGTTCTTCTAGAACATGGGCTTTGAGAATACCAGCGCGATCCATCAACTCAATTCCAGAGGAGACTTGGCCAGCTATCTGGATAGCGTCCTGGGTCAGCTCTACAATATCGCCATTGTTGATAATTACCTTATTTTCGGCAGGAACTCCCATGCTTTGCGCGATTTGTGCGTGTTTTACCAACATGCGGTGTTCGCCATGGACTGGCAAGAAAAACCGAGGTCGGGTGAGATTTAACATCAATTTTTGGTCTTCCTGGCAACCATGCCCGGAAACATGAATGCCATGATGGCGACCATAAATGACCTGCGCGCCCTGCATCATCAGTTGATCAATGGTATTGACTACTGCGATCGTATTGCCAGGAATAGGATTAGCAGAGAAAACAACGGTATCCCCAGAGCGAATTTGAATCTGACGATGTTCTTTACGGGCAATCCGCGACAGAGCCGCCATTGGCTCCCCTTGTGACCCCGTAGTTAGGATCAAAACCTTATGATCTGGTAGATTCCGAATCACTTTTAAAGGCTCAAATAAATTATCTGGGCACTTGATGTATCCCAAATTGCGGGCATGGGCAATCACATTCAACATCGATCGCCCCACCACAGAGACCGTGCGACCCTGCTTTTGGGCAATCTCTAAAATCATATTGATCCGATGTACCGATGAAGCAAAGGTAGTCACCAGTAACCGACCCTGAGCTTGAGCGAAAATCCGCTCTAAATTGGGATATACAGACCGCTCAGACGGCGTAAAACCGGGCACCTCAGAATTAGTAGAATCGCTAATCAGGCACAATACCCCCCGTTCTCCATGCTCAGCTAGACGCTGTAAATCAAAATTCTCACCATCCACAGGGGTGTGATCAAACTTGAAGTCGCCGGTAAAAATGACCACACCAATAGGGGTATGAATGGCCAGGGTAAAACTATCAGCAATGGAATGGGTATTGCGGATAAACTCCACAAAAAAGTGGGTTCCCAACCGGACAACATCTCTGGGAGCGACGGTTTTGAGCTTTGTCTTACCTGCCACACCTGCCTCTTCTAGCTTCCCTTGTAGCAAGGCCATGGCTAGGCGAGGGCCATGAATCACGGGAATATCAATTTGTTTGAGATGAAACGCAATGCCACCAATATGATCTTCGTGACCATGGGTGACTATCATCCCTTTAATTTTGTGGCGATTCTCACGTAAATAGGTCATGTCTGGCAAAACGATATTGACACCATGCATGCCATCCGTTGGAAAGGCCAACCCTGCATCTAAGAGGATAATTTCGTCTTCAAATTCAAAAACACAGGTGTTTTTGCCAATTTCATGAAGCCCACCTAAAGGGATAACCTTGAGGGTTGGTTTTACTGCGGTTTCCGTCATATGTTTCCTTAATAAAAAATATTGGCATACAGGAAGCAGACTGTCAGAATAAACGTCTGCGAGGATAACTATTGATTTTTAGGGATCTGTAGAGACACCTCAAAGGCAAAGTCCCTAGAGTAAAGCAAGATCCATTAAGGTTGTTTGCAAGAGTTGCTTGAGTTGATCAGACCCTTGGGGAAGCGGCATGCGGGTGGAACCCACTTGCCATCCTTGTAAATGCAGTGCCGTTTTGACAGGAATTGGATTGGTCGTGGCAAATAACGATTTAAATAAAGGCAGTAACTGCAGGTGAATCTCTGTTGCCACCTGGGGTTGTCCAGATAAAAAAGCAGAAACCATTTTCTGGAGCAACTCACCGACAAAGTGACTGGCCACACTGACAATGCCAGCGGCTCCGATAGACAAATAAGGCAAGGTTAAGGCGTCATCCCCACAATAGATAGAAAAATCAGAGGAGGTTAGGCGACGAATTTGACCCACTTGCTCAAGATTACCGCTTGCCTCTTTAATGGCCACTATATTGTCTATTTCTGCTAAACGAGCCACTGTTTCTGCTTGCAAATTTTGCCCTGTTCGACTGGGAATGTTGTACAACATCAGGGGAAAGCCAGGAACAACCGCCGCAATTTGCTGAAAATGCTCATACAGCCCTTCTTGAGGGGGCTTGTTATAGTATGGCACAACCAGTAATGACCCATCTAATCCTAACTTAGCGGCTTGTTGCGTTGCTTCAATGGCTTCACGGGTTGAATTGGATCCTGTTCCTCCAATTATCTTTGCTTTATCACCCACTGCTTTGCGAATCACTTGGAAAAGTTCATATTCTTCTTCCCGAGTCAGGGTAGGAGATTCACCTGTCGTACCACAAAGCACCAGAGTATCCGTGCCATGCTCGACTAGATGCAAGGCTAATTTCTCCGCGACTGGATAATTCATATCCCCAGCTTCTGTGAAGGGAGTCACCATTGCCGTAAGGACTTGTCCGAACATTGTCACTCGTTGCTCACTCCAATAGGAGTATCAATGCTATTTAACTGACTCATGGGAAGATTTTTGACTCCTGGGATTTTAATATCCTTACACTATCTTGCTTGATGAGAAACTATAGGATTGATGAGGTTGTCACAGCCATTGTAGACCGTAACAAATTGCGATCGACAAGCAACTCGGCAATTTGTACTGCATTCAAGGCTGCACCTTTGCGAATTTGATCCCCACTTAACCACAGTTCTAGACCACAGGGATGAGAGAGGTCTTGACGAATACGACCGACCAACACCTCATCGATGCCACTAGCATCTATGGGCATCGGAAAATAATTGGCTTGCCAATCTTCCACGACTTTTACCCCAGGAGCCTTTTGCAAAATCGATTTTGCTTCTTCTACCAAAAAAGGTTGTGAGAACTCCAAGTTAATTGCCTCTGAATGGGCTCTGAGGACAGGAACCCGCACACACGTCACAGATAGGCGTAATTCAGGTGCATTGAAAATTTTTCGGGTTTCTTGCACCATTTTCATCTCTTCTTGGCAGTATCCTTGGCTGTTCAAGGCTGAATTATGGGGAAATAAATTGAACGCCAAGGGGTAAGGAAAGATTTCCGTAGGTGGCGGCTCTCCTTGTAAAATGGCTTGTGCTTGTAATTTGACTTCTGCCATTGCGCGTGCGCCTGCGCCACTGGCTGACTGGTAGGTAGCCGCGATCAGCCGCTGCACGGGGCGAAGCTGATGCAATGGCCAAACCACAACATTCATCAGGATCGTTGTGCAATTGGGATTGGCAATAATTCCGCTGTGGGTGTTGATCGCGTCAGGATTAACTTCTGGAACTACGAGGGGAACTTGAGGATCCATGCGAAAAGCACTGGAGTTGTCAATCACCACCGCCCCCGCAGCAACGGCTTGGGGTGCCCAAGTCTGAGAGACAGTCCCGCCAGCAGAAGCTAAGACTAAGTCTAGTCCTTGTAGGGCTGATTCACTGACCGCTTCCACGGCCAAAGTTTCTCCCTTAAAGGTTAGGGTTTGTCCTGCCGATCGCTCAGAAGCCAGGAGTTTGAGGGACGAGATTGGAAAATTCCGCTCTTCTAGGAGGTAGATGAGTTCAGCACCCACAGCCCCTGTTGCGCCTAGAATAGCAACCCTATACGCTTGACCCAAAGTTGATCCCTCCCCAGTTCAGTAATGAATGGCAATCATCAGTTGATGAATAAATGCAAATATATGCAAATTTTAAGATAATGGCATAATTATGTAAGTTAACAGGAGCATTACTGGAGCTATTTTTGACTATGGCTTTTGAATTCTCAACAGTAGTTAAACTTGCTCCATGGATAGCTGAGGTCTTAGGATAAATGCTGTCGAAGGGGGCGCTTGAGTCTATGGCTACAGATGGTCTTTCTTTAAGTTTAGGGTATTCCCTCATCCCTTGATCAACATTTTAGGCGTTTCCGTTTACCTGCTATGGGGTTGCTAGTTCTAATAGGGTAGCTTACTTTAGGCTTGTTTTAAGCGCTAGGCTAATTGTGTTGGCTTAACCCTAAACGAAGGCTAAAAGCTGGCTTCGAAGAGGGCAATAAATCTTTTCTCAACAATTCGCTAATCTAGGTTTAGCTACAATCACAACTTGAATTACAATAGCCCTACTAATGCAGATATTTGGATTTGCCGTGTAGCTATTCTGTTGTATGTATAGGTTCGCCGGGAGAGGAGAACGATTTGTCTAAAGCAAAAGAGCTGATTAAGGTACAGCAGGAAAAGCTGCCTGGGAGTCAAATCAGTCTAGAAATAGAAATTCCACCTGAGCGATCGCAGCAAGCTTACGAGCAAGCGATTACCAAGTTGATGCGATCTGCCCATATTCCTGGTTTTCGTAAAGGCAAAGTGCCTCGGCCAGTTATTTTGCAACGGTTTGGGGTCGATCATCTCAAAGCCTCTGCCTTAGAAGAGTTGGTTCAAAAAACCTTTGAAGCCGCTGTTGAGCAAGAAGAGATCCAAACCCTGGGGAATGTGCAGTTCCGCTCTTCTTTTGATGAGTTGGCAGCTCAATTCAAGCCCGGTGAGGCAATCACGTTTACCGTCAGCGTTGATGTCCCCCCTGAGGTTCACCTGAAACGGTACCAAGATTTTCAAGTGACCGCTGAAAAAGTGGACTATGATCCGGCCAAGATCGATGAAGTGCTAGAAGAGCATCGTTCTGCCAATGCCACCTTAGTACCCATCGAAGATCGAGCTACCCTTGCCGGGGATGTGGCGGTGATCGATTTTGAGAGCCGCTTTTTACCCCTACCAGAGGATGCAGCCGCCGACGGGGATGCATCGGAAGAGCCGGAGGGGGAATCTGTGCAGGATTTTCAACTGGAATTGGTCAAGGGTAAATTTCTCGATGATCTAGTGGAGGGTATTATCGGGATGCAGGTGGGAGAAACCAAGGAAATTGCGGTAACCCTGCCCACGGAGTATTTTCAAGCAGAATTGTCAGGTAGAACGGCTGAGTTTACTGTTCAACTCAAGGAGATCAAAGCCAAGGAGCTACCCCCCTTAGATGATGATTTTGCTCAAGATGTCAGTGAATTTTCTACCCTCGTAGAGCTGCGCCAGTTTTTGGAAGAACAGTACCAGCAAGAGGCAAAGGACAGTACAGATGCCAACATTGAAGCGGCGCTGCTGGCAGCCTTGATTGCAGAGTTAGAAGTCGATCTTCCTGAAACCATGATTAATGACGAATTGAACGTCATGGTCAGGGAAACACTGACTCGTCTCCAGACCAATGGCTTAGATGTGAATAAATTGATGACCAAAGACCTGCTCACCGAGATGAAAGAGCGCTTGCGTTCAGAGGCGATTCCTCGGCTGCAAAGAACCTTGGCTTTAGCAGAAATCGCCAAGGCGCAATCGATCAAGGTAGAGGCCGATGCTATTCAACAGCGATGCCAAGAAGTTTTGCAAGATTTGCAAGGAGAAAAATAGATCGCGATCGCTTGGAAACTGTTGTTGAAGATGAGTTATTACATAAGCAAGTCATCCAATGGTTAACGGAACATTCCCAAGTGGAACTGGTTGAGCCTAAACCCGAAGCAGAATCTGATGCTGAGGAGGAGCCTGCGGTAGAGGCGATCGCAACCGTAGCCAACACTTCTGATCAGGCACAAGAAGAGGACGCTGCTCAAGCAGATAAAAAAACTACTGCTGCAATCGACCCCAAATCCCCTTCAACCTCAACCAAAACAAAAGCGAAAAAGGCCAAGGATCCAAACTTAGCCGATGCCGAACCTCAATCAGAGGAAATACCTCCTAAAACCACCACAGCCAAAGCCACAGCCAAAGACACTGCTGCCAAGACAACGACCAAAGCTAAAACCAAATCCACAAAGATAACAACTGAACCTACAGAATCTACAAAAGGAAATAAAGAACCCCATCCCAACTAACACCCCTGCCAAAAGCCAAGGGATGAAATTTTTCTCATATCCTTGGGAACTGGGGCAGATGTTCACAAAGAAGTTAAGGCATAATAAAACTACAGATCTTGCTGTTTGCACTAAAATCAGTCCTTGACGCTAGAATCTACTGCAAAACGATCTGTTCACCCATTGATACACAATACTTTCAGGTCTATGCTCTTTTCTCAATCTTCCAATCCTTTCTCTTCAGGTCTGCCTGTGGGTGAGCAGAGTCCCCTCTATCACCCCCCTCGCAGTATTGTGCCTGTGGTTGTCGAACAATCTGGGCGAGGAGAACGCGCCTTTGATATCTACTCCCGATTATTGCGCGAACGCATCGTTTTCTTAGGGGGCGGCGGCTCTGGCAATGGGGGGGGAATTGATGATGCTGTTGCTGATGCGATTGTGGCTCAACTGCTATTTCTAGAGTCAGATAACCCTGAACAAGACATTTACCTTTACATTAATTCACCGGGTGGCTCAATTACAGCCGGCATGGCGATTTATGACACCATCCAACATATCCGTCCCGACGTTTGTACCATTTGCTTTGGTTTAGCGGCTAGCATGGGGGCATTCCTGCTGTGTGCAGGGACCGCAGGCAAGCGCATGGCCTTACCTAACGCTCGCATTATGATTCACCAACCCTTAGGCGGGGCTCAAGGTCAAGCGGTGGATATCGAGATTAGAGCCAAGGAAATTCTATATCTCAAGAACAACCTCAATCATCTGATGGCTCACCATACAGGTCAGCCCTTTGAGCGCATTGAAGCAGACACAGAAAGAGATTTCTTCATGTCAGCAGAAGAAGCGCAAAAATATGGTTTGATTGATCAAGTCCTCACTCGACAAAATCTTCCCAAACACTCAGAAGCAGCTAGTTCAGAAGCAGTCAGTGAAGTCCACTAAGAGCAAAGCCATGTCTAAATATGACTCCCATCTTAAATGTTCCTTTTGTGGTAAGTCCCAAGAACAGGTGCGTAAGCTCATTGCTGGACCGGGAGTTTATATCTGCGATGAATGCGTAGACTTGTGTAATGAGATCCTAGACGAAGAGCTGTTTGATACCGCTAGTAGCATGACAGCCGTCAATCGGTCACCCCTATCGGAGAAAAAACGGTCTCATCCCACACCGTTATCCCTCAACCAAATCCCTAAACCTCGGGATATCAAAGCCTATTTAGATGAGCATGTGATCGGACAAGACGAAGCCAAAAAAGTCTTGTCCGTTGCTGTATATAACCACTACAAGCGGCTGAGTTTAATCCAAAGCACTGGGGAAGTCGCGACGGAGGTGGATGATGCCATTGAGTTGCAAAAATCGAATATTCTCCTCATTGGGCCGACGGGATGTGGCAAGACTTTATTGGCGCAGACCTTAGCGCAAATGCTAGATGTTCCGTTTGCCGTAGCGGATGCCACCACCCTCACTGAAGCAGGGTATGTGGGCGAAGATGTTGAGAATATCCTCTTGCGGCTGCTGCAAGTGGCCGACTTAGATGTGGAAGAAGCCCAACGCGGGATCATCTATATTGATGAAATTGATAAAGTTGCCCGCAAAAGTGAAAATCCTTCGATTACCCGCGATGTATCCGGCGAAGGGGTGCAGCAAGCCCTGTTAAAGATGCTAGAAGGCACCATCGCTAATGTGCCCCCTCAAGGCGGTCGTAAGCATCCCTATCAAGATTGTATTCAGATTGATACCACTAATATTTTATTTATTTGTGGAGGGGCTTTTGTCGGTCTCGATAAGATTATTGAGCAACGCACGGGCAAAAAAGCCATGGGGTTCATTCAAGATGGCGAACCTTGGGCAAAGGAACAACTCACAGCGGGCATCCTCAAAGAATTGGAAGCTGAGGATTTAGTCAAGTTTGGGATGATTCCTGAATTTACAGGCCGGATTCCCGTGATGTCGATCATTGATGCCCTGGATGAAGAAGTCCTCTGTCAGATTTTGACAGAACCTCGCAATGCCTTAGTCAAACAGTATCAAAAACTCCTGCGGATGGATGAAGTGGAGTTGGAGTTCCAACCGGATGCGATTCGAGCGATTGCGCAAGAGGCATATCGCCGCAAAACAGGGGCACGAGCCTTACGGGCGATCGTGGAAGAAATTATGCTGGATGTCATGTACGAGCTGCCTTCCCAATCTCGCAAAGAACTGACCAAATGTTTGATCACTCGCTCTATGGTAGAGAAGCGCTCAACGGCAGAGTTGTTACTGCATCCTTCGGCCATTTCTACCCAGGAATCGGCTTAAGTTCTCTCTATAATTTGGATCCTCATGCCCTATCTGCCAGTTCGAGGTCATGATCATTATTACGAATGGGTGAGTCAAGCTCCGCGATCGCTAACATCCTGTAAACCCGTCATGGTCTTTCTGCATGGCTGGGGCGGCTCAGGCCGCTATTGGCAACCCATTGCCCAGGCTCTAGCTACGGAATTCGACTGCCTGCTGTATGACTTGCGGGGTTTTGGGCGATCGCAAGATCCCGCACACGCCCGCGATCCAGTCGAGGCGTATCATTTACAGTCCTATGTTGAAGATCTAGCTGCCCTATTAGAAGCGTTATCCCTGACTCAGGTTTGCCTGCATGCCCATTCCATGGGGGCTACAATCGCAACCCTGTTCACAAACCAGTATCCGCAGCGCGTTCAACAGCTTATTCTCACCTGTAGTGGTCTGTTTACCTACGATCAGCAAGCCTTTGAGCAGTTTCATCAGGTGAGCCACTGGGTTGTGCAGCTCAGACCTCGCTGGTTGGCGCAATTGCCCCTTCTGGATCGGCTCTTGATGGCTCGCTTCCTGCATCGACCCATTCCCCAGGAACAGCGCCGAGACTTTGTCCAAGATTATGTCAACGCTGATGCCACTGCGGCCTTGGGTACGTTGCTCTCCGCCGTCAGCGAAGCGGTAGCCACGGCGATGTCGGTTGAATTGGCAAGGCTGACGATGCCGACATTGCTGATTTCTGGAGAACAAGACCAAATTGTATCGGCTCAGTCTGGTCGGCAGGCGGCTACCCTGAATCCTAAAATTGAGTATCGAGTGATTGAGCAGACGGGACACTTCCCCATGCTCGAAGATCCGTCTACCTACCTTGAGCAAGTACAACGATTTTTAAGCCCTGTACCCTGTTGAGATGACAGCGACCCGTTTCCAGATTCGGCCCTTGGGCATTGATCTTGTCCATCGGATTGCAGCGGGTGAAGTCATTGACTCTATGGCAGCCGTGGTACGTGAGCTGCTGGATAATGCTGTGGATGCTGAGGCAGATCGGATCACGGTCTCCCTGTGGCCCCAAGAGTGGCGGATTCAGGTGGTCGATAATGGCCAAGGCTTAGGGCTTCTGGATCTAGAGCAAGCTGCCATCCCCCATACCACTAGTAAACTCCGTACAGAAGCGGATTTGTGGCAGATTAACACCCTGGGGTTCCGAGGAGAAGCTCTCCATTGTCTGGCACAAATGGGGCGATTAGAAATTTGTAGTCGGCTTGTGGGGAGTGAACAAGGGTGGCGAGTCACTTACGATCATCAAGGCTGTGCTAGCCAGGGTGAAGCGGTTGCGATCGCACCTGGTACCATCGTCACCGTCTCAGACCTGTTTCAAGACTGGCCAGTTCGCAAACAAGCCTTGCCAGACCCCAGCCGCCAAATGCGTGCCGTTCAAGCCACTCTCTATGACCATGCCCTGTGCCATCCCCAGATAACCTGGCAGGTGCAACAAAACCATCGGTTGTGGTTTAGTATTGCCGCTGCGACCCAGGCTCAGGAGATCTTGCTACAATTGCTGGCAACCCTGCAACCTGGAGATCTTTGCGCTCACCAACGGGTTATCTCTGATCTTCCCGGTCACAATCGGGTAGAGGTCGTCCTGGGTTTACCGGATCGCTGCCACCGCCACCGCCCTGACTGGATAAAAGTCGCAGTCAATGGTCGCTGTGTGCAAGTGGGTGACGCCACTGGCACCGCTCATCCCCTCGAACAAACCATCCTGGCAGCCTTCCGCCAAACCCTGCCGCGCCATCGCCATCCCGTCTGTTTTGTGCATTTACAGGCCAGTCCTCAACAGGTGGACTGGCATCGCCATCCTGCCAAAGCCGAAATTTATTTACAGCATTTGGATCAGTGGCGACAGGCTATTTCTACAGCCATTCAGGAAGCCTTGCACCTGAGTCCTGAGGTCAGGGACACCGGACATACGCAGAAGATTCGGCAGTTTATGAAAGTGGCTGAAGCCAAAGGGGTCTACCATTTACAGCCGCCCTCCCTCCTCTCTCCCCAGCAGGAAGGATCTGCACAACCAGACACGGGGTTTAAGGTTCTCCAAGCCATTGCCCAACTACACCGAACCTATATTGTCGCTGAACATCCGACGGGAATGTGGTTGGTGGAGCAACATATTGCCCATGAACGGGTGTTGTATGAGCAATTAGAGCAAGATTGGCAACTTGTCCCCCTGACGCCTCCCTTGATGTTGCGAGGATTAACAGAGCAGCAGGTACTCCAACTGATGGAGATTGGCATCGAGATTGACGCTTTTGGCCATCAGCTTTGGGCTATCCGCACAGCCCCGCAACCCTTGGCCGCACGATCCGATTGTGAAGCAGCCCTGATAGAACTGAGTCAATGTGAGAGTATGGAAGCAGCCTTGGCTGCTACGGCTTGTCGCAGTGCAATTCGCAATGGCATGGTCTTGAACCTGCTGGAGATGCAAACTTTGTTAGACCAATGGCAGCGAACCCGTCGCCCGCGCACCTGCCCCCACGGACGACCCATTTATTTGTCCATGGAAGAGGTGGATCTGTCCCGCTTCTTCCGGCGACATTGGGTGATTGGTAAAAGCCATGGAATTTAAACGTCAATGGTGAGCAACAGCAAACAGGGATTAATTCTGGGATTAGGCCCCTTGGCGTTTGCGATCGCTTTTACTTTAGCTTACCTGCCCGAACGCGATACCCGCCGTGCCTCCCTCACAGGGTTAGTTGCCCTCTCTGCCACCTATGCAACAGGTCTGTTAACCCTTAGGGAACACCATCACCCACCCCAGCACCCCCCTTGGGAAACCCCAGACTCATTTCCTACGTCTCCCCCATCACCCGCCACCCCCCACAGGCTCAGGCCCCAGCATCGGCGGCATTCGCGCCGAAATCGAGGGCCATCCACCGATTGAGGATCGGCACTTCATAGACGAACCAGTAATTGAAGGCGAAAAAAGGGGCAGGCAGCGGCGAGTGGCGTGAGACAAGGAAAGGT
>JAAUOM010000231.1 GCA_012034865.1 Acaryochloris sp. CRU_2_0 | reverse complement strand
ACACCCGTCGGGCTGATTCGTTCAGGTATACCCCTCCCTGCTCATTGGGCCAGGTGAAATCGCTGGGTTTAATGATTTTCTGGTTTATCAGTTTGATGATCAGGGTATCGACAATGGGAGACCGAAACTCTTCAATCAAATCAAAGGCCAGATATGCTTTTGGCCGATCAGACCCATGCAAATTCCCCAAACAAAGATTCAAACCCTCTGCCAAGAGAAAACTGATCACGTTGCTGAGCAATAGTGCATAACCATAACTCAGCATTGCATTTACCGGATCTTTCGGGGGATGATAACTGCGCTCAGCAAACTCAAAATTAGGATGTCGAACTAACATACCCAAAGCTTGGAAGTAGCAAGCTGCTCCTATCCCCTCAAAACCCATAATCTGCTCCACAGACATCTGAGCTGATAAGTCTTCTCTATACTGCGCCAGCCTACCAATCGCCTGCTCTACAAAAGCAGGATCATCATCCTTCACCAACCGTTTGAGAAATTGTCGCGAATTCCACAGCTTGGCCTCGACGATCGCTGCCGCCATCTCCTGCTTGAACAGCGGATTAACCGATTGGGCAAATTGAGAACGGACTGCATAAAAATCCGGTTCCGCACCATTCCACAGGTGTCCTTTGTAGCGCCCAAACCGGCTGAGATAAAACACTGGTATCTGCTCATCTAGACACTTCGTCATCGCCTGAGTCGTCAGATAAACATTCCCAAACACTAAAATCCGTTCGACTTCAGCGATGGGCAACTCCATCGCCTCCTGTTTGTGGCGCTCAATCACCAACCGATCGTGTGATAGACGCACCTTTGCACCTTGATCAACCAAATATATTGAAGACATCGCCGATACCCAAATCATTTCCTTCGAGATAAATTCAATCCGTTCCTGCTTGCGTGGCTCATAGCCGAACACGACATATAGTGGTGCTGGTATCTTGTGTTCATGAGCTAGGGTCGCCTCCAATAGGGCTTCAGACAATGCGGTTTTCTGCCGGGGTGGATCCACATACACAACACGATCTGGGCTGAGAATTTTGGGTTTCGGTTCTTTCGGCGGTGTCCAGTCCGACCGCTTTGTCCGGTTTTCGATCACCAAGTCTCCGACAAAGGTGTGACCCAAAAACTTAAACCCCTTCTGGAACGAGGTCAATTTCGTCTTGTCAGGATGGAGCTGCAAATCCATAGTGGCTAACATGGCTTCCACCTGTTTTCTGACGCGATTGATTGCCTTTTGAGAGCGGGCTAGTAGGACGAAATCATCAGCATAACGCACGAGCTTGTACTGATTGCTGGTAAAGACTTCATCAAAATCATCCAGGTAGATATTTGCTAAAATAGGTGAGATTATCGCCCCTTGCGGGATACCTTGCTGGGGAAGGATGAGTCCTTCTCTCGTTAATGTACCCGCTCGAATCCAATCCCCTACCAGCTTGATGAACAATGGTTCATTAACCCGTTCTGACACTTCATCGAGCAAACGCTGATGGTTTATCTGGGCAAAGAATTTGACCAGATCGGCATCTAGCACCCAGCGATAGCCTTCCCGATACCAATAGCGCAACTGTTGCACCGCCCCTTTGTATGAGCGACCGGGGCGATAGGCAAAGCTACAATCTTCAAACTGGGGTTCCATGACTTGGTGAAACACATTCAACAAGGACTGTTGAAGGATGCGATCACGGATGGTGGGAACCGCGAGATTTCTCCATTCTCCTGATTTCTTGGGGATCGTCAATGGCTTTAAGGGCATCGGGCGGTAGGTACCGTTGCACACCTGCTGCCGTAAATGCTCTAAGTAAATCTCTATCTGAGGCTCTATCTTTTCTACTGTGACCCCATCGACACCAGGACAACGGCTCTTGCTTTGAATCTTCTTCCAGGCCGCATAGAAATTCTCCAGCTCTAAAAAATTATCCAACCATGCCATGACCACACTACACCTGACGAACTGCCAATGCTAAACGAGCAAGTTCAAGCTCAATTAACCTTTGAGTGCCTTTATCTTGGCAATAACTTGGAAAATGGGTTTTCTAAAAATCTCAGATCAAATCTGTGAAGCTGTCTCCCGATCTAAAATCTGACTCGAATGGTTTTAGCAGCAATAGTGACAGGATTGGGCCAGGAGCAGCTATTTTGATGCTTACCAGGATCTCTCTAGCGCTTACAAGTGTATTGAGATGAATCCCTCGTTGCTGAGTTGTGATCACAACTCGATTGTGCAACTGATTTCTAGGTCGAATATTAAAGCTTTCCTTGAAGGGATGTTCAGGCTGGATTCCATTTCCTGAACCATTCTTCAGATACTCATCTATGGTTCAATGGCACTGACTTAAGAAGCTCGAAAAGGGCTGCAAGTCTTGATAGATATAGAATCAAGGCTTGCAATTTATAAATAGTATAGGTTGTGCCTCAGATAATTGCGGGTAACAGAGTATGCCATTCCAAGCCCAAGCTCGTAAGGCTAGACCTGCCCGTTGAGCATTTCAGTTTAGCGGTTACGGTCACACATTCGCCTAACTACTCACTGTATGGACGTACAGGCGATCCGCTTTAAAATGGGTTAGTACGCCAGTGACTTCCAGGCCGTTATCCGACTGAATCGCATGAAACTACCACGTAGCCTTAACATCACTGAGCGTGAGACGGGATCTGGACGCCAGTGCGTTCCCGGCGACGTGGCGGTGTGTCATTGCACCTGCACGCGACGCAAGGGCGACATCGTTTTCGGCACCGAACCTGACTCGCCTTACCTAATTCGCGTTGGTGCCCGCGACTGCTACGTCGGCATCGAATACGGCTTAATTGGGATGCGTGTCGGTGGACGACGAATCGTCACTGTCGCACCAAACTTGATCTACAACGAACGCAAAACCTACTGCGATCTCCCAGCCGGTGCTATGCTCGTGTACGACTTGGCCTTGATCAGCCTGCCCGAAAAATGGGACGCAGACATGGATCGCCGACTTAACGATCCTGCCGATTCGACTCAGTTGACGCGGCACGGTGGATAGTCGGGATAGAGAGAATCCTCACCCCCAAACCCCCCAAGCAAGATCGCACCATCTCCTCAATCTGCTCCATCGTCTCCGTTAGCCGCAGGTAGAGGGGTACAAAGCCATTCGTAGTCTCCTTGTCCTCAAGAGATATGCTCACCGGGATAATTCAAGCGGAAGAAGAGAGTGAACGGGAATGTTAAGCGAAAGGGATACGTGTATGTTCAACAGGGAATCCATTTTGAGCTTTCTCGATAACGCATTTCAGAACATTGAAATGCCCTGTCTGGGCAATATGAATATTGACTATGTGTCATCACGTCTATCGACCTATCGCAGCACGGATAAATGGCTGTTACTTTTTAATTCGGTGGTTTGGTGCCCCGCTGGTGATGGCCTCATGGCTGTTGTTGAAACGGTGGGCACAGGCGTGGTTGGCAGGCAGGGCTTTGATAATGATCGATGTTTTGTTTCAGGATCCGTAAACATGGATGATGACGAGAAAATTCTAAGTATCTTTGTTCGAGGAGAAGACATTGATCTAACTAGCTTAGGATCGTGGCTTAAATAAGATCCAGAATATAATGAAGCGTGATAGCCTGAGAATTCTTCCTTTATTTGTTTTTAGATGAATCCGTACCCCTACGCCATTGAACAACAAATGCAACGGCTTTATAAGTCTTTGAACGAGAAGGATCGTCGTCGTTATGCCGCCATCGAAGCTACGAAACTGGG
>JAAUOM010000106.1 GCA_012034865.1 Acaryochloris sp. CRU_2_0 | reverse complement strand
GAATCATCAATACGCCAAACCAACCGATGTATAAACGGTTGTTGGTGCTGGTGATGAAACTGCAAAATCTCTCCCATGCGCTGGCGCTTTCGCGTCTTTGCAATACTGTTGTCATGGTTATGATTGCGTGTTAAGTAACATTGGCGAAGGACAAAACTGTAACGTGATGCCTTCACTATGAATAATGATAATGACTTTGTTGCTTTTTGTAAACGCAAATTTAGAGTTTCTTGGAGAAAATATAGAGTTGGGATAGACAGAAGCTTTGATATTAAAGGCTTACAGCCGTTTTTGCACAGCAGGCATTGATAGCGGAAATTGAGAATTTGGAGAGCTATCACTTTACATCTGTATCAATTCTGAGGGAATGTACATGCCTAGCTGGTCAGTTTATGCAGGAGGGTGGCAGCCGCAAAGCCTAGACCAAAGTAGCGGATAAATTGCCAGAAGGGTTCTTGCCATTTCCAAAGTTGGCTTTCGAGGGTAATAGCTAGGGTATGGATTTGCTCTTGTACCTGTTCTAATTCAGTTTGCAGTTCGGCAATATTCTGTTCTAATTGTTCTTTTTGAGCAAGATCATTTTTCAGCTCGGCTAAGGTTCTCTCTAGGGTTGCTTTTTCAGCTTGAGCCGTTTTGATCTCTTGATATCTTGCCCTGATTTGAGCAAGGGTAGTGTCTGCATCCTCTAGAGCTGCTGTAAACTCTGTATCAAAATCAGAGGGATTGGCAGCAGAGGCTGCTTTTAGGGATGGTTGTTCAGGGGATTCCATATGATGGGCCAAAACCTACGGATTGTTAATTTATCCATTCTTTGTGCTGAGAGTGAACGACAATCATCACCGATGGTGGAAGTGGTCTGATTATGCAAGTTGCTGCTGAACCCAGACAAACCTTACCCTACCAACGCTGGCAGATCGCTTCTCCCGATCGCAAGCTTGTAGACAAGATTGCGGCGAGTACAGGCTTGTCGCCTCTGCTGGCAATGGTGTTGGTAAATCAAGGGATCCATTCTGTGGCTCTAGCCCAACAATTTCTGGAGCCAGAATCCCAGGTTTTCCCCTCTCCTGTTGAAGCATTCCCAGATTTGGCGTCTAGTTTAACGTTATTGCAGGGGGCGATCGCAACCCAACAGAAAATCGCCATTTGCGGGGACTATGACGCCGACGGTATGACCAGCACAGCCCTGTTGCTGCGCGTCCTGCGCGGCCTAGGAGCCCAGGTGGATTATGCCATTCCCAGTCGGATGCAAGAGGGCTATGGGATCAATCAGCGCATTGTCGAAGAATTTGCCACCGAGGGCGTCAAGCTGATTTTGACGGTGGATAATGGCATTGCTGCGGTTGATCCCATTGCCAAAGCGCGTGCCCTAGGGTTAACCGTGATCATTACCGATCACCATGATCTGCCGCCCATCCTGCCACCCGCCCATGCCATTCTCAATCCCAAATTAATTCCTGAAGACTCCCCCTATCGCGGCTTAGCAGGGGTAGGCGTTGCCTATGTCCTGGCAACACTCCTGGCTCAAGCCCAAGGGGCAACCCATCTGATTACGCCCCTTCTAGAATTATTTACATTAGGAACGATCGCAGATTTAGCGCCGTTAACTGGGGTGAATCGACGCTGGCTGAAGCGAGGCTTAGCGCGACTCCCCCATTCTCAGTTGGCGGGGGTACAGGCACTCATACAGGTATCTGGCTGTGCCGCCTCCACAACGGTGCTGAAGCCGGATGCCATTGGGTTTCGCTTAGGGCCGCGCATTAATGCTGTAGGGCGAATTGCCGATCCGCAGACAGTAATTGAGCTACTGACCACGGATGACCCCACGGTTGCCCTAGAACGGGCCATGCAATGTGAACAGGCTAATCTAGAGCGCCGCCAACTCTGTACGCAGATCGAAACAGAAGCAATTGACCTGATTCAAACCTTAGTCAGCCAGGGTAAGGCTCCTTGGTACCCTGATGGGGACTGGGTGATTGTCCTGGTTCATCCCGATTGGCATCATGGTGTGATTGGAATTGTGGCCTCGCGGCTGGTGGAACGCTATGGCTTACCCGTGTTCATTGGCACCTACGAAGATGATGCTCATACCCACATTCGCGGTTCCGCTAGGGGGATTCCTGAGTTTGATGTATTTGCAGCGTTGCAAGCCTGCCAAGCCGCCCTAGAACGATTTGGTGGCCATCGCGCCGCAGGGGGCTTTTCTCTGTCAGCGGCAAAGTTAACTGAGATGCGATCGCACCTTCGAGAGTTTGCCCATCACCACTTACAACCGGAACACCTCAAACCCCTAGTCCAGATTGATGGCTCAGCCGCCTTTTACCAATTGACCGGGGACTTATACGAACAGATTAATCGCTTACATCCCTGTGGCATTGGCAATTGTGAACCCGTCTTCTGGTCAACTAATGTTGAGGTCGTGAAGCACCGAACCGTGGGCAAAGCCGGAGCCCACTTAAAACTCACCTTGGCCCAAACTGATCCAACTCAACCACAACAGCAGGTACTGATGAAGGCAATGGCATGGCGCTGGGGAATTTATCATCCCTTGCCCCAGTGGGTTGATCTGGCCTATCGCCTGCGCGAAAATACCTGGAATGGACAAACCATCCTGGAATTAGAAGTCTTGGGAATCAGAGCCAGTTCAAACCCTACTCCGGCTCATCCCCCTAAAGACAAAATATTGCCACTGGTGGTGACGCAAGCCCAAACTAGTGTCCTCGTGGGACAGCAGTTTGTGGTGTTGCACTGTCCTGAACCGACCTTGCTCCCAGAACACTGCCAAAAGATTCGTTGGCAACCTTTAAACCACTGGCCGCACTTACTAAAAGACCTGAAAGGCCACTCCCTGATGTATGGCTACCAGCGTCCCTATGTAGCAGCAACATCCTTAGCAGGAACAGTAGCCTATGATCGACCTCGTCAACCCTGCCAAACGTTGATCCTATGGACATTGCCGCCCTCTTGGACCCATCTGCGTTGGCTACTGGCTTTAGGACAACCCCAAGCCATCTATATCCGCAATAGCAGCCCTTTAAGAATTGAAGCGTTGGAGTTGCGATCGCGATTAAAATTTGAAATAGCCAAAAACGGCAACCAACCTTTGAATTTGCTCCACCTAGGTCAACAATGGTGGGTAGCCCCCAGCACCCTGATTTCTGCCCTTAGAGAAATGGGCTACCCCTGCTCTAATTTCCCAAAGACAGGTTCTCTAGAGCAGGAGCTAGAACGCTTACAGCGTTGGTATCATTGTTCAGCCAGCCAATTGGCGGCATTACTCCTAAGTGGCGTTACTCCGCAGAGCAACCAATAACACCACAACCGGACCAGCAATGACAACAGCGCCAAGCATAGACAGTTGCAGTACAACTTGAAGATTAAGTGCAGCTAATAAATCCATCCTTCCTCCCTGATTAACTCAACACGATTGAGCGAATGCGTCATCTATTATATCTGCTCAAGGCATCCCTTGTATCAATCGTTGTTAGGATTGTCATATTCCCCAGTTAAAGCTGAAGATAAAAGACCCTGCCTTTCGCCTTCTACTAGGGGTATAAAACTATCCTCATTGAGGATTTTAAACCTCTGGGTTGCAGAAAATTATGGCAAATTGGTGTTGTGTCCAGCAATGTGGTGCCTGCTGCCACCTAGATCCAACCGAACGTCCTGAGGTTCAAGACTACCTCACCTCAGAGGAATGGGCACATTATCTGAGCCTAGTCGGTGCCGATGGTTGGTGCATTCATTTTGATGGGGCCACTCGCCGATGTCGAATCTATGCGGAGCGCCCCCAATTTTGTCGAGTGCAGCCAGATGTCTTTCAGCGTCTCTATGGAGTGGAACCAGAAGAGCTGAATGAATTTGCGATCGCTTGCTGTCGGGAACAAATTGATGCTGTTTATGGCGATCGCAGCTTAGAAAGTTTGCGGTTTGAACGGGAGATTGGGTTTTAATTAACTCGTCCAGGCATAATGAAGCTAGTCCACTCATCCCCATCGTCTAGAGTGATAAATTGCAGTGGCACGTCGTTTGTTTGTCAGTAGGCTAAATGTGAGCGAGATCAATCCCGCCGAAATTGAGGAGAGCATTAATCTGCCAACTGTTCCTAGCAGTGATACAGATCCCACACAAGACCCTTCACCAACCCCCAAAAGCTTTGGCAAAGAATTTGGGATAGCCTTTATCACGGTTTTTCTGGCAGAGTTGGGAGATAAAACCCAGTTGAGTACGCTGCTAATGACCGCAGAATCTAAGTCCCCGTGGATTATTTTTATAGGGGCGGCAGCAGCCCTAGTAACAACCAGTTGGGGGGGGTGCTACTGGGTCAGTGGCTAGCACGCAGGCTTTCAGAGAGTGTTTTAAATACGGTGACGGGGGCTAGCTTACTGCTGATTTCAGTCTTGCTAATTTGGGATACAGTCCATCTTTAGAAAGGTGAGGAATAAAAGTAATGGATTGGCATTTGTTAGGGCTGAGTTTTATGGTGGTATTCCTGGCAGAACTAGGTGATAAAAGCCAGCTTGCTGCAATTACCCTTAGTGGCAATTGCCGACACCCCCGTGCAATTTTCTTAGGGACATCATCAGCTCTTATTTTTGCCAGCTTGTTAGGGGTTCTCCTTGGTCAAGGGGTCGGCCAACTCCTACCGACGCATCTGATGAAAGCGATCGCAGCAATTGGCTTTGCCCTCCTAGGGATTTCATTCCTACGGTCTGACACCAATGTCAATTAAACTAACAACTTTGGTACGTGCAAAGATGATCCTGATTGCCCGCTCATGCTGATTTTATTGGGTATGCTGTGGTCTGATGGCTATCCGCACAGATTGTGGGAGTAAAATGCACACTACAGCACAAGCGTTAAAATGTTTTCAGCTATGTTGTGACCTTACCAGCAAGTATTGCTCTATTGATCTCGTAACTTTGGACAATCGAACTGGAAAGGTAATTATACTAGCGAAAGAAGAAATTAATATTGAGATTGAGCCAAGTGGAGAATGGAGGTTTGTATGAACCCGCAACCGAACTTTGCGATGATGACTACACCTGAACTTCGAGCTTATGTTTTAGCACATCGAGACGATGAAATTGCCCTACATGCTTACCTAGATAAACTCCATTCTGAGCAGCCAAAATCACGGATATATAACCCTGAAGAAAATGTGGGTGCAGCAATTACGGAGCATTTGCACAAAAAACCTCGAAAAGCGTCCTAAAACTTGCAAATAGTAGCAACTAAAACCATTGCTCAGTATGGCTTGCATGGGGTTGCCGAAGAACGGTGCCGCCAAATTGTCCAAGCCACCTCGTATATGGGTTGGGGGTTTCCCGATACCCTTGCAGAGATCTACGACGCAACCTTTGCGGCTGAAACGGACTGATGAGATCCAGGAGCAGGGCAGATTGATTTCTCAGGTTCGTTTAGCAGGTTCATAGGGACAGAATCCTTGTTTGCCAAAAGCGCAATAGGACTCGCAACGTTTGTTCTGGCCAGGGCGTTCTTCAATCCACTCGCCCTTACCGTTATCTGCTATCCAGGTTTGGGCAGCGGTTTCAGACTCACAGACCTTGAGGGCAGATTGGCGGCCTTTTTTCATGACGGCAAAGGTGGTCGGGGTGGCCCAGCGTTCTGCGGGTGAGCAGATGGGGGGTGGAGTAACGCCTTGAGCCGCTTTATGGAGAGCGATGCGATCGCGCACATAAGCCAACCCTTGCTCTGCTGACCACAAAGGGACATCAATCACTTCCACTGGCTGGAGACCCTCTTGTTCATGGCGAGGCCCCCAATCCCGAAGCATGGCCACGATTTGTAGTTTTTGAATCCCAGGTAGATCAGAAATCCCCGATCCGGCAACCGCATTTTCGAGTAAAAACCGATAGACATTCAATTGCCGTTCCCATTCCACCTTGCCCTCAGTTTTGGCGGTTTTGATCGTCCAGGCGCTGGTGAATTTGTAATCTTGCAAGAGGCCAGCAGCCGTAACTACTAAATCCATATGGCCAGAGATGCGAAAATCATCGACGCTGGAGATCGCTTCGGTTTCTACATGCTCTCCTTCTGCGGCAAACTGCTCTAGCAGCGTATGCATAAGGGTGCCATACAGAGGCCACAGGCGATCTGCAATATCTTCTTCTACCTGATCGCTGTAATGACGACGCAACCAAGCAATTAAAGGCGCATCAATGAGTTGGGTACAAGACAGATCAGCCTTGCCCACGGAATGCTGGGTGTTTTGCCATGCCACAGCCCGATATAAAGGCATGGGTAAATTGAACTTGTTAGTGAGTTTCATATTTTAGACAGAAATTCAGGAGCATTCAATGATTCGGTAGTTGTGTATCCATCGGCTAAATCGACGTTGTGTACTCTGAGCTTGTTGGGCTGGGGTTTGTACATGAGATAACCAGCGCGTTAGATTCACACTCCCTTCATGGATGACCCCGATCACCATCCAAACCAGCACATAGGCATGACGCTGATCTGACCAGGCACATTGACCCACAAAATCTAAAAGCGCATCATAGAGGCTAGAGGCGTTTTTTATGGCTATTGTTCATTTTTGCTTTGACAACAGCTTACGCCTCTTTCTTCCCTGTAATTAAAACTCCTGCCCAGTAAACTTTCTGGCTGATATGACCCTACTTGTGTCAGTCAAGCAGGGTTAATACCTATCTGGCAGATTGGTTGGAGTTTTCTCGAACCATGCGCACAGAGCAACAGCGTAATCTCTCTCCTGCGAGGATACGGTTTCAGAAAATGCGAGAAGAAAAGGCTGGAAAGCAGTTACAGGAAAGTTAATGGCAATCCGATATCTGTTGGATGAGCATCTCAATCCAGCATATCGCTCTCAACTCGTGTATCAACTTCTATCATGGTTCTTTTTATTTTGGCATCTGCTTCACCAGCACGTCGTCAACTCCTCAAAACCGTGGGAATTGACGCCATTGTTCGACCCAGTCACTTGGATGAGTCCCAAATCACCACCCTTGATCCAGAAGTCTTGGTGACCACCCTCGCCACTGCCAAAGCTGAACTTGTGGCTCAGGAGCAGCCACCACCAGCCCTGGTTTTAGGGTGTGATTCTGTCTTGGAAGTAGGGGGGGAAATTTATGGCAAACCTAAGGATATTGAGGAAGCGATCGCCCGTTGGCAAAGAATGCGAGGTCAAACGGGACGTTTGTTCACAGGTCATACCCTGATTGACCTCAGTCACAGTCGTCAACTCACTCGCTGCCAAATCACAGAAGTGGACTTTGCCGATCTCAGCGATGCTCAAATTCAAGCCTACGTCGAGACGGCGAACCTCTCCATTGCGCGGGCTGTTTTGCTCTGGACGGTCGAGGGGGATTATGGGTCAATCAAATCCGAGGCTGCCACAGCAATGTGATTGGCCTAAGTTTGCCCTTACTCCGGCAAATGCTAGCAGAATTGGGGTATGACGCCACCCAATTTTGGGGAATTCCACCTTGTGAATGCAACCCATTGCTCAAACCCGATGGTACGGAAAAATCTAGTAGAGTGTCGCCGAGTTTGTCTAGTATCGTAGATTAGCAAGAGGAAGACTTCCTCAATGGGTTCTGATGATGAGAATGGGCTTGCACAGCAACCATGACCCTAGATGATGCTTCACCTTGGATTGGGCTGAGTATTGGCAATTCCCGGCTGCACTGGTTTTACTACCAAGGGATGCACCTAGACCAGACTTGGGATACTCCCCATATCCTGCATGAATCTCTCAGCTCATCACCCACAGACTGGAGAGGGTGGCAGCAACACTCGCCTGCCTTTGCCTACCATTCCTTACCTAAGATGCCCGAACTGTGGATTTTATCCGTCGTTCCTTCCCAAGCGTTGTTTTGGCAGCGGTACCCCCACACCAGAGTGCTGACAGTGGCGGACATTCCCCTACAGATTCCCTACGCTACCTTTGGTTTGGATCGAGCCTTGGCGATTTGGGCTGCTGGCACCCTATATCAATGGCCTGTGTTAGTAATTGATGCCGGGACTGCCCTCACGTATACAGGGGCAATTTCCACTACCCAGTGTCTGGGGGGGGCGATTTTACCAGGATTGGGATTACAACTGCGATCGCTCCATCAGTTCACAGCCGCCTTGCCCTCCATCCCCTTTTCTGAAAAATACCGCCACGATGGTCGCTAGACACACCATCAGCGATCCACAGTGGCATCTTAAATACCCTGATATCTGGACTGACGGATTTTATGCAAGCTTGGTTACAGAAGTATCCGACAAGCGTCCTAGTTATGACTGGGGGAGATTCAGTGACTCTACATCACTTTCTGACCTGCGAACCAGGAATCCTCTCATCTGTCCCCATGGATTGCCTTGTTCTCGATCCCCTTCTGCAAGGACGAGGTCTTCAACAGTTGCATGCATTAGGGTAAGTCGGGTGTCATCGTTTTCAGCTATAAATTTACATGGCAAGCCAGATGACCCATCGCGGATTCGTACCATAATGCTGATTAGTAGTTTGTTGCTGTGGGATGGCGTTTGCTAGTCCACCCCTTTAATTCACAACAAGATTTAACAATCATGGGTCTAATTGTTCAAAAATTTGGTGGGACATCCGTGGGTTCGGTTGAACGCATTCAAGCGGTTGCCCAACGGGTCAAACAGACGGTTGAGCAAGGTAACACTGTAGTGGTAGTGGTTTCAGCCATGGGTAAGACCACGGATACCCTCGTTCAACTCGCCCAAGAGGTTTCTAGCAATCCTTGTCGTCGGGAAATGGATATGTTGTTGTCCACGGGGGAACAAGTTTCGATCTCTTTGCTGAGTATGGCCTTGCAGGAATTGGGGCAACCTGCCATTTCCCTGACGGGGGTTCAAGTAGGAATTGTGACTGAACCTGAGCATACCCGCGCCCGGATTTTGGATATTGCCACAGACCGTTTAGAACGCCACTTACAAGAAGGTAAAGTGGTGGTAGTAGCGGGTTTCCAGGGTACTTCCAACACAGCAGATTTGGAAGTCACTACCCTGGGACGGGGTGGATCGGATACATCTGCGGTTGCCTTAGCTGCTGCCCTACGGGCTGAAAAGTGTGAAATTTATACCGATGTGGCTGGAGTTCTAACCACGGATCCGAGGTTAGTCCCTGAAGCACAATTGATGGATGAAATTACCTGTGAAGAGATGCTGGAGCTGGCCAGCTTGGGAGCCAATGTCTTGCATCCTCGCGCTGTGGAGATCGCCCGCAATTATGGAGTACAGATGGTGGTACGCTCTAGTTGGACTGATGAACCAGGCACACGAGTGGTCTCTACCAGAACCCAACCCGAGGTCTTGAAGGATTTAGAGCTGAGTCGTCCTGTGGATGCCGTTCATTGCGATCGCACTCAAGCGAAGGTGGCTTTGCTGCATGTTGCTGATCGCCCCGGTGTCGCCGCCGGTTTATTTGGTGAATTGGCTCATCAGCGTCTTGATGTGGATCTGATTGTCCAGTCTATTCATGAGGGCAATTCCAATGATATTGCCTTTACCGTGGCGCAAGGGTGTTGCAATCTTGCCGCCGCCGTAGCCACAGCCTTTGGCTCCATGTTACCCCAACCAGAGCAATTTGGAGCAACACCAGAAGTACTGGTGGAACCCCAAGTCGCCAAAGTCAGTATTGTCGGTGCAGGGATCATTGGCCGTCCTCAAATTGCCGCCCAAATGTTCCAAACATTAGGTGATCTCGGGATTAATTTGCAGATGATCTCCACCTCAGAAGTCAACGTCAGTTGTACGATCGCGGCTTCAGAGTGTGATCGGGCAACCGCCGCTTTATGTGAAGTCTTTGGTGTAACCCAGTCCTCTACTTCCTTTAAAGACAGTACTTTAGCATCCGATCATCAAATTCCATCTGTGCGGGGAGTGGCGTTGGATCTAGCCCAGGCTCAACTCGCCATTCGTAATGTATCGGATCGACCTGGTATGGCTGCTTATATTTTCCAAGCCTTGGCAAAGCAGAACATTAGCGTCGATATGATTATCCAATCCCAGCGATCGCGTCCCGTTGCAGGCATGATCACTCGTGACATCGCTTTCACCGTAGCGGCAATGGATCTGGCGGTTGCCCAAGCTCTGCTGCAAGAGGTATCCGCCCAGCTAGGCTGCGGAGAAGTAACCTCAAACTCAGCCATTGCCAAGGTCAGTATTGTCGGGATTGGCATGTTAGGGCAACCCGGGGTTGCAGCTCACATGTTTGCGGCTTTAGCCCAACAACAGATCAATATTCAAATGATTGCCACCTCAGAGATTCGAGTCAGTTGTGTGGTCGCAGAAACTGAGGGCGTGACTGCCTTACAACCATCCATGCTGCCTTTGGGTTGGGGCAACGGATGGATTAATGTGCAGCCACATAGCCTGCAGTAATCGAGAGAAACACTAGGGTACTAAATATCCAAACAAAGAATATCACCCCAGAGAAAAAACGAGGTTTTTCTGATGCAGAATTGCTCACGGCCTTTGAAGTAGAGGAGTGTTCAGTAAATTGATTTGGATCATTTTGAGTGTAGGGTTTTGTGACTGTGGCTGCGATCTGTTCACTTGCTTGAACAACCGTAGCGGGATCTGATTGTTCTGAACGGTAGGGTTGCTCAGAAATAACTTGGGATCCAGAATTTGGAGTGGGTTCTTGCACGATTTTTACCTTTGATAGTCTACTGAAGAGAAATTAGGACTCTGGTCAGAGAGGGCAGTAACGAGGTCTACTCAACAGCACCTTTTATGCCCTTTCCTGCACTCGTACTCTCTTACTCTTCTAGGGGTTCAGAGATTTCCACAGGCTGTGAGGAATCCACCTTAAATGCGTCAGAAAGCGCTTTGGGAATGTTTTCGAACTTAACGCCCATAGACCGCATACTATGGAAAAAATGCCCTTGTAGGCAGTAAAAGCCCAGATAATACGTGACGTTAGCCAACCAGGCACGGGAACTATAGACACCCTCCCCTAAATCAGCCGTATCCTTAAAGTAAGGAGCAACATTAAATTTCACTTCTAAAGCAGAACCATAGAACTCCACCGGATAGACAAAGGTATTCACAGCACAGTAATAGGCAGAAATGAATCCCATGATGGCTACACCCGCTAGGGACAGGCCGATCAGCCCATCTGGGCTATAAATATCTCGTCTGGCTCCCAGGCGTTGCTCCCATTTGAATGGGGTCACAGTAATATGCCACAGTCCACCCAGAATATCCAACAAGCCAATCAAAATATGACCTGCGGCCAAGTCTCCTAAATTATCCACCAAAAAGGGATTAAAGCCGGGGGTAGACCAACCATACTTGTAAATGTTGGTGAAATTCTCGAAAAAGGGAGTGACCGTGCGGACTTCACCCACCGTGGGGTCGTAAATGCCGTGGAAGTGCATCCAACCTGCGAACATTAACGAACCAATACCCAGAAACAGTAAATGGTTTCCCAATATATATCCCAACTGCTTGGGATCATCCCAGTCAAAGGCGAAACTTTTAGTCGTTCCCCGCCCTCCTTTCGAAAGATCAGACGGACCAATGCATAGGTGATAATAGCCACCGACTAACAGAACTACGCTGGCAACCCAATGCACATAGGCGATCGCAAAATAGGGAAATGTGCTGGCGATCGCACCCCCAGAGCCAACCCCAATTCCCTCAGCCGCCATATGCGGGAGGAGGACTAGACCCTGCTCATACATGGGGACGTTTGGATCAAACACTTGTAGCTCAGATAGGGTATTCAACCCCACCCAAAACAGGATGATGGCAGCTTGCAAAATATGAGCTGCCAACCATTTCCCTGAAACAGACGGATCGATTAAGCGGCTATTCCCTGCATACCAGGGATATTCATGTGTTTTAATAGTTGTTTCCATTTTGATAGTCCCAATATTGACGTTAGGAGTGAAATAGATTGATTCAAAAATCTTTGGTCAATGGCTGTTGCTGAAGACTGTTTTGATGAGTTGATACCGCTCAAAACAGCGTAGAGATGGGTTTTGTAGATTGGAGGCATCCCTCCAATCTGTGCTGACGACCCACTAAAGCAATGCGCTGATCCTTCTGGGTAGGGTTAAAGTTAGGAAAACGGGGTTGAGCAGGCGCTTTTTTGTGCAACTTGTCTAGAACCACTTGGCAATACTGTTGGGCAGCAATATCGTCAGGATCAAGCGCTAAGGATTTGTGAAAGGAGGCTAAGGCTTCTTCATAGCGCCCCATTTTCACTAAGGCATCCCCTCGATTATTCCAAGCTAGGATCTGGCCACTCAATCCCCACTGCTGATCCCCCAACAAGGCCATCTCACAAGAGTCCAATGCTTGGGCATATTGACCGAGTACACTCAAAATTCCACAGCGATTGGCCAAGCCAAGGGAATAATCTGGCTTGAGTAATAAAGCATTCTCAAAAGAGATCAGCGCTTTGGCATATTGGCCAAAATTAGATAATTTTTGGCCATGATTAACCCAAACCGCAGCCACATGGGGATTGATTTTCAAGGCTTGCTCACAGGAGACTAAAGCATCTTGACCTTGAAGCTGTTCACATTGCTTGAACCAATAGAGAAACTCTTTGGGGTCGAACGGATGTCCATGGTGCTGTTGAGGCAAAACTTGTTGCTCAGAAGGACTGAGGAATGGAGCCGATGTTGGCTCAGCAAACGTCGCAGATGAACCGATCAAGACGATCAATCCTGCTATCAACAGTCTGATTAAACTCGCTTTTATCTGTTTCATCAGCAAAGGGGAGATCCGCTTCTATCGATAACGATGCAACTCAAAATTAGAAAAAATAGGGAACTGAAGTGTTTGCAGTTCCCCCTGTCATGTCTCTTAGAGGAGAGCATGGATTGAGCGATCATTCTTAATGCAATTAGGATAGATTTATTGATATCTAATGTCAATTAGATATACTAAAAATAGTAATAATATGCAATAAAATTATGAATTCATGACCAAGAGAGAGAGATAAATAAGCAGAAAGTGTTTAATTTATATAGTTTATAGTCATATCTTATGATTCTAGAATATTGTGCTGTGTTATATATTTCGTGTGTAATTATTGAAAATATATAGCAATAATATTTTTGGATTGAGGACTATGACTGATGATTAGCAACCGTCTCAAACATCTCGCGGTAAGTACCCTAGGCATGGTGTTGGGTCTGCTGATGCTGACCAGTCCTGCTTGGGCAACGACCTACTCTTTCAGTAGCGCAGGCAATATTGGTGATGAGGGAGTCATCTCTGGCAAAGTGATGTATGACAAGGATGTTGTGATCAATGCCTTAAACAGTGGCAAAGACCTGGAAGGACTGAGTGGCAGCTTAACCCTAGAGGATCTGGGTAAAAATGCCAGCTTCACATTTGAATATATTTCCCCACATACGGGCGTTCGGCATACGGAGAAAACCATTTGCGATCGCAATATTTATGATTTAGATAATGGACAGGCGGGCAATTACTCGATTGGGGGCAAAGAAGGCCCTTTCTTTAGCTTTGACGGTGGTGGCAACCTCTATTTAGTTGACTTCAAGTCTTGTATCGGCGAAGAAGGAGGGCTATCAACCTCCATCTCTAAACGAGATCCTAAAATTGCCTATAGCGAACTAGATGTTCAGTTTAGTCAGTATAAGCTAGCAGAGTTCGATTATATCGGTAATAAACCGCCCAGATTTACCCAAAAGAACATCAAGATTAGCTTCAACCAAGAAATAGCCTAATGTTAGGTCAACCCGGTAAGGTGTAGAACCTTTCATTTGCATCCCCATCTACGACCTTGAAGCAATCACCTATCTTGAGTAACAAACAAAATGCCAGCAGAGTTTAGGATATCCAGACGACTCTGCTGGCTCAGTCATGAATTGAGAAGAAAAACGCAGATCATTTTAGGTGCATCTACAATCACCAAAATAATTCAATGAATCAGCCTTTAACCGTGATTTTGCCAACCATGCCTGCACCTCGGTGAGGTTCACAGTAAAAGGAATAGGTTCCTGGAGCGGTATCAGCCGGGACAGTGATATCAAACCCGCCTGACATGGCCATCGCTGGGTGTGACAAACTGCTAAGATTGCCATCAAACACTACATTATGGGGTGGTACACCCCCCACTTCGTAATCTATCCATTACACACAAGTACGTAGGAATATTACAGGATATAGCTTTTAAGAACCAGGTGCAAAGGTTTGAGTTAACGTTGAAGAGTCAACTGGAGATGAAACATCATGGGAAATTGGGCTAGCTAA
>JAAUOM010000018.1 GCA_012034865.1 Acaryochloris sp. CRU_2_0 | reverse complement strand
CAAAAACCACCCACCCTTCATCAAGCCGTGCGCTGGATTGCTCAATTGGGGGGATTCCTTGCCCGTAAAGGGGATGGTGAGCCTGGATTGAAAACTCTTTGGAGAGGGATTGGGGTATTGCACCATTTACTCGAAGGAGCACAACTTGTTTCTAAGACCTAAGCCCTGTCTACAGTCTGCCGACTTGTGTGTAATGGATAGCAGGAGGGGCAGGGGTGGGTTTGACTCTAGGCACCACGTTCTTACCCCGCCCTGCGGGCACCCCTCCTTGGATGGGATTTTGGATGCTACTTTGCTGAAAACTGGTCTATCGTCAGCGCTTGTGAGAGTTCCGTAAGGGTGACTAGGGTATAGCCACGTCGTTTGAGTTCAGGCAAGACTTGAGAGAGGGTGGCTACGGTGCGATCGCCCCACTCTCCCTGAGGACCGTGATCGTGGAGGACAATGATACTGCCGGGTTGGACATTGGCCAAAATCTGCTGAGTCGAAAAAGCAGAAGAGGGCAGACTCGTATCGTAGGGCCACAAAGATCCTAAGGCCATGCGATAGCCCTGTTGGTTAGCTATTTTAGTCATTCCTCGATTGCACCGACCGCCCCCGGGACGCAACCACCGTAATGACCCTCCTTGGGGAACCTGGGCTGCTGCTAGAATCTCTTGTTCTGCTTGTTTTAAGGCGGCAGTAAACTGTGGCAGTGGCAGATTGATGCTGGGTTCATCCATCGTCAGATGATTCCCCAACTCATGGCCTTGGCGAACCATCTGGGCAATTAATTCTCGGTTTTGAGCAGAGATTCTGCTGCTAATTAGAAAAAAGGTGGCTTTGGCCTGATGTTGAGCCAAGACATCCAGAATTTTTTGGGTGGTATTGGCTGCACCTCTATGTTGATCATCGGGGCCATCATCCACTGTGAGCGCCACTAAGGGTTGATCCGTTTGCACAGAGTAGAGGGCATCAGGACAAATAGCTTCAGACAGGTTATCAATCACCCAGCGCGGTTGCATCCACAGAATCACTGCGGTACTGGCCAATAGGCTTATTGCCAAGAATAGGATCCAAAAACGGTGTCGGCGTAAAACTCGCAAATAGCGGCTGAGCATAGCTTAAAGGGCTAATGGGCAGGGTTGCGATCTCTGCTGATTCAAGGGGCTGCCAAAAGAGCTGACAGCAGCTATCTCAGCAACCACCGTGACAGGAACAACAAAAACTGGAAAGATTAAAGATATATAAAGTCAATATATCGTTAACTAAAGATTCATTGAAAGACGATGAAACAACACTACGTTATTGCAGGTCTCTTGTTAGGTGCTTTAGGGTTCACAGCCCCTGCCCAAGCAGCCGGTCGGATCGCTGGTTATCAATTTGCTGTGTTTGAAGATGATGAGGCTCCCCTAGAAGATAATGTGATTCATTACATTCCTTGCTCTCCAGAGAATAATGATTGCGATGAACTGGCAACCAAATTAACGACTGAACTCCTTCAAGCGCAGTTAAATTTAAAACGGGCGCGGTTGTCCTTAGAAAAACCCGTAGAAGCTTGGACGGTATTTACACAGCTCGATCAACAGTTTTTGCCCCAAATTACCGAGAAGAAAGGGTACAAAACCACAAAAACGCTAAAGAAGGGGGAGTTTTCCTTTTACTGTCCGACGCAAAAGTGCCTGGTCTACTCCTTTGGGACGGTGCGCGATCGCTTTAATTATTGGGTGACGATCGCTAAAAGTCGCAAGCGTTGGGATCTAGGACCCGGTCGAGGCTTTATCGAAGACAAACCTGAAAAGCTAGCGGATTAATTAATACCATGATCAATTATCGACATTTGCTTCTTGCCTCCTGTGTGACTGTGATCGCGCTGCCTGCCCATGCCGAACTCCCGCAGCACATTCAACAGTTATTCAATACTCGCAGTTGTATTCGCTGTGATTTGTCCAGAGCCAATTTCAACGGCATGGATCTAAGCGTCACCAACTTGCAGGGGGCAAATTTAATATTTTCTAACCTGCGGAACGTCAACTTAAATGCGGCCAATCTGACGGGGGCAAAGCTGATTAAAGCCAAGTTGTCCGAGGCCAACCTGCAAACCACTAACTTGAGTGTGACGGATTTGAGTAAAGCGGACTTAAACGGTGCCAACCTAATTGGAGCCGATCTCCGCAGTAGCCGTATGAATGCAGTTAACCTCAAAGGAGCGCAATTGCAACAGGCAAAACTCCAAGGGGTTAACTTGGAGGAAGCCAACCTGAAAGGAGCCAAACTCAATGGAGCCAATTTATTCTCAGCCAACTTAACAGGAGCCAATCTGCAAGGAGCTGATCTTACAGGAGCTAACTTACAGGATGCCAACCTCAGCGGTGCCAACCTCAAGGATGTCAGGCTTACCAATGCCATTCTTACGGGTGCCACCCTGCCTCCAGGCACCCCTCAGCCGTAGACTTTACTGACAAGCCGAGTAGCCTTGTAAAGTAGCAGGGATGTCCATCCGGCAAAACTTAGCCCCGCTTAAATCAGCATTGCTAAGATTGGCATCCCTTAAATTAACATCGGTCATGGCAATTTTACCGAGATGGGCACTGCTTAAATCGGCTCCACTCAAATTCACACTTTCTAAGGAAGCTTTGCGTAAATCCGCATAATTTAACTTTGCCCCATTCAGGTTGGTGTACTTGAGTTGGGCTTGTTTAAGACTGGCTCCTCGCAAATTCGCTTGAGTGAGATTGGCATTCTCTAAATACACTTGGTTGAGGGTGGCATTTCTGAGATTGCTTTTGCTGAAATTAGCCTCCCTTAAGTCACTAAAAAAGACATGGCGATTCCCTTGAACCATCTCCACCACAGCCACACTAAAGTCGGCATCTTCCAAAATCGCGCCAACCAAATTGGCTCGCCGCAGATCCACGCCTTTGAGCTTAGCTTTTGTCAGAGTCGCCCCGGCTAAATTGGCATCTTGCAAATTCGTGGCTTGTTTAAGGGTGGTGATCAAACTGGCCCGCCGCAGGGTGGCTTTTTGTAAATTGGCAGATTGCAAATTGGCACTCTCTAAATTGGCATCATCGAGATCCGCCCCTTGCAAGTTGGCTCCCTGCAATTGTGCCCCTTGCAAATTCGCGCCTTTCAGCTTTTGACCTTGCAAAGCAGCCCCCCGTAAATCACACTTCTCACAGGTATTGGTGGTCATTAACTGCTGGAAATGTTCAGGATTAGGGGTCAACTCAGGACTGCTGCTGGTGGCGGCTAAGGGCAACAACGCCATCCCTAACGCAGTCAGCGTAGTCCCCAGGGCTATACTCTTGAGGTTTAAGGGATTCATATAGTTTTCTCTCTTGGTTCGCAACTCTATATAAATACAAATAAATTAGGTATTTATTACCTCTCCACTGTACTGCGATCGCGACAAGGTTACTACAGACGGCTTGCTCCGGACTCAAAGCGAACACCAACATAACCACCAATGATCTCACGAGTGGCTACATCCAGCGCTAACCATATCCATTGCTTGTTGCCTTTATCGTTTACAAATGACCCTATTTCATCAGATTAAATTGTTAAACGGCTTTTTTCCGACAATACACTGATTTGTCGAGGTACCGCTTCATAAACTTATAATTTAATTGACAATAGAGTCCCTCAACATTGGCCATGTTCAGTCTGCCTCTCATTCATTGGCTTGTCGTTCTCAGCGTCCTGAGCAGTGTTGGGGGTGCCTATGCGTACATTCGAGATACACTTTCTGGTAAAAGCAAACCCAATCGGGTGTCCTGGGCAATGTGGACATTAGCACCCCTGATCGGTACTGCGGCAGCTTTTGCCTCAAACGCCGACTTTTGGGCTACGAGCAGGATTTTTCTGGCAGGTTTCCTACCCTTATTGGTCTTTCTCGCCTCTTTTGTGAATCCCAAAAGCTACTGGCAACTCACAAGTTTTGATCTGATTTGCGGATCTTTATCATTATTGGCCTTGTTTGTCTGGGTAATAATTGATTCACCACACATCGCCATTCTTTTGGCAGCCGCTGGCGATGGATTTGCATCCTGTCCAACCTTAATCAAAGCGTGGAAACACCCTGAAACTGAGACCGGCATCACCTACGGTGCATTCTTCATTAGCGTGGTGTTAGTAATTCCCTCTATTCCAGTATGGAATATCGAAAACGCAGCCTTTCAGATTTACCTTTTAATGGGGAATGCACTGATGCTGTTCTGCATTTATCGGCAGCATCTAGGGTACGCACCTGGGTGTGATCAGAAGTAGTTGTTGAGAGAAACATTTTCCAGCACCGCTGCTGAGTAGACGCACCCCTTGGTGGTGGAGTTGAATGGGTGTGATATTTGTACAGGGGTATTTATGAGCGCACAACGACAATCGTGCTGTATTGACTATTCAGAAGCTGGCTCAGGCGTAGGTAGAAGGTGGGTCACAAACGGTACAGCTACTAAGGTTCCGGTTGCTACGCCAAGGGTGACAGGAGTGCCAGGTTCTCCAACTTTGGTTTTGATATAGCCCAAGCCCCGTGCCCCCTCAGGTGTATCCACTAGGCTGGTGAGCATTCCCATTTTTTTATCCGCCACCTTAATGGGAGTGCCCGGAGGGACGGATTGACTCAACTGAATGCCCCAAAGTTGTTGCTTAACGCCTTGATAGGTCTGGAGGCGGGCAATAGTTTCTTGGCCAATATAGCAGCCTTTATCGAAGGCGATGGTTTGCCATAGACCTGCTTCTAGCGGATTGATATCCTCGGTTAATTCAGCATCGGGTTTGGGACGTCCTTGGGTGATTCTTAAGCACTCCCAAACTGTTTCACCAAAAGGACAGGCTCCCTGCTCTATGAGGGTTTGCCAAAGGGCAGCTCCTGAATTTATGTCTGTGATCAGGGTAAATCCGGGGCTGGTCAGGCCGCTACCTAGGGCAATACGTATGCTGTGACCATTGATAGTGGCGCTCAGGTGATCATGGGCTGATGCAGGTAATGCGCTGACACCTAGGGTTTGCAGGAGTGCCTCACTTGTAGGTCCTAGTAGACTAAAAGCTACGGTTTGAGCGGTAATGTCTGCAATTTTGACTTTGTCGCCAAAGAAAATATAGCGATCGCACCAGCTCAATAACTGTTGACGCCGATTTGGCGATACCAATAGAATAACGCTCTCTTCTGTAACATAGGCACTGACTAGGTCAAGGGTGCGAGCCGTCGAAGTGACAAAGACTGTCTCGCACCCTTGGCCGGGTTGGAGAATTTTGAAATTGTTGGTGGTCTGATTGTGCAGGAAGGCCAAGCGATCGGCATCGCTGACTTGCAAACGCCCCCAATGGGTGCGATCGCACACCGCCACACTGGATTGCACCGCCGATAACGCTTGCTCATCGGCACCAAAACTCACGATCCCTTGCGATCCTCCGTCTACTTCACCCCAAGTAGCACCCTGCTGGCTTTGGTAATTCCGTAAGGTCTCCATCATTTCAACTGTAAAAGATCCTCCTCTCGTTGTTTCTATTATGACTCGCAGCCTCAAAAGTCAAGATGTAGTCTCATCAGGATTAAGGAATTGCTTAAATACAAACAAATATTTCTTATTAATAAGAAATCTAACGCCAACCCCTGACACCATCGACTTATTTTGTTGCAAAGAGCAGAAACCATACTGTTCTATGAGATGATGACTTTCAGCGTTATCTTTTCATTTATTTATTCCCGCACCCCTAACTTCGAGCCATCTTAAAGAGGGGTTCAAAGATTTGAGAGGAGATTAATATCAATGACAATGGACATGGTTACACACGGTGGCGACCCCCAAGTTGGGAATTTAGCGACACCGGTTAATGCTTCTGGAATTGTAAAAGCCTGGATCAATAACTTACCTGCATACCGACAAGGATTATCCGCCAGTAATCGGGGTCTAGAAATTGGCATGGCTCACGGCTACTATCTCTATGGTCCGTTTGCCACCTCAGGTCCTGCTCGCGGCACCCAGCTAGGCGCAATTTCGGGTGTTTTGTCAGCCGTCGGCATTATTGTCATCTTAACCGTGGCAATATCCCTATATATCAGTGTTTCAGTCCCCAAACCCATCGCCACCGTCACGACTCCTAATCCCCCCAATGACTTTGGCACTAAAGAAGGCTGGAGTGGGATTAGCAGTGGTTTCCTCTTGGGTGGATGTGGGGGGGCTGTCCTTGCAGGTGCCCTTTCTCAAACCCCTTATTTACTGAATATGTTCGGGGGCTAAGACCAACTAGGCTATCCACTCCATTCAGGAGGCTGGATTCTTGCGGTATAGGCTTATAGATTGACAACATCCCCTACATCCTGTGGGGGATGTTTTTATGTCTGAAAATCTGCGGCCAGGGTCAGGGTAGGGATCAAGGCATCACAAAGAGTGAGGGGATCTACCCCCAATTCGGTAAAGTTGTCAGCCGCCCTTCTACCCGCTTGGGCATGCCACCAAATACCGCTACACAGGCAGGTAGACAGTGACCTTTCTTCTGGAGAACTTTGAGCTACGAGTCCTCCCAAGATGCCCGTCAAGACATCTCCACTGCCGCCACGGGCTAACGCAGGCGTACTTTCTGGATTAATCCAAGTCGAACCTTGAGGGGGTGCGAGGATCACCCTAGCTCCCTTATAGACTAGGTAAGCCCCTGTGGCTTGGGCTGCTTGTTGAACTATTTCTGGGACATTGTCCCTATTCAAGAGAGGAAACAGCCGCTTAAATTCTCCAGGATGGGGAGTGAGAATCGTTTTGCTGGGTCTGGTTTTGAGCATCGCTACGGGGTCTTGGTCAGCCAAAAGGGTTAAGCCATCAGCATCTAAGATCAGTGGACAAGGGCAAGGTAATACTGATTCCAATACTGTGGAGGGGGTGGTGGTTACCCCCGGCCCATAGACAATGGCATCAAACTTCTCTAAAGACAAATCCTTGGGTAGATGAGCGATCGCACCCGTATCTGTTTCAGGGCAAGCCACCACCAGAGCTTCCGGGACATATTGCAGCAATAAAGGCTTTAAGGAGGCAGGAACCGCAATTGTGACCATGCCCACCCCCGTCGCTCGACAGCCCAAAGCGGTGAGAATAATACTGCCGCCATACTCTTGGGATCCGCCTATGAGTAAGCAATGCCCCTGTCGGTACTTATGGGTCTTGGGATGACGGGGTAACGGAAATCCAGCCATTGCCTTGGCTGGAGTGATTCTTTGTACAGCAGGATCAGAACTGAGAACAGCCGTGATATCGGCAAGGGGGATGCCAAAGTCAATCAGTTGGGCTTTGCCAATATAGGCCAGTCCTTGATCTTGCAGGAGTCCTAATTTCCACAGTCCTAAACACAGGGTATGCGTGGCTTGGATGGCTGTGCCCAAAACTTCACCTGTATCGGTATGCAAACCCGACGGCAGATCAATGCTGATGAGGGGTTGAGACCAGGTGTTAATTTGATTGATTAGATTTGCGATCGCACCCTCTAAGGGGCGCTCTAGACCAAAGCCAAACAAGCCATCAATGAGTAGATCACAGGTGTGTAAATCTTCTAGTTGTGCTGCGATCGGTAGACCCAGCGAAGCAACATACTGAGCATGTTGATCCGTAAGGGCTTTAGCACGAGGAAGGGGTCGGCAAATTTGAACCTGATAGCCCTGAAAGTGCAGCTCACGGGCAACCACAAGGGCATCGCCGCCATTGTGTCCAGGACCGATGAGAATACCAACACTGGGGGTATCTAAACACGAATATAGGGTCTGAATGCGATGTGCAATCAGACCCCCAACTTTTTCCATGAGCGCAGCAACTGGCATCCCCGCTGCAAAAATACGCGATTCAATCTCTCGCATTTGCTCAGCAGTGACCACAACTCTGTGGATATCTGCTTGGCGCTTTTTGATTGGTTTTAAATGTTTAGCTTGCATCCCTCGTTAGAACGCGGAAAGACCCCAACAGCATGACCGACTCAAAATTTGAGCAGCTAAAAGTGGGTGGTTGAGTGGAAACTCATCTTGTCGCTGTTGCTTAGGATGACAGCCCCAGCTCTAAAAAGGGTAAAACAACACATCCGGGAAGAAGCGTTGCAACTCGACTAGGAAACCTGCTGTGAGAGTAAACCAGATAAATGCAAGAACAGGAGCCGTACTAAAAAACTTCATAAAATCTTTCTCCGAATCAATTTTTAGCGGGTTTTCACCCACTGAATTTATCGCGGTGCGACCGTAATGTCAGAATCAGGAACGGTTAACTGACCCGTGGTGAGTTCTCGAAACGCCGTTAAAGGCCAAGCAAAAGAAGCCATTGTCGATGAAACGGCCAAAGGCACATCAATGACGACTTCACCCATCGCTGGATTCTTAGTATTTTTCTTGCGATTGGCAATTTGATAATTACGGCTGGCATTACCAATAGCACCCATAATGTAGATCCAAAACAAGCCCGGAATCAGAAAATCACCCGCACGACTGAGGGGACCCCCAGCAATGATTCGGGGCAGACCATCTTCAGCACCACATAAAGCTTTGCTATAAGCTTCAAAGCGCTTACGGCCAGATTCGGGGTCACCGGTAGTGTTACGGGCTTGAGCCGCACGTTCTTGGAATTTAGGAGATTCACTGCAAGGCACTAATCCACCAATATCAGCAAATGCTGGAGGTACAACACCTAGCCACAGGGTGATTACGAGAAGGACAGCAAACAATCGACGCATAGAAATTGTTTCCCCTATAACGAAACAAAAATTTTAATTAACAAAAAGCTTTTAACTTTCTGCCAGGGTAGACGCATAGACTTTAGAAGCGATCATACTCTTTCAGGAGGGTCTTGGTAAAGAATTGAGAGACCTAATTACACGCATACACCATCACGAAGTTACCAGTTTATGGCCACAGTTTTAGCAATTGAAACGAGTTGTGATGAAACTGCCGCAGCAGTTGTAAAAAACGTCACATTTTGAGTAATATTGTTGCATCTCAAATTGAGATTCATCACCCCTATGGGGGAGTTGTGCCAGAAGTGGCATCCCGCCAGCATGTGGAATCCATTAATGCTGCGATCGCCCAAGCCTTATCCCAAGCCCAAACCGATTGGGATGGCATTGATGGCATTGCCGTCACCTGTGCTCCTGGTTTAGTCGGGTCACTCTTAGTCGGGCTGACCGCTGCCAAAACCCTAGCTATCCTCTACAACAAGCCCCTGATTGGCATTCACCATTTAGAAGGACATATTCATGCGTCCTACTTGCAAAATCCAGATCTGACTCCACCGTTTCTGAGCTTACTAGTGTCGGGGGGACATACCAGTCTGATTAAAGTCGAAGGCTGTGGCCAGTATCAGACCCTCGGACAAACACGGGATGATGCTGCCGGGGAAGCTTTTGATAAAGTCGCGCGCCTCTTAGATTTAGGGTATCCTGGGGGACCCGCCATCGATCGCATCGCCAAAACTGGCAATCCCCATGCCTTTTTACTGCCAGAGGGCAAAATTTCTCTACCAGAAGGTGGCTTTCATCCCTATGACTCTAGTTTCAGTGGCCTGAAAACAGCCGTACTCAGGTTGGTACAAACTCATCAGCAACAGGAGATTGATTTGCCTGTAGCCGATCTGGCTGCTAGTTTTCAAGCAATCGTTGCTCAAGCTTTAACGCGACGAACCATTGACTGTGCCTTGAACTACGGCTTATCCACTATTGCGATCGGGGGTGGCGTTGCAGCCAACAGTCTCCTGAGAAGCCATTTGTTGAGAGCGGCGGAAAAACACCATCTCCAGGTTCTGTTACCGCCCCTAGCCCTCTGTACCGACAATGCCGCTATGATTGCTTGTGCAGGCGCAGAGCATCTACAGCGAGGACATACCTCCCCCCTGACCTTGGCAGCCCTCTCACGTATGCCGATTTCCCAGGTGATGGAACTCTATCAGCAACCTTAAACCCAAAATTGGCTCTTATCCAACCAATGGAAAGGCTGCTGCCAGCGTCCAACCAAAGAATAAGGCACTGCCCAAGGCATAGCTCCAGGCATCCTTGAGCTGAGCAGCAACAAAGGAGAGAATGCCAAAAATAATTGGGAAAAGGGGCAACAGCAAAAAGATGAATCCCAACTGGGGTAAGGCATAGATCGTCAAAATTAATCCTCCAATTAGAGCGATCGTTTGCCCCAACCACCACAGGACTCGTTTGCCCACTCCCCCACCCTGTTGAGCAAAGCCTGAAGCTAAGAACCAAGGGAAACAACTAAGGGATAATAATGGCCAGCGTTGCAATCGAGCCGGGATCAACCCCCATTGTAACCAGACCACTTGAGCCATCGCTCCAAACGCAAACCACAATAGGGCAAATACTAAAAGTCCTAGACTGATACTTCTTAGGGTAGGAAACTTGGCTCGGCTCCGTTTATAGAGAGAGCCTTGACCTTGTACGCCTAACCAAGCTAATCCAGCCACACAAAACCATAAACCCAAGGCTCCACCCACTTTTAAGCCCCCCAGGTTTTCTAACTCATGCCCCCGGCTGATCAGGATCAAGAGCAGAGTGGCAGCGCAGGGAGCGCATAGCAGTCCACCCCAATAACGTACAGGTTTTTTTGATAACGGCACGGTTGGAGATTTGATTATGCTGGGAACCAGCGCCGCAATCAGCATTAACCCGCCGATGAGGTGAAACCCATACCAACCCATTCGCCGATCAATGTAGGTACTTGCACTGGTGTGGTTGAAGGTTTGATTTAACCACCTGAGAGCACTTTGATGGCTGATATCGCTAAATAAAATGGTGATATGTTCCACATTGGGAACCACGATGAGCTGTCGTCCTCTGCCTTGATCTAAATTTTGGTTTTGTCCGCCTGCTCTTTGCAGTAAAGTCTTGGCACTCTCGACAAACTGTCCTTCGCCACTCCCTGCTTGCAGTTGTAAGTTGGCAGGCAGTCTTGACGTGACCGCTGCTTGGGTCGGGGAAATCGCCAGGGTGGCAGCAAATTTTTCGGGCTGCTCGATACTGGCCGTCATCACTGCACTACTGCCCATGGAATGCCCTAAGATTGCCACTGATTCAGGGTCAACTTCTGGTTGGGCAATCAGGGTTTGATAGGCAATGTCTAGATCCGGCTGGAGTCCGGTCAAATCTGAGGGGGCTGGATTACTGCCATGTCCCTTAAAATCCCAGAGTAAGGTTGCATAACCCGCCTGGGCAAAGGTGTAGCTGTATCCGAACATCAATTGCTTCGAACCGGCAAAACCATGGGCAATCAAGATACCGGGAACCTTGTTGGTGTTCTGGGGAGCCATAAAGATCATGGGGGTGTCATTGACACTCAAAGAGCGAATCGTTAATCCTGATTTTGCTTTCAGGATGCCTAACCAAGAAATGGCGATCAGGATAATGGCCGAAATCAATAATATTAAGCGCTGACGGTGCATAAGAAATTTTAGAAATCGTCTCTAAAAATGAACACTTACTGAGTCTCTATCACTGAATTTTATTTTTTTCTCCTATAATGTCCTGAGTCTCTGATCCTATAGGAATGACCTAGTGTCGAACCCCGTAGTCCATAGAAGAAGCCAGGTGCTTCTTGAGAAGGGACATCCAGAACATCGGCTACAAAAGAGGAAATAATGGCAAAAGGTAAAGTAAAGTGGTTCGACGCCCAAAAAGGATACGGTTTTATCGAACAAGAAAGTGGGGCCGATCTATTTGTGCACCATTCGGAAGTTAACAATGAAGCATTAGCTGAGGGGCAAACCGTCGAATTTGAAATTGGTGAAGGCCGAAAAGGTCCTTGCGCCGTGAATGTTAAGGCTGTCTAGCTGCTCAGGCAGTGAGTTCTACAAAGCGGTGAAACCAGATCATACTTGCTAAAAAAGGCGATTTGACTGACCCCGTTTTGCTAACAAGGGATAAAGATGAAGCTTGATTCTGTGAGAATGGCTTTATTCAAACCCAGCACCCAAGACATCTTTCATTCAACCCTTACACAGACCAGTCCTCTGCAATCTTGCAGAGGACTGGTTTTGCTGAGATAACGATTTCCGAGAACCTTAGACTTTAGCTTCTTCCTTAACCAGTTTTTCCCAGCCAAGATCTTTGAGGGAGTTATTGCGACGCAGGGGTCGGGTGACTAACTCGAGGATATCGCGGGCATTGGCAAAACCATGAATTTGGGCGAAGGTAAACTCTACGGACCATTTGGTATTGATACCACGCGCCTCTAAGGGGTTGGCATGGGCCATTCCCGTAATTACTAAGTCCACATTCTGTTCATAGATCCGCTGGATCTGATTGTAATTATCGGGTTTCTCGACAATCTTGGGCAGGGGTACACCCATCTCTATACAGGTTTGTTCTAAAAACTTGAGTTCTGCACCTTGATAGCGTTTATCCATGTAGGGGATACCGATTTCTGGGCAGGTCATGCCACAGCGAATTAGGAAGCGAGCCAGGGACACTTCGAGCAAGTTGTCGCCCATGAAGAAGACGGATTTACCGCGAATGAGCTGAAGGTAATCTTCTAAGTTTTCCCAAATTTTGGCCTCGCGCTCTGCTAAACCTTGGGGTTTAATATTGAGCACAGAGCAAATTTTCTCGATCCAGGCTCGCGTGCCATCGGGGCCGATCGGAAATGGGGCACCAATGAGCTTACATTTGCGACGGCGCATTAAGGTGGTGGCAGTCCGGCTGAGGAAGGGATTGACCCCGGCAACATAGTAATCTTCATCAATGACTGGCAGCTCCGTAAAGCGTTTGGCAGGCAACCAGCCATTGACTTTAATCCCTTGTTTTTTTAACTCCAAGGTGAGTTGGGTGACCACCGGATCGGGCAGAGACCCAAACATAACTAGGGGGGTATGATCGTGGTATTCCGATTCGGCAGCGGCAACCTCTTCTTTCTTCTTGCCGAAGTTGAGGAGGGAGGTAATGGCATTGCCTCGTTCTTGTTTTTCAGCCTCAGCAACAACGGCATTACTCTTAGGACAACGGTGAGCCATGGCGGCTAGGACGGTGTCTTCTCCTTGGGTAAAGGCATAGTCAAGGCCGTTGGCACGGGCGACCACAATGGGGATGTCGATTTCGGCTTCTAAGCGAGGGGCCAAGCCTTCGAGATCCATTTTGATGATTTCGGTGGTGCAGGTGCCAATCCAAACGATGACGCTGGGGTTGCGATCGCGTTTAATCTGCACACATAACCGCTTGAGTTCCTCATAATCATTCAATTGGGCTGAAATATCTCCTTCTTCCAGTTCAGCCATCGCATAGCGAGGTTCAGCAAAAATCATCACGCCCATGGCATTTTGCAAAAAATAGCCACAGGTTTTGGTTCCAATCACCAAAAAGAAGCTATCTTCAATTTTTTGATAGAGCCAAGCCACACAGCTAATCGGGCAAAAGGTATGGTAATTCCCAGTTTCACATTCAAAATCGAGAGCTTGTGGTTGACTGTCAGCAAGCGTCATAATATTTAATCCTTTTCTGAGTTCGGCAGCTATGTAGGGGAAGGGCCAATCACTGCCAGCCTTAAGCTCAGCGTGATTAGCCAGAAATTACACCATCATCAAATCGAGTTCCTCTTCCTCAGACTTAGATTCCTCAGTTTTAGGCTGAGTGGGGTTGAGGTAAAAGTCAGACAGCAACGCAAAGAGTTCGCGATCTTGGGCATCTTCAGGCACAACCCCTTCCGGGCCAGCTAAAACTTGATCGGCAATATTCAAGTAGTAATTGCAAACGGAGGCTAAGGAGGGATCCTTCTCCGCCATCTCAAACATGGTTTTGCCTTTCACCCTAGAAACCCGAATATCTTCAATTAACGGCAGAATTTCCAATACAGGCATGGGCACCGCATCAATATATTTATCGATCAAATCCCGCTTGGAGGTGCGGTTGCCGATTAAACCCGCTAAACGCAGGGGATGGGTGCGGGACTTCTCCCGGACAGAGGCAGCGATACGATTGGCGGCAAACAAAGCATCAAAGCCGTTATCCGTGACAATCATGCAGTAGTCTGCATAGTTAAGGGGAGCCGCAAACCCCCCACAGACGACATCCCCTAAGACGTCAAACAAAATGACGTCATATTCATCAAAGGCATTGAGTTCTTTGAGGAGTTTGACGGTTTCACCGACGACATATCCGCCACAGCCTGCTCCGGCGGGAGGACCACCCGCTTCTACACAGTCAACGCCCCCATAGCCTTTGTAGATGACATCCTCTGGCCAAACGTCTTCGTAGTGGTAATCCTTTTCTTGGAGGGTGTCGATAATGGTAGGAATCAAGAAACCCGTCAAAGTGAAGGTACTGTCGTGTTTGGGATCACAACCAATTTGCAGAACTTTTTTGCCCCGCTTAGCCAATGCCACTGAGATATTGCAACTGGTTGTAGATTTACCAATTCCGCCTTTTCCATAAACTGCGAGTTTCACGTTAGGTATTCTCCTATCAATCTGAAAGTTAGGGCACTCACCACCGAAAAATGTTTATAACTCGGCAGCACGCGTTAAAGAGATGCGTAGACTAAAGCACTGTATGAATTATTGTGCATATTTCGGCAATTGGGAAGGGTGCAAAATCATAAAAATAGGCTTATTAGATAAAAAATAATCGATATTCTATTCTTTAGGATGATTATTTTTCAATTAAACCTAAAAATCTAATTTTATACAAAAATATATTAGTTTGCATTTTTAATTTATAAAAATGAGATCAATAGACAAAAATTGATAATGATCTTGAACGTCGGCTTTAGCAGGCTCAATTTGTCTAGTTAGTGTTTGTACAAGCGTTCAGTGTGCATAGCAGATTAGGGTTCACCTAGACCCATCGGCTGGGATTGTGTATAGGGGAGTGCGATCACCTCCGGTCGGTCGTAGACCATCGCACTCTTTCATCTCCTCTTGTCCCTTATCCGAGTCAGGGAGAATGGGACAATATCCTTTCAGCAACAGTTGTATCTGCAAAGGAATGAAAATCTGATTTTAAAAATATGGCTGTGCCATTAGTCATAGCTTGGGTTCAACCGATTGAACGAGAGTCCAAATGGCGGTGTCGATCAAGTCGATCAATCGGAGAATCGCTGCTTTAAAGATCCACGGATGACTTGATTGTTACGATTAATAAATTTTTTAAGTTCTGGCTTAATTTTTGGTTTTTGGAGTCCGAGGCCACCGAATTCAGTGCTCTTCCCCATCTTGCCGAGACCTGCATTCTGGCAATGCTGATTAGTCTTGCAGGATCGTCAGGATACGCTTAGACCTACACCAATTGATTATCCTGATTATTAAGTTATTTTCTTTAGAAACTAATTAATTCCCTGCTCATCTTAACTCTAGAGGGCGTCAAGCTAAATTTTGAATCTAATCCATACCCGCCATCACCCCTAGCTTCTCCACCAAAATCTCGATAGGATTATTCTAGGGTTAAGCTAAATCAGTCATGCTGGTGCCTGAGAAGTGGGATAAGTTCACCCATAAAAAACCCAGACAAAAGCATCCCCCAAACGTCTGATTCTCTATGTTCCAAATCCCTCTAGGAGAGCTATAGTGAGCCCTCAATGGTTGCTTAAGTTCAATATATGGAAGCGCCGCCAACCTAGCTGGTCTTTGATCAAACATTATGAGGCCATCAGCTCGGCTTCTGTAGAGTCGATATGGCGAAAGGTGGTCGATTTAGCTGATGTCTCTTGGCATCCGCTCATAACCAGTACGAATGTTCCCTATGGGCTAGTCCCCAAACCGGGCTTAATTTATCAAGCAGTCAGCAGAATGGTACCCTTGCCCTTTCGCATTTTTGTAGAAAATGTCAATCCGGGCGAATTAGTGAGTTTTCGGATTTGCGCCTTGCCCGGTGTAGAAGAGAGAGTAACCTACCGCATAGAATCGAGGATTTGCGGCACTTGCGTTTCCTATTCCGTGATGATGAGAGGGTGGTTATCACCGCTGGTATGGTCGATGATCCAAAGACATGCTGCCAAAGTGGCTCAAAAACTAGCAGAAGCGGCTGAAAATGAGACCTTAAACTCAGTCTCTGGCTACCTGCCCCCTCGAAAAGACACCTGCTTTGATTTTTGAATGCCAATTCCCAGGGCATCGGCTCTGTCTAGCAGCGCCATTGAACACTTGATCCCGACAGATAGCTATGCCCCTGCAAGAGTCTAGTATTCTGCGGCTAAAGGGAAATTTTTGATCTGTCTGCCTGAAAGCGTCTGGCTCTGGCCTAGAGTGGATAGATGTATTAACCCAGAATTGATACAGTAAAACCAGTACTAAGCCCTGACTAGAGAACACTATGCCGGATACTTTAGCCCCTACCCCTGCAAAGATTTTGGAAGTTTTGCAACCGATCCAAGATCCAGAATTGCAAAAAAGTCTTGTCGATTTGAACATGATCCGGAATGTAGAGGTCAAAAATGATCGGGTCAAATTTACCTTGGTGTTGACAACGCCTGCCTGTCCACTGCGGGAAATGATTGTTGAAGATTGCAAAAAAGCCGTACACGCATTACCAGGGATCAATGCTGTCGAAGTGGAGGTAACAGCGGAAACCCCGCAACAAAAGAGTGTCCCAGACCGCACGCAAGTGCCGGGTGTCAAGAATATTATTGCGGTTTCTAGTGGTAAAGGCGGGGTAGGCAAAAGTACGATAGCGGTCAATATTGCCGTGGCCTTGGCGCAAACAGGGGCCAGTGTGGGCATGATCGATGCCGATATTTATGGCCCTAATGTGCCCACCATGCTGGGCCTAGAAGATGCGGTCGTCGAGGTTCGTAAAGAAGCCCAAGGGGATGTCATGGAGCCCGCCATTGCCCAGGGCGTCAAATTGGTTTCTATGGGATTTTTAATTGATAAGGATCAACCTGTAATTTGGCGGGGACCGATGCTAAACGGCATTATTCGTCAATTTCTATATCAGGTCGATTGGGGAGCTTTGGATTATTTAATTGTGGACTTACCCCCCGGCACCGGAGATGCCCAACTCACCCTAGCCCAAGCGGTACCTATGGCTGGGGTAGTGATCGTGAGCACCCCGCAAACCGTCGCGCTCTTAGATGCCCGCAAAGGGTTGAGAATGTTCCAGCAATTGGGGGTTCCCGTGTTGGGTGTGGTTGAGAATATGAGTTACTTTATTCCCCCCGATCGCCCCGACACCCAGTACGATATTTTTGGCTCCGGTGGTGGGGCAAAAATTGCTCAGGAATTAGGCGTGCCGTTAATTGGTTGTGTTCCTTTGGAGATTCCGGTGCGTGAGGGCAGCGATCGAGGGCAACCCATTGTTGTGAGTGAGCCATCTTCTGCATCTGCGATCGCCCTCCACAAAATCGCTACGGATATTGCTGCTAAGGTTTCCGTAGCAGCATTGACTTGAGGATGAGCTTGATGTTAGAGCCTGATAGGCTGAATCTGAAATCCATCCACCCATGCTGATCAACAAATCTCTGCGTAAATGGTTTCCTTGGCGGACTTGGATCCAGCCCTGGGAGAATATCGATCGCTGGCTGCTGCTGTTATCGATAGGGTTAACGATCTTTGGTGGCCTTGTGATTCGCAGTACCCAAGAAACTCAAGGATGGACGGATTGGCTACAACACTGGATGATTGGGGCTATTGGCGTAGTCATTGCCCTCACGATTGCCACCTGGCCTTATCAAATTCTCTTAAGTTTGCACTGGTTGATTTATATCGCCACAAATATATCGCTTCTAGCTGTGCGCTTTGTGGGGACTGAAGCACTGGGAGCGCAACGCTGGATTCCCATCGCTGGATTTAATGTCCAGCCTTCGGAATTTGCCAAGGTGGGGATGATTATCTGTTTGGCAGCTCTGCTCTATGAGCGTCCTCCAACTAAACTGTTATCTCTTCTCCAAATTCTGGCCATTGTGTTTGTGCCCTGGGCGCTGGTCTTGGTTCAGCCTGATTTAGGAACTTCACTGGTGTTTGGAGCAATCACCATCGGCATGTTGTATTGGTCGAATATCCATCCAGGATGGCTTGTGCTGATGTTTTCACCGCTGGTTTCGGCTATTTTGTTTAATCTTCCGGCAATATCTCCTTGGTTTTGGGTTGTTGGGGTCATTTGGATCCTCTTTATTGGCTGCGTGGGTTGGCTGAGTATTCCCTACCGCATTATCGGTGGGATAGGTGCAGCCATTATTAATTTAGGTGCAGGCGAATTAGGCCATATCATTTGGGGCTTGTTGCAGGACTATCAGAAAGCCCGGATTATTTTATTTCTCAATCCAGAACAGGATCCCCTGCGCGGTGGGTATCATTTAATTCAATCGCGGATTGCGATCGGAGCTGGACAGCTTTGGGGAAAAGGGCTAAATCACGGCACACAAACGGGTTTAGCTTTTATCCCAGAGCAGCATACGGACTTTATTTTTTCGGCAGTGGGGGAACAGTTCGGCTTTGTTGGCAGTGTGATCCTGATTGCAGGGTTCTGGCTGCTGTGTATGCGACTGATTGTGGTGGCTCTCAAAGCAGAGGATGATTTTGGTTCCCTGCTAGTAATTGGGGTGCTATCGATGATTATTTTCCAGGTCTTTGTGAATATCAGTATGACGATTGGGCTAGCCCCAGTGACGGGTATTCCCCTACCTTGGTTGAGTTATGGGCGTTCGGCTTTGTTGACGAATTATATTGCCATAGGTTTAGTAGAGTCAGTGGCTAATCATCGGAAAAAAGACGATTTTAGCAGGTAGTTTTACGGCAGTTCATCCCGATTCAGTGTGTTGTGGAGTGATTCGTCCACTATCATAAAAGCTAGTATGATGCAGTAAGTGAAAAGTGATTACTTATGATTTTGCCAGGTTCTGCAGTTCGGGTCATTAACTCTGGAGACACCTACTTTGGATTTGAAGGCCAAGTACAGCGTGTTGTAGACGGTCAAGCCGCTGTGATTTTTGGGGGTGGCAATTGGACCAAAATTGTCACGTTTCGTTTGCCTGAACTAGAAGAGGTTAAACGCGGCAAGGGCAAATCATAAGTTTCGAGATATAGAATCCATCTCAACCTTGCTCTCCCTACCTTGAAAAATCAATGTTCATGAATTCTAACGTTGGCCGATCCTGCCGATTTGCCCTTGCTCTACTCACGGTCAGTCTCTTGTGGGCTTGTTCATCTAACCCTGCACCTCAAACCGACAGCCCAGAGCCTAGTTCGCCAGAACCTCCTCCTCCAAGTTCCCTAGAACCAGAGCCAACGACCCCATCCCCCACCGCTCAGTCTCCACAAGCTCGGGCGAAGAATGCAGAAGCAAAAGTCTCTTTAGGGTCGATTAGCAGGGCACAAATGGCTTATAACCTAGAATATGGTAAATTTACCCAGAAATTGGATGAATTGGATTTGGGTATAAAGGCGGAGCATTTTACCCTGGCGGGTCTTGAGGCCAATCAGACCAAAGCAATCTTTACGGCAATTCCCAAAGAACCTGGACTCAATAGTTATGCGGGGGGGGTCTCTCAGCTCCCAGATGCAAGCTATGGGTCTATTTTGTGCGAGAGTCGTCAACCCAGCCAAGCGATCGCACCTCCTATTCTGGAAAGAAATACTTGGCGTTGTGCCCCAGAATCGCAAAAGGTGGAATAACAATCACTCAGATTTGATCCAGTAGATCAGGTCAATGTCATTGCTGGTGATATGCTCCCTATATTGGGCATGTTCCAGTTCTGCAAACTGAATTGCGTTTGCTAAAACTTCACGCTTCACCGTATCCAAATGGAGGGTGAGCGCTTCTTGTAGACTAAGAGAGGTTCGGATGCCTAGGTGGATGCGATCGCACACCGCTAATCCCGCCTTTTTCCGACCCTCTTGTAACAGGCGAATTGTATCGCGCACCAATCCTTCTTGCCTCAACGCAGGTGTGAGTTGGGTGTTGAGGGCCACTAGATAGCCCTGCTCTTCGACTGCTGCATAGCCATTGGGGCTTTGGGCCTCAATTAGAAATGCTTCTGGCTCTAGATGCAACGATTCGCCTTCTAGATCGATGATTGTAGGTTTCCCCTCTTGGATATTCTCTAGGATCTGACGAGTATCCATCACCGTGAGCTGCTGTCTTAAAAGGGGTAGCCGCTGACCCAAGCGCTTGCCCAGCAATGGTAGATTGGGTTTTATCTGGTACTCCAAAAAATCTGTGGTTAGATCCAAGTAGGTGATCTGTTTGACGTTCAGTTCACTTTTGAGCTGATCTTCTAAGGCTTGCAAGCCAACAATTTCAGTCTGATCACGAACCCGCACCAACATTTGCGCCAGGGGTTGTCGGATCTTAACGCCAGCCTTGGCACGGGCTGCACGTCCTAATTCGACGACGCGGATGACGGTGGCCATATCTGCCATCAGGGCAGGATCAATCCAATCGGTCTCCACCGAGGGCCAGTGGGCTAAATGAACCGATTCTGGCTTTTGGGGTACCACTGTCAAAACCAAATTTTGGTACAGCGCCTCACTGATGAAAGGAGCCATTGGAGCCATTAATTTGGCAACTGTTACTAGGGCTTCATAAAGGGTTTGGTAGGCAGACAACTTATCATCATCGTTCTCGGATTTCCAAAACCGACGGCGATTGCGACGGACATACCAATTCGACAAATCATTGACTACAAAGTTGCGGATTAGCCGACTGGCAGGGGTGGGGGCGTAGGCGTCTAGATGCTCGGTAACCGCCAGGATCAGTTGATGCAATTTAGATACTAACCAGCGATCGCTTTCAGGTCGCTCTGAATAGGGCAGGATGCGGTATCGGAGATCAGGGCGATCGAGATTGGCATACAACACAAAGAAACTATAGGTATGCCATAGCGTCATCAAAAAATCTTGAACCGTATCTTCCACCAGAGCTTGGGAAAAGCGCTTGCTGGTCTCCGGTGGACTGGCACTAAACAGATACCAGCGCAGAGCATCCGCCCCTTGCGCATCTAAAATGGTCCAAGGATCCACCGTATTACCCTTAGATTTGGACATTTTCTCGCCGTTTTCATCGACAATATGCCCTAGAACAATCACATTCTTAAACGCGGAGGAGTTCTGGAGTATAGGAGCCAGTGCTCCCTCCGACTGGTTATCGTTGCCGGGATGGGTGAGCAGTGTGGCCAAAGCATGGAGACTATAGAACCACCCCCTTGTCTGGTCAATGGCCTCACAAATATAATCCGCCGGAAATTTCTGGGGAAGAGCGTCTGGATTGGCAAAGGGATAATGGAGTTGGGCATAGGGCATTGCCCCGGATTCAAACCAAACATCCACGGTATAGGGAACGCGCCGAAAAGTTTTGCCATCGCGCTCGAAGGTGATGTCATCCACATAGGGGCGATGCAAATCCAGGTCTGATAAATCGCGCCCGGTTAATGCTTCCAGCTCTTGGACACCGCCCACACAGATCTGTTCGCTGTCATCCTCACTCACCCAGATGGGCAGGGGAGCACCCCAATAGCGTTCCCGCGACAAGGCCCAGTCGATATTGTGGCGGAGCCAATTGCCGAAGCGCCCTTCCCGAATCGATTCCGGGTGCCAATGAATCCTGTTGTTATTCTCCAGGAGTTGGTTCTTAACAGCAGTGGTGCGAATATACCAGCTCTTTTTGGCATAGTTGATCAGGGGAGTGCCATCCCGATAGTTGCAGGGATAGGCGTGGGTGAGGGTGGTGGCTCGATAGAGGAGATTATGAGCCAGCAAGTCCTGAATGATCGGCTGATCGGCCTCCTTAAAAAACTGGCCAGCGTAGGGACCTACATCCTCCGGGGCACCGCAGAGCTTCACCTCTGGGTAGACTTTACCCAGCAGATCCACTGACAACAGCATGGGCAGATCATGAATCCGTCCGAGTTCCAGATCGCCATAGGCCGGAGCCACATGTACAACCCCCGTGCCTTCTTCCAGGCTGACCTGGTCAGCGGTAATCACCCGAAACCCCTGTTCTAGGGTTTGGCCATCGGGAAGTTTTCCTTGCAAGAGGGGGGAGTAGCGCCAGCCTGCGAGGGATTCTCCAGGAAAGGTTTGCAGGCAGTGATAGTTGCCTGTCCCGAAAACAGCGTCTGCCAAGGCATGGGCGAGAATATAATAATCGGTCTGGTCAGGGTTACCATGCTGGGCAGGAGCCTGAAATAAGCCATAGTGGGCGTTGGGGTTGAGGGCGATCGCAACATTCGCCGCCAAGGTCCAAGGCGTAGTGGTCCAAGCCAGCAAAAAAACAGGCTGAGATGGATCAACGATCAGGCCAAGCTCGACCAGTGGGGCTGTATGCACCGGAAATTTAGGATAGATCGACGGATCTTCGACCTGTTGATAGCCCTGGGCAATTTCATGATCAGACAAACTGGTGTTATTGCGAGGGCAGTGCCAGGTGGCGCGGTAATCTTCAAAGAGCAGATTGCGTTCCCACAGGGATTTCAGCAACCACCAGCAAGACTCAATGTATTCGTTGGTGTAGGTCACATAGGCATTCTCTAGGTCAAGCCAATAGCCAATCCGCTCCGTCATGGCATTCCAGTCTTGAATGTGTTCAAACACAGACTGTTTACAGAGGGCATTAAATTCGGCAATGCCAAAGGCTTCAATATCCGCTTTTTGGGTAAAGCCGAGCTGTTTTTCAATGGCTAGCTCCACGGGCAACCCGTGAGTATCCCAGCCGCCCCTCCGTTCGACTCGGTAACCCTGCATGGTTTTATACCGTAAAAAGAGATCCTTATAGGCACGGGAAATAACATGATGCACCCCCGGTTTGCCATTAGCCGTGGGGGGGCCTTCATAGAAAATAAAATTCCCTTGGGGTGCCTCTTTGCGGATGGACTGGGCAAAGATCCCATGCAATTGCCAAAAGTCAATGAGCGTGCGCTCCAAGGCTGGAAAATTGGGTTGTTTATCAACGTCTTTAAAGGTCATGACCGCACTTTTGAACCCTGTAGATGTTTGCGAGCGTCAGCGTCGCTGAACTCTTTTCCTCTACATTGGGGCGCTGAGGGTTGCGCGGTACCACCCAATTTCATCAAGGTGCTACGACCTTGATCTTGACCAGCTACTCCCTGTGAGGGAAGAGCCTCCTGCTGTAACGTGCAGGCCACGTCCCTGTCTACTGCAAGGGTTCTGAAGTGCGATTCCTTGGGTTCGGAGGGCGGCTCAAGGAGGATTTTCACTGCTGCCGTATGGTTAGACTCACACTATCTCTGACTCGCTGGTCACCGCCACAGCAGTTACTCGTTCCCGTCGTTGCCTTTGGAAAGTATTCGATTGATATCACTATACTGGCATGAGATTCCATTTATCGATAGTCACCTTGTGTCGGTTTTTAGTTCTTATATCCATGACCACTGAAAGCTAACGCTCCCAATCACCTGCCGCCAAGACTTTTGCGATCAATCATTAACTTAATACGGTCGGTGTGAAAGTGGATTGTTAGACCGTGGTTCACCTAGCTCTTCTATGCGCTTACGATTGCTGCATCATCTGCCAGTGGGGACAACCCTGGAGCAGATTAAACAACAACTCAATCAGTTTCTCGACTCGCACCAGTTTCTATCGGCAGAACAAGGGCACAAAACACTCAATTACATCTTTTCACTTGTTCCATAATCTTTTGGTGGGAAGAGAGTAATGCTTATTAAGCAGAGTTAAACTTAAGGAAAATCCGAAGCATAAGTCTGTGACTGAAGATAGAGATGGAAAGAGAGTTGCGCTTGTGACTGGTTCGACATCTGGTATCGGGATGGCGATCGCAAAGCGACTTGCTAAAGATGGATTTACGATTGCTTTTCATTCCAAGTCTTCAGTTGCAGTTGGGCAGTCATTAGCAGAGGCCTATCCTGGTTCATCCTATTTTCAGGCTGATTTGTCTAACCCAAGCCAGTCTTGTCATTTGATTTCCAAGGTATTGTCGCGTCATGGACGTTTAGATGTATTGGTCAATAATGCAGGGATTACTGCGACGATTCCACATCCATCTCTCAAGGATGCCTCACCAGAAATCTGGCGGAGTTTGTATGAGGTAAATGTTATTGCGCCTTGGATACTTATTGCAGAGGCTGAGGTTGCGCTACGCCAGTCATCAAGGAGTGAGTGTCCCAGTTGTATTCTAAATATTAGCTCCCATGCAGGTATTCGCCCAAAAGGAGCTTCAATCCCATACTCTGTGACTAAAGCTGCTCTAAATCACATGACAAAGCTGCTTGCCCTGAGTCTAGCCCCGCAAATTCGTGTGAATGCGATCGCGCCAGGTTTGGTTGATACTCCGATGAGTAAAGATTGGACAGCAGCACGAAAGCTCTGGGAAGAACAATCTCCGATGGGGCGAGGAGCGCAACCGGATGAGATAGCACAGATAGCTTTTATGCTTATTTCAAGCCACTATCTTACGGGAGAGATTATCATTTCAGACGGAGGATTAAACCTCACGTAGTCAGCAAAAAATTCTAACAATCCCGTTGCACACCGACTGTATCAAGTGGGTCGGTGAATCCGAAAAATTGCTAGCGGCCAGTGAACGGGGTCGTTATGCAGTTTAACCCCATCGTCTTGGTTTTAAAGGAGAAACACGGATAGATTCCTATAGCAGTTGATAAAATTGAGATCTTTATTAGTCACAGGTGCTTAGGTGTCCAAAATAGAAGGCTTTAGGATAAAAAATTACAGGGTTCTTCGCGATATCACCTTGGGCAAGCTTTGGAATACGCGAGATAGCAAACCATTAATGCCAATGACTGCTGTTATTGGTAAGAATGGGGTAGGTAAAAGTACAATTTTTGATGCTTTTGGTTTTCTCGCAGATTGTTTAAAAGGAGGAGTGGAAGAAGCCTGTGACTCTCGTGGTCGCGGCGGCTTCGAGAGAATCCGTTCGCAAGGGCAAAAGAATGGTATCGAATTTGAGATCTATTACAAAGAGGATGGTAATGCTCGACCCATTACTTATGAGTTGTCCATTGATCTGGATTCATCAGAAAGACCATATGTAACAAAGGAGAGGCTTAGACAACGGAGAAGAGGACAAGATAAAGGATGGCCTTTTTCATTCTTAATGCTTAATGAAGGCAGAGGTATAGCTTGGAAAGGAGAGGAGGAAGGTAAAAAAGTTGAGGAAGACAAAGAATTTGATTTATTCAAATTAATAGAAAAAATTAAAACTGGTGAGGCAGAAGCAGAAAGCAAAGAAACTGAGGTGGTCGAACTTGACGATAAGCGAAGACTTGGAATTGCAACTTTGGGATCGTTAAAACAACATCCTAGAATTTCAGCATTTCGCAGATTTATTGAAGGCTGGTACCTTAGCTATTTTACACCAGATGCGGCGAGAAGTTTACCTCTTGCTGGCCCACAGAAACACCTAAATATTCATGGGGATAATCTTGGAAATGTAGTCCAATTCATGGAGAGAGAACATCCTAAAAGGTTTCAGTCAATTTTAGAGAGAATTTCCAGGAAAATTCCAGGTATAAACCAAATTAGTACTGAAAGGAGTCCAGATGGAAGGCTTCTACTCCGTTTCAATGATAAAGGCTTCACAGATCCATTTTATGCTCAGCAAATGTCAGATGGAACACTAAAAGTTTTCGCTTATCTACTTTTACTAGAAGATCCATCGCCACCACCTTTTCTATGCATTGAAGAGCCAGAAAATGGTCTCTATCATAAGCTTCTAGAAACCCTGGCGCAGGAGTTCCGTGAACATGCAACAGGTCGCAAAGGGGGTTCTCAGGTCTTCATTACAACGCATCAACCTTATTTTGTCGATGCTCTTTCGCCTAAAGAAGTCTGGGTTTTAGAGAAAGGCGTGGATGGGTTCTCTCAAATTAGACGTGCTAGTGAAGACCGTCTAATTGTAGACCTTGTTGATGAAGGTTTACCTCTTGGTGGGCTTTGGTACAGTGATTATTTGGATAACAGGTGAGTACATGCACTTTGAAATCCTTATCGAAGATATTTCTGGCAAGATAGCTCTTGAAATTCTTGTTCCTAAAATCATTGATACTAAACAGCACACCTTTAAAATTTATTCCTATAAAGGAGCAGGGCGTATCCCAAGAGATCTTAAAGCCAAATCTGATCCTAAAAAGCGAGTTCTACTTGATCAACTACCGCGCCTGATTCAAGGATATGGTAAAACATTTACTGGAATCCTGAACTATCCCGCTATCCTAATTGTTGTTTGTGATCTTGATGATCGATGTCTGAGTGCTTTTCGTAAAGACTTACTTGATTGTTTAGATAAATGCAATCCAAAACCAGAGACATATTTTTATATTGCAATTGAAGAGGGAGAAGCCTGGTACTTAGGCGATTTAGAAGCGGTGAAAAAAGCTTATCCAAGTGCAAAATCTGCAATTCTTAATTCATACGAAAATGATAGTATTTGTGGTACTTGGGAGAAGTTGGCTGATGCGATAGTTGTCGGTGGTAGTGTGAAATTATCTAAGGTCGTTGGACAAATTGGCAAGGAAAAGGCAAATTGGGCACATGCAATTTCTCCTCATATGAATGTGGATAAAAATTCATCTCAAAGCTTTTGCTATTTTCGAGATAAGCTCCGTCACGTTTGTAGCCTGTAATATTAGTATCTCGATCAATTGCATAAACAAATCGCTGAATCGGAACGGAGTAAGCGTTATCTATTAAACAGCGAAAGTTATCTACCGCCGCTGACCAAGAACGTGATATGAAATAGAAGCTGATGGTGAATGTAGATTCTGAGCTAGTTGGCTGTGGCTTGCCACCTTTGGATCAGTTTTTCTCGCATGGATTGGGGATGGCCTTGATCGATAATTTGACCGTTCTCCAAAAGGAAGGCACCATCACAGTAGTCTAGTTCTTCTAAGCGATGGGTGACCCAGAGGGCGGTGAGGTCTCGTTCTTTGACTAGCCGCTGGACTTGAGCCACCAAGTCTCCTTGGCTCTCAGGATCTAACAAAGCGGTCGGTTCATCGAGAAGTAACACGTTGCAATGGCGGGAAATTGCACCTGCGATCGCAATGCGCTGCTTTTGGCCACCACTGAGGGCATAGATAGGTCGGCGCTTAAAATCGATCAAGTTAACTGCGGCTAAGGCTTCATTCACCCGTTGATGGACTTCAACCAAGGGCAAGTTTTCGGCGACGAGACCAAAGGCTACATCTGCGCCGACGGTGGGCATCACTAACTGATGGTCTGGATTTTGAAAGACAAACCCCATGGGTTGAGCCACCTCAATCTGACCAGATTGGGCTTGCAGGAGACCCACGAGCAGGCGCAATAGAGTGGATTTACCACTGCCGTTGGTTCCCAAAAGCATCCAGAACTCACCTTTGGGAACCTGGAGGGAGCAGTTTTTGAGGACGGGCAGATCGTTGGACCATCTAAAAGAGACATTTTGGATTTGGATGGCAGGGGGGGTCATGATCCCAGTTCAAAGAAGCCAGTGGCTCGACCTGCGCCAGTGTTGCCAGATTTATCTGAAAGTTGAACGGCGGTGATTTCGTTAACGAGGACGGCTGCTTTTTTGTCGGGTTCGCGATCGCAAGTCATTTCCAAAACCGTAGGCTTGCCAGACTGTATTGCTTGCAAGACTTCTTGGTAAAGGGCTTCAGCGTCAGTGGATTCTTTGCGTTGAACAGCTAAACCCATAGGAGTGCCGCGCAGGGAAATTTCAATGGTGTACATATCTTCAGATCAAACGTGCCCTATCTAGGTGCATTTAATAGCAAACAAATCGCCAGTCCAGAGTATCGACTCTAGAACCTGGAGTTGTTCTGTTCCAGTATTGCAAATTCTTGCGCGGACTGGGCAGGTCACTTTGCCAATTTGGTCTCTGAGGGTCTGCGATTGCTGATCAAATAGAGCAAGGCCATGCGCACGGCAATACCACTGGTGACTTGGTGCGGAATCAAACTTAGGCTCTGATCATCCATGAGATCCGAACTAATTTCGACGCCGCGATTGACGGGGCCGGGATGGAGGACTTTGACCTGGGGTTGGCAATGTTGGAGGCGATCGCGGGTAATCCCAAAGCGTTGATGATACTCTCGAATACTGGGAATCAAATGCTGGCTCATCCGCTCATGCTGTAACCGCAGCGCCATCACAAAATCAGCGGCTTCTAAAGCAGGTTCTAAAGACCAATGCACCTGAGCCCCATAATCTTTAAATTTCTTGGGTAGTAGCGTTGGCGGACCCGCCAAATGCACCTGGGCACCACAGGTTACCAAGCTCGCCAAATTGGAACGAGCCACACGCGAGTGCAAAATATCACCCACAATGGCAATCTTTTTACCCGTGAGCAGGTGAGTAGTCGGCTGATCGGGTTTCAGGGTGGTACAGAGAGTAAATAAATCCAGTAGCCCCTGAGACGGGTGTTCATGAAAGCCATCCCCGGCATTGAGAACCCCAACACGTTCACCGAGATCATCCATAGCCTGGGCAATCATCTGCGGCACACCGGACTGTTGATGGCGAATCACCATGATGTCCGCTCCCATTGCCAGAAACGTTTTAGCGGTATCTAAGATGGTTTCACCTTTACTGAGAGAGGAGGTGCCAGGGGAAAAATTGAGAACATCGGCAGAAAGTCGTTTAGCCGCCAGCTCAAAACTACTGCGGGTGCGAGTAGACGGCTCAAAAAAGAGGTTGGTCACTAACCGAGCCTGGAGGGTGGGGACTTTTTTGGTCTGGCGAGACAAAACATCCTTAAAGCTATTGGCCGTTTGCAAAACAATGTTCAGCTCATCAACGCTAAAGTCTGCCAAAGCCAAGACATGATGGCGCTTCCAGGTTGGTTCAGCCATAAACACTCAACTGCAAATTGACAAATACTGTCGACAAGGGCTATGAGATAAAGACTCAGCAAGCTATGCCGGACTATCTCTTGGCCTTGGCGACCTATTTTTGGGCCTTCCTAGGGTCGATCTTGCATACGAGTTCATAAACAGAGACTTTAGGGGGCTGTGAGAAAAAAGGAGCCATTTTCTTGAGGATTGCTTCTTGTTCTTCGCCTTCATGGGCTTCCATGTCTTCGAGATTGTCCCAGAGGATCACGGAAACGCCTCTATCTGTACCCGGTTCTTGAAAAAGATATGCCCCTTCAAAGCCATCGGTATAGGTTGCGATCGCTTGCTCATAGAGATGTTGAACCTCTGCAAACTTGCCCGGTTTAAACTCACCAATCGCAACTGATGCAAATCGTCGCTTTAAACAATCCTGAAAATCCGACATGATAGGCTCCTTCATGACTTAGTAGAGAGAGTCAACCCTAAGCAGGCGATAGAAAATAGTCCATGCACATCATCCCAGCATCCAACCTAGGCAAAGAGCCAAGGGTGAGGGTTGACGAATCCGCCTCCTCTACAAAATATCATTGCACCCACCCATCAACCATCCGTTACATCCGTTTTTAGAGCGAGAACTTTTGGAGTAGCCCCAGTCCATCCGTTGCCAGTTTCCTCAACCCAAGCCTGAGTTCTTCAAGGAAGAACGGGATCTCTTCCTTGAGAACCAACTCGTTTTAGAGATTCCAGTTGACTTGAACTTGACCTTCATCACTTTGGACACTGACATTAACGGGAATAGTCTTGCCATTGGGATCTTCAGCGGTGCAGCTAAACGTATCACCTTTATAGGCAATGGTAAAGCGAACGGTGCCATCTCCGCATTTGGGGGTGACGGCTAACTTCTCTTGGTCTTGAATGCCATTCTTAATCAAATTCTCGACTTTATCATAGGAAATTAAGCCCTTCGTAGCATTCCAAGAAAACGCTCCTTTGTCATCTGTTTGCGTGACCATGGCGGTGATGGTTTTGCCATCGGTGGCGGTCACGGTGCAGTCAAACTTGCCATTGGCTTCGATGGCTACTTTATCAGGACAATCCACAGCGCGCACCGGAATGCCAGCTTGATTCGTGAATTGTTCCTTGACGGTACTTTCAACCACATCAATATCTAGTAACGGTGCATTGGGATCGATATCAGCGGGTTGTGAACTGGGACTTGGCGGCGCATCGGATGAATCTTGTGAATCCTCAGGAGCGGTGTCCTGTGAATCCGAAGAATCTGTATCGCTCTTGGTCGCAGCGGTGGTTGGCTCTAGATTCCATTTGACATTGCCTTTATCATCTTCCTGCGTCACTGTCACAGTTGCTTTTGTTCCGTCTTCTGCTTCAGCGGTGCATTCAAACTTTTTTCCCTTATCAACTTTAATTTGTTTGGGACAAGAGACAGATTTAACCTCCGTTTTCGTTTGCTCTTTAATCCCTTTCTGAATTTCGGCCTCTAACTTTTCGGAATTCAGCGTAGGTGTGCAAGCAGTCAATAGCCCTAATAGCCCTGTTAGCAATACACCTTTGCAGGCTAACCAGAGAGAATTGTGATTAAAGTTGTAGGATTTCATAAAGGATGAATGCGTAATAGACAATGCTTTTGAGGGAATCTTCTGCACAATAGCAAAAGGGCTATCAAGGTCAAAAAAGATCGAGATTCTTTTAAGAAACTCATGGGGTAGGCTAACCGATCAATTCCCCTTCATACCGTGTAGAGAGGCTGTCTGCACCACTCAGTGGAGATTGAGCGATCAAAGGTGACCCCTCATGGCATGATCAGCTAGAAAGACCTTGTTGCTATTGATGTTCAAAGGAACCTAAAGTGACTGAGCTAATTTTGGAATGGGTCGAAGAGGGCCGATCTCGTTCTGAGCGTATTCAGCCCAATCAACCCAGTAAAAATTCAGGTACAACCAGGCTGGGTCGAGACCCCCAACGCTGCGACATTGTCTTCACGGATAATAGTGTCTCAGGAATCCAGGCTGAAATTTTTTATCATGCCGGTTACCAAGCCTTTTATTTGCGATCCCTCCGCGACACCAATCCTCCCATTGTCAACGGTCAACCGATCACTACGGGTGAGGTTCCTTTAAGTAGTGGCAATACGATTACCCTGGGTCGCATCGTCCTCAATGCTAGAGTCAGTACCTCCGGCGGTCTACCCCCTACCGAAATCAGCCCTTTAGGGGGACTTCCTCCCACAGCGGTCAACCCTCCCTATGCAGGTAGTGCTTCTGCACCGCCACTGCCATCCTATCCTTCTCCTAATCCGACTCCCTACTATCAGTCTTCCTTGCCCTCTGAGCCACAAGGTCCCAAAATTTGGGTGTGGATCATTGCTGGGGTTCTAGTCATTGGGGGTGGCGCACTGGCATGGCCTTATGTGAGTGATTTTTTGGGTTTGAGCAAAGAACCCACCGTTTCTCAGGCTGATTCCAAACCTGATTCCAAGCCCGATTCAAAATCTGATTCCAATCAAGAGGATAGGGATCAATCGGACACTGACGGGGATTCATCCTCAAAGCCGCGCCGGGACTCCTTCGAAGATAAAATGGCCGATCTTGCTGCTTATACCCATCCATCAGGGTTGTTCAAAATTGAAATCCCCCGAACTTGGGAGCGCAAAGATACCAGTAAAGCTGGGGAAGTTATTATCCGTTGGACCGACCAAAAGACTGAAAGTAGTATCGTCGTGGATTTGTTTAAATCCCAACAACAATTAGGTCAGGAAGAATTAGGAGATTTAGCCCGCCGCTTTGTCACCAATGCCTTTAGTGAACAGCCTGATTTTCAGGTAGGTGAACCCAAAACCTTAGACAACGGCGTTGTCGAATTAGGTTGGGAATTCTCAACTAGCAATGACCGTTTACTAGGAGCTACCTACACCCAGCAAAGTAACAATACCGTCTCTGTAGTCAGTATTTTGGTTCTGCGTTCCGATTTTGAGAAAGTCAAGCCCACCTTCAAGGATATCCTCAGTAGCTATAGCTTTGACCCCTCCGTCGATATTCCTTAAAAAGGATAGGGTTTGGCACGATTACTCCCCCATCTCCCCTACTCTTCTCTGTTCCCCTGCGCCCCTATCACCTAGTTTGACATAACTGAAGATCAACCCTTCTACATCGCTCCTCTAGCCAGCAGTTAGTTGTCTCGCCGTACAGATTTCACCTAGCCAATGTTGCAAATTGTACGGGTTGAGTCGATAACTGAGAGGGTGGGCAATAAGGCGAGCCGTACTTTTGTACAAACAGTCCAGCTCGATCAATCCATTCTCTTGCAGGGTGCGGCCCGTAGAGACTAAATCCACAATGGCTTCAGACATCCCTGTAATCGGCCCTAACTCGACGGAACCGTAGAGGGGAATAATTTCAACGGGCAAATCGAGCTGACAAAAATAGTCATGGGCACAACGGACAAACTTGGAGGCAACCCGACAATTGGGGGGCAGCTCCATAGCTGAGCGATAAGGGCTTTGACTAGGGACAGCAACGGACATTCGACAGTGGCCAAAGCCTAAATCGGCAACCTGAGCTATCCTTGGCTTCTTTTCTTGCAAGACATCAAAGCCGACAATACCAAATTGGGCTTGGCCATATTCGACGTAAACGGGGACGTCTTGAGTCCGCACCAGTAAACCCTGGGCTGTTCCAGTGGGATCCAAAATTTGCAGTTGACGATTGCCAGGGTCTAGGAAGGCACTGAAATCTAAACCAACGGATTTCAATAGACGAATACTGTCTTTGAGTAATGCACCTTTGGGTAAGGCAGCCGTGAGCATAACAATTGTCTCGGTTGGAGGATGGCTAGAGTGACTATAACGGGGTCAATTACTCTAGCGCTTCAATTGTGACAGAACCTTGAGCCTTGACCCAAGCAATTTGAGGAATTCGCCGTTGGCGAGCTATTGTTCGGATTTGCTCAGGTGGCTTTTGCGATAGATCCACTTCCACTCTGGTGAGGGGAGAGTGGGGATTCTCTTGGCGGAGTTTCTGGGCATGGGCGAAGGCGGCTGCGATGACCTCCGGTCGGTCGTAGACTATCGTACTCTCAGTTTCCGCCACCACTAACCAGTGAGACGTAGGGGGCTGCTGGGGCAGTTGTCCGGCTGCCAGCAAGACCTGGTGTAATTGTTCAACATTGAGGGAAAAACCAATTCCTGGAATTATCTCGCCTTGGGGATGATATAACCCCAACAGTTGGTCATAGCGCCCTCCTTGACCTAAGACCCGCTGCCCAGATTCTGCATCGCTGATTACTTCAAAGACAACGCCTGTGTAGTAGTCAAAGGTTTGGATCAAGCTCAGGTCTAAGGTGAGCGACGGATGGGGGGTGAGTACCTCCACTAAGGCTTTGAGATTATTCACCGCCTCTTGCTGTGGGGGTCTAGGCAGGATTGCCCCACTTTTTGCAAGACTTGGGTGGGGTGGCCGCGTAAATCCAAGAGAAACAAGGCATGTTCTTTGAGATCTGAGCTTAACGGCAGGTGAGCCAAACCCACTCGATCCAGTTGGGCAATCCCTCGTCGTACCGCCCCACGGATAGCGTTGGGGAAAGGGGATAATAGCGATCGCGTCAAATCCGCTTCCCCTAAAATCACATGCCAGCCTTGGACACCCACGGCAGCCAAGCAGTCCGCCAACAACAATAAAACTTCAGCATCCGCCAGCAAACCAGCACTGCCTAAGAGTTCTACCCCAGCCTGATAAAACTCATGTTGACCGCTGACATGAGCCTGCTGTTGACGGAAAATATTGGCATTGTAGTAAAGGCGCTGTGGATGGCTGGTTCCCGACATCCGCGTCACCGCCGCCCGGGCAATGGAGGCCGTCAGTTCGGGTCTCAGCCCTAACACTCCTTCTTCGGCATCCCAAACCTGAATGACCGTTTGCGGTTCAACAGCACCCCCGGCAATCAATGTTTCTAACCGTTCCAAAGTGGGTGTAATGATCCGGTGATAACTCCAGGATTGAAACACTTGCTGTAAACGCTGCTCAATCCAGCATTTCTGAGCAACATCCAACGGCAAGAGATCTCTAGCGCCAGCAGGTGGTTGATACATCATCAGAAAAAGCTACTTTTGCCCCAAACAATCCAAATAAACCCTTACGCTCTGGTTTGGGGGGGATGGTTTTTTTGGCTACACCGAGTTTAGACTGCTGCTGCTCTAATTTTTTCAGTTGAGCCATACCCTTTAAGGCTTCAGGATCTTGAGGATTGCTGTTGAGAGCTTGCGTAAAATGTAATTTTGCCATCTTGAAGGTATTTTTCTTCAGATAAATCGATCCCAACAAACTATGGCAGCGACTACTTCTAGGCTCAAGCTTCAGGGCATCCCGCAATTCCACAATTGCTTCATTCAAGCGATTTTTACCGATTAATTCCTCGGCTCGTCGGCAGTAATCATTCACAAATTGCGAGGTCGGGGCGGCTTGGCTTGGTGGCTGTTCCTGAGATATAGGTGCGGCGGCAGAAGTAGCCTGAGAAACGGGAGGAGCAGAAGAACTCGCTTGCGTTACTGGCATTGAGGGTTGACTCGTCTGCTTGCTGTCCTCTCGCCGGATCAAATAGGCTAAATTAAGCTCACTCAGTTGAGAGACAACGGCCAATACCCCTGTTAAGGTACCAAATTGGTTCTGAGCCAATTGCTTGATCTGTTCCTGATAGACAGCCTCAAAATCACTAGCAGCCAGAAACGTTTGCACCTCTGTTCCTTGCAGAGAGGCGAGATCGACTTCTCGGGTCGCTCGTTGGCCAACGAGCCGCAATAGAACCTTATATTCTTCCAATTCTTTTTCTTGGGAAAGCACTTCGTAAGCAGGATTCACCAGTTTTGACAACAACTGGCTAGCTTGAGCTTTATCCATATCTGCGGGGCAACTATCTGGATGCAAGCTGCGTGCAATTTTAAAATACCGTTTGCGAATCTCATCTTTCGATGCGCCTATTGCCAACCCCAGACAGGCATAGTGATCTGGACAATCAAAAATAGCAATTCCCTGCTTCATCTCAAATGACATGTAATGGGTTTCCAAATGAGTTCACATATCCTCTAGTGCTAGTCTAATCGGTTCAGCGCAATCCAGCACCTGATCTGCTGGAAGAACTTATTGATCTTAAGTTTGATCCTGTGCATTGAAAACAGGTGGATCCCACACTAGGGGCTTAATCTGGATCAGTTCTTGGCTCAGGGCTGTATGAATCCGGCCATTGGTGGCCAACAATCGGCCAGATCGCAGCTGTTGTGGACTTTGATCATAGGCAGTTACTCGTCCCCCAGCCTCTTGCACCAGCACAATCCCTGCAGCAATATCCCAAGGCGACAGACCCCGCTCCCAATAGCCATCTAAACAACCACAGGCTACATAGGCCAGATCAATAGACGCTGATCCGCCCCGCCGCACCCCCTGGGTAAGATGGGTGAAGTGACAAAACTCAGCATAGTTATTATCTGGGGTTTCGCGCCGATCATAGGCAAAGCCCGTGACCAGTAAACTATCGCTAAGGGATTTTGTCTGGGAAACATGCATGGGTTGACGGTTACGGGTGGCACCCAATCCTGTGGCTGCGCGAAATAACTCTTGATGAAAGGGGTCAAAAACCACACCTACCTGGGGTTGCTCGTGGATGAGTAAGGCAATGGATGTCGCCGAAAAAGGATATTGATGGGCATAGTTGGTGGTGCCATCCAGGGGATCGATCGCCCACAAGTAGGGGCTGTCTGGATTGCCCAGATGCCCCGATTCCTCGGCCAAAATTTGGTGCTGGGGGAAATGGCGACGAATAACCGCTAAAATGGCAGCTTCCGCAGCTTGGTCTGCGGCTGTCACTAAATCTCCTGGGCGTTTTTCTTGAATTGTGTCTAATTTGCCCCAAAACTGCTGGAGAATCGCGCCACCCGCTAAGGCTGCTTCTGTGGCAATCTCTAAAAATGCCTGTAAATCCGCTTCTGTGGTCATAGATTATTCTTCATCTAAGGGTAAGCCTGTACGGACTTTACCCTTACCAAAATAGCGACCAAACTGCAATTCATAGACTTCGTCTTCATCTTGGGTTTCCACGACTAAATCACTATGGGGATAGCTGACACAGAGGAGGGCATAGCCTTGTTTTTGTAATTCTAGGGAGAGTCCCAGAGCTTCCGGCTGACGCAAGTCACCGGACAAAACCCGCACTGCACAGGTTGTACAAGCCCCATTCCGGCAAGAGAAGGGTAAATGGGCTCCTTGTTGCTCAAGACTTTCTAAAATGTAGTGCCCTGCTGGAATTTGGACATCATATTCCTGGCCATGTTGGCGATCGCAAATATGAATCGTAAAAGTTTGCATACCGTTTCATCAGGGTTCAGATTCTGTTACCATAGCTTACTTGTACTGAATAAACCCAATTCTCCTGGAGAGGTGGCCGAGTGGTTGAAGGCGCAGCACTGGAAATGCTGTTTAGGGCTTAACTCTAACGAGGGTTCGAATCCCTCCCTCTCCGTTTGTCCTTTGCCTTAGAATAGGTCTCAACATCTCCCATCTAGAGCGATAGATCTCCTGCGATCAGGGCTAGCTCACTTCCCAGACTTTTTCTAAGACTTGAATCGGAGGAATATCAGCAACCCGATTGGTCAAGGATTTGAGTCCGGCAAAATGGGGGTGGGTGGGCAGGTGCCTGCTGGGTTCTAAGGCTCCAAATAAGGCAACAAGCCGGGTTTTCACGGCAACCCCTAAGTGCAAGGGGGCGCGATCAGCACAGATCATCAAATGTCCACGATCAATAAACGCCGCCAGTTGGCCAACATGCTCAGGGCTAACAATTTGCAGTTGTGGGCAAACAGCAACCAAATCGGCCACCCATTTTTTGTTATCCGCAGTCTGCACAATCACCAACGGTGCATCAGGTTGACGTTCTAAGTAGCCTTCAATCACCGATTCCCAGCTTCTAATGGGGTAAAGCTGGGCTGGCTCATCGTCAGAGTTTTCAGCCCCTGTCCCACCATGCAGAATAATATAGGGCTTGTTAGCAATGCCCAAGCGCTCCTGTTCGGTCTCAGCCCATTGGCGATCTTCTGGCGGAATATGGATAGCGATATCTGGGCAAGGCGTATCGATTCCTATCCCCAGCAACAGGTCATGATAGCGTTGGGCATCGTAGGGTCGAGCATTAGGTGAAACAGCAGCCGTCAGGCAAACCCCTGCCAAATCAGCAATGGCTCCTCCAACTCTGGGGAACTTTTGACGAGCAAAGCGAACCCAAGGCGGGAGAGTCAAATTTTCATAGCCGACCCGCTGAGGAATACCAACTAACCAACAGAGCAACCCTGCTGTCCACTCTCGACTGATAGTCATGCCAGCGTCGTAGCGGCGATCCCGAATTTGGCCAATTAAATTGCCCCAATCAGCTGCTCCATTGCGATTATCAAAGTTAAAGGTCATGACATTGTGAATTCTAGGGCAAATTCGGTAAGCCTGCTTAGCTCGTGGTTCAACCACAAGGTCAATTTCTGCCTGCGGATAATGGCGATCAAGGGTTTCTAGGGTCGGGAAAAATAACAGTTGCCGACCAACATCACCAGGAAGTAAAGCTAATACGCGGGTCATTATTGAGAACAGCCGTAACGGATGCAGTGTAGGTTTATTGCCAACTATTGTAGGGTAAGGATTGCCCTAAACAGAGTAATAAAACATCTCTACAACTCATTGGAGCTATTCTATGGCGACAGGCAGTCCGATAGGATAGGGAAGATACCAAGCAGAACGGCATGACACATTTACTAATTCCGGCGGCAGGAGTGGGTCGTCGCATGGGCAGCGATCGCAACAAGTTGCGGCTGATGTTGCTGGGTAAACCCCTATTGGCTTGGACGCTACTGGCAGCGGCGGCGGCTCCATCCATTACCTGGATCGGTCTGATTGGCCAACTCGAAGATGAACCCACCTGGAAAGATCTGATCTACAACTTGCATCTCAATAAACCTGTGGTCTTTATTGTGGGAGGGGATACCCGCCAAGCCTCTGTCTATAATGGCTTAATTGCCTTACCGCCAGAGGCCGATCAGGTGTTAATTCATGATGGGGCCAGATGTTTAGCCACACCTGAATTGCTGGATCGTTGTGCTGAAGCCCTCCAGCATTACCAAGGATTTGTGGCAGCGGTGCCCGTCAAGGATACGATCAAAGTAGTGGATGCCCAGGATCAAATTCAAGATACCCCCGATCGCGCGCAATTGTGGGCAGCGCAAACACCTCAGGGATTTCAAGTTGCCCCCCTCAAAGCCTGTCATGAACAAGGACGGCAACAAGGCTGGCAAGTCACGGATGATGCGGTCCTTTTTGAGAAGCTCAATTTACCCGTCCATATTGTTTTAGGGGAAGAAACTAACTTAAAGGTGACGACGCCTGCTGATTTGGCGATCGCAGAACTGATTCTCCGCCAGCGTCTAGAGAAGGTCTGAATCACAGCAGAACCAGAATGATCAAACATCCCTCAATTTCTCCTCAGCTATACTGAAAACAGTCCTGCCAGCGAATCCTGCTATGGTACGTCTTGATACCAACCCACCCCAATCCATCCCTGAGGAACTCAAGGATGACATCAAGTTGCCCACCAATCTATACAGTGACGAACCCCCCTTGGAAACTGATTTTCACCGTGAACAGATTGACCTGTTGATTCGCTTGCTTAAGTATTGGTGGCAAGACCGTCCAGACTTCTATATCTCCGGCAACCTAACCGTCTACTACAACGAACAGCAGCTCAAAAAACGCGACTTCCGTGGCCCTGATATCTTTGTGGTGCTGGGAACCGAAAAGAAAAACCGCCGCAGTTGGGCCATCTGGGAGGAAGGAGGTAAATACCCCAATGTGGTGATTGAACTCCTCTCCAGTTCTACGGCAACGGTAGACAAAGGCAAAAAGAAAGACCTCTATCAGGATGTCTGGCGGGTACCAGAGTATTACTGGTTTCATCCAGAGACACTAGAATTTGCTGGGTTTCACTTAGTGGATGGCCAGTATGAAGCCATAATTCCCACAAACAGCGGATGGCTATGGAGTGAGCAGCTTGAGTTACATCTGGGGATTCATGAGCAGCAGTTACGCTGGTTTAGTGCGGACGGAGTGCTGATGTCTTTGCCCGAAGAGGTAGAACGACAACAAACAGAACAGGAACGACAGCGAGCAGAACAAGAACGCCAGGAAAAAGAGCAGGCAATTTACGCTAGAGATCAAGAACGCCAGGAAAAAGAACGACTGCAAGCATTTTTGAGAGCACAAGGCATTGATCCCGATCAATTGCCTGAATAAATATGTAATCTTCAAAGATAGTCTTATGAGGTTAGAAAAAACTCTCAGACTGACGGATCTGAGAGTTAAACGAGAATTGATAAAATTGAGGGAAGGTTGCCGCGAATTTAACCCTTCCGTGAGTAATATTCCACTACCAGCAGTTCGTTGATCTCTAGGGCAATCCACTCACGCTCAATCACGCCATTGACTTTGCCCGTGAGGGCTGTCTTATCAAATTCCAAATGGGTTGGAACATTGGCTAGGCCAGGGAATTGCATATGGGTTTCAACGAGCTGGCGAGACGCCGCGCGATCGCGAGCTTGAATCACATCCCCTGGGCGACATTGATAACTGGCAATGGACACCACGCGACCGTTGACCGCCACATGCCCATGATTCACCAATTGTCTAGCTGCGGGAATGGTCGGGGCCATGCCCAAGCGAAACACCGTATTATCCAACCGCATTTCTAGGAGTTGCAAGAGGGTTTGCCCCGTGGAACCACCAGCACGACGGGCTTTACGCACATAGCGTAACAGTTGCCGTTCGGAGAGGCCATAATTATAGCGGAGCTTCTGTTTTTCTTCGAGCTGGATGGCATACTCAGATCGCTTTTTGCGAGCTTGACCATGCTGGCCAGGGGGGTAGGCCCGCCGAGGAGTCTTCCGAGATAAACCGGGAAGTTCTCCCAAACGACGCACTACTCTGAGGCGAGGGCCTCGATATCGCGACATATCACTTCCTCTTTAAGTGTGTATTACGTGAATTTTGTCAGGCTTTCCAGTATAAGCTTTTACAGGAGTACTCTTCAAGCATAATGTTTTAATTCCAGATCTCACCGCCCTCATCTTCACCATCCTCCTGCACCCCCGGCCCATCTATCCCCTGCTTTTTAGCACCCTTGGTTATGCTTGATCAACTCTCTGTAGAGACTATCCCTCCGCTTCTGGGAGCCTCGCGATCGCAACTCACCGATTGGGTTCAACAGCAGCAACAACCTGCTTATCGCGGCCAACAGGTTCACCAATGGATTTACCAAAAAGGGGTACGCTCCCTCAATGAGATCACCGTTTTACCCCAGCGATGGCGCAAGGAAATTGCCGATATCTCCATTGGCCGCTCCACTATTCACCAGCGCTCCCTTGCCCAGGATGGACGCTCAAGTTTTTGCTGCAGCTCGCCGATGGACAACTGATTGAAACCGTCGGCATTCCCACAGCAAAACGGCTTACCGTTTGTGTGTCTTCCCAGGTGGGTTGTCCGATGGCCTGCGAGTTTTGTGCCACGGGCAAAGGTGAATTTCAGCGCAATCTCGCCTGCCACGAGATTGTCGATCAAGTCCTCACCGTCCAGGAAGATTTTCAACGGCGGGTGGGTAATGTCGTCTTTATGGGCATGGGGGAACCCTTGCTGAATCTAGATGCTGTCTTAGCGGCGCTGCGCTCCCTCAATCAAGATATTGGCATTGGTCAGCGATCGCTGACCGTTTCCACGGTCGGTATTCCTGGACAAATTCACAAACTCGCCCAGCAAAAGCTCCAGATTACCTTGGCCGTCAGTTTACATGCCTCTAACCAAGCCCTGCGTACCCAGCTAGTCCCCAGTGCCAAACACTATACCCTAGAGCAACTCCTTCAGGATTGTCGGGCCTACGTTGCCACCACCGGACGCAGGGTTACCTTCGAGTACATTGTCCTCGCCGGGATCAACGATCAACCCGAACATGCCCTGGAATTGGCCCATCACCTGCGTGGCTTCCAGAGCCATGTTAATTTGATCCCCTACAATCCAATCGCAGAAGTTAATTACCAACGTCCAGCTCCAAAGCAGTTACAGCAATTCTTAGCCTGCTTAGAAGCCCAACATATCACCGCTAGTATTCGGCGATCGCGCGGCTTAGATCGAGATGCCGCTTGCGGCCAACTGCGGGCTTCCCACCTACTAACCCCAAAATAAGCGCTTTGCTGATCACCTCCGCTCCCCTGCGCCTCTGCCCTCCCCCCATGCCCCTTCCCTCCTCTAAAAAAGCCTACGGTGTACACATATCTCTAAGTAGACCCCATTGAACCCTGCATGGACTCCCCCAACTCCCCAATTTATAGCCCTGACAGGCATACCCTACGGGAAGCAAGCTACAAGAAAAGGGGAGAAAGCCGGAATTCTGGCCATTTCCCCCCAGGATTGGGGGGTTAGGGGGGCTAGTGCAACGTCTTTTGGGGTTTTAAGACTTGTGTGTACACGGTAACCTAAAAAGCTCAAGAACCTCATCCTGCACAAACACCCCCATCTTCCTCAAAACACCCTATCCCTATAATGGGGGTAGGTCTTAAAAATCAGGGATCTCTTACGGCCATGCCCAGCGTCTACATTAACCCCAAAACTGATTTTGCCTTCAAGAAAATCTTTGGCTCCAATCATAGCCAAGACATCTTAATTAGCTTTCTGAATGCCATTCTGTATAACGAACAAAACACCATTCAAAACTTAGTGATCCTCGATCCTTATCAAGCACCTCGAATTGAAGGGATTAAAGAGTCTTACCTAGATGTGAAAGCCACTCTGGTGGATAACACGACAGTGATTATTGAAATGCAAGTCCTCAATGTCTTAGGCTTTGAGAAGCGAGTCCTTTACAATGCGGCTAAGGCATTTTCAATTCAATTGGGGGTGGGCGAAGACTATACATTACTCAATCCCGTCATTGCCCTCACCATTACAGATTTTGAGATGTTTCCGGGCAATGATCGGATTATCTCTCGTTACCGACTCAAAGAAAAAGATGATCTCACCGAGTATAGCGATGATATTGAACTGGTGTTTGTGGAGTTACCCAAGTTTAAGAAAGAACTGGATGATTTGCAAACACTGATCGATCAGTGGCTGTATTTCCTGAAATGGGCCAATCAACTTGAAGGGGTTCCCACTAAAATGCAAGCGGTACCTGCCATTAATCATGCGTTTATAGTAGCCCAACAAAGCAAACTAAGTCCTCAAGAGTTAGAGATTCTAGAACGGCGACAAATGTTTTTGCATGACAACCGCAATGCCATTCTCAAAGCCCGACAGGACGGATTACAACAAGGATTGCAACAAGGATTGCAACAAGGGGAAAGACGCAAAGCCCTAGAAATTGCACGACAGTTGTTGAATGTGTTGGATGTAGAGGGAATTGCTCACACAACTGGCTTAACAGTGGCAGAAATTGAACAGTTAAAAATGTAAAAGCGCTGTCACCGATTGATGACAGCGCTTTTGATAAAACCTTAATTTAGGTTAATCTACCCGGTAGGTTTAGAACGAGAAAGTCGCTCGAATTAAACCTTGGATGATATCGTTGTCATTACCACCAGAAGCCAGATTGTTAGGTACGCCCACTGGGTTAATAATGTACATCACAGCAGGTGTGATTGTGATGTTTTCGTTCACTGGGAATCGGTAAAAGGCTTCCAAGTTAATTTGATCGGTAGTGGTGTTGGTACCTGTCACTAAGAAAGGCATACCTGCCGCAACAGCAAACAAAGACCCAGGAACCAAAGCATCTTTGTAGGCTAAACCAGCCATCCAAGTTTGGATATTGCTACTGCCTACTAGCGCAGCAGTACCCAAGCCAACATCCGCAGCTGAACCAAACAGATCTATATTGGGAGCACCTGCTTGGAATTGAGGACTAAAGGAGATACCATAGCGACCAAAGACACCGAAGTTTCCGAAAGTTGCTTCAGCATTGAGACCTAAGACTTTTTGCTCAATGGCGAAGGTTTCTGCAAATGTCCCTTGCAGACGAAGTGCAAAGCTATTTTGATCGTCTTCACCAAAGGAATTGGCATACTCAAGCTCTAAGGTACCTTGATGTGGATCGCCGCCTAAACCACCAGTGACAGTAGCAGAATCGGCATTCGCAGCAACATAGACACCACGGACACTGATGGGACCAGCGTTGGGATTCCAATCAAAGGCTGCACCTGCGCCACCCGCAAAATCCACTTCGTTAGTGATAATCAGTGGGTTGTTAATGAAAAAGCCAGAGCTAAAGTCTTGAGCGGAGTTGTTGGCATAGGTGTTTTGGTCAACAAAGTCACTCGGGAAGATGTTAGTACCGACGGTAAAGGTCAAATTCTCACCGGGCTTAAACGAGTAAGCCAAACGGCGCAATTTCACTTCATCACTCACTCCCGCATAATCTACACCCCCTAAGTCAACAAGGCCATTGGGTCCTAAAGCACCAGAAGGAATGGGTAGATGTTCATTGATGCCATTGCCGGGGAGAGCAGCGGTAAAGAAGTCGTTACCGTTATTCCCCATTTCTAACTGGGTCTGCAACAGATCATCGCCAGAAAAACTGGTGTTGAGGCTGAGGCGGACTCGGGCGAGGGCTGATGGACGAGAAGCACCGACGGGTACAACGCCAGCCAGTGCATCAGAAGGGTTATTGACAAAATCACCAAACTGAACAGCCATAAGGGCTTCACCTTGCAGTTTGGTAGTGGTGGAAAACTGTTGGGCTTCTACCGTTGCCACACGAGCTTCTAGGCCATCTACACGACCTCTTAGCGTTGCCAGTTCAGCGGCAAATTCGTCTTGCAGGGCTTTGACTGCATCCAAGTCTTCTTTGGTGGCAAAGCGATTGCTGAGGTTATCTAAGCAAGCGTTGACCAAAGCTGCTGCTTCTCGGCGAGACATGGCTCGATTCGGCTTAAAGGTGCCATCGGGGTAACCGGCAACACATCCATAGCGCTCAACCAAGGATTGAATGGCTTGGAAAGCCCAGTCAGTGGGTTGAACATCCGACAACTGAGACACTGAAGTGACCTGGCCGACAGAATCTTCTTTGGCCTCGCTCATCAGGTCATTCACGGAAGTGCTTTCGCCTAGGGATTGATCAGCCAGCAACAAGTCTTCTTGCTGGGTGGCAACTTCCTGTTGCTCAGCAACGGCGGGAGCGGATTCAATTACTTGGGTTTGCGCAGGTAGTTGTTCGCTACTGGGGGTTACTGCTTTCGCAGGCAGGGTAGCAAGTCCGAGAACACTCAGACTTCCAGCTAATAAACATAGTTTTTTCATGGTTATACTCCTCACTCACTCACTTTTGCTCAAATCTATAATAAGTACAGACTGAACAGAATAACTTAGCCTGTCCTATCAATGTCAATGCACAAACTGTTCATTAAATTGCTTGGAAGATAAGTTTGAAGAAAATGTTCCCAGATATTTTCTGAATACATTCCTTCATCTACAAAAGATACCCCATTTTTCCAGTCAAGCCAAGGGATCGTAGTCAATTTCTGGAGTGGCATACATAAATGATTTTATTTGGTCACCCTATAATAATTTGATGCCCTTATATGGGTACAAGTTTGGTTTGATTTGCCAACGCGTTCAGGATGAATCGCTGTTCTGGATTACTGGGCAACGCTTGGTGTGGTGTGGCTGGTTGAGCTGAGTTGAATCAGTTCCACCTTGTAACCGTCAGGATCCTCGACAAACGCAATTACCGTAGAGCCATGCTTCATGGGGCCTGGTTCCCTTGTAACCCGTCCTCCTCTGACTTGGATAGTGTTGCAGGCTCCATAAATATCTTCTACACCAATAGCAATATGGCCATAGGCATCCCCTAAGGTATACTCTGAGATACCCCAGTTGTAGGTGAGTTCTAAGACGGTGTGCTTGGATTCATCTCCATAACCGACGAAGGCTAGAGTAAACTCACCACTAGGGTAATCTTTCCGGCGCAGTAACTTCATCCCTAGAACATCACAGTAGAAGGCTAAGGAGGCCTCTAGATCTGCCACTCTGAGCATGGTATGGAGAATTCTCATCACTATTTGGAGTTGGTAAAGTGGTCAATAATTTTGAAATGTTGACAATAATGACAATAATTTAGTGGGCAGTGGTTACATTAGTTACATTGCGCTGCGATCGCACCTAGTATGTCTTAAAGGAGACTCATCCTAGCACCTAATACCCCTGACGTCTAAGAGGGGTCTAGAAGCTTAGATGCACTCGGTGAGTTGACGATCCGCGCAAGCACACCCGATGATTTTGTAGGTTGTCAGAAACATAACACATGCAAGAAACTGAAATCGTTGCCATCCACGCACGGGAAATTTTAGACTCGCGCGGTCGCCCAACAGTTGAAGCAGAGGTAATCTTAGATTGTGGAGCCTATGGATTGGCTCAGGTTCCTAGCGGAGCATCTACGGGCAGTTTTGAAGCCCATGAATTAAGAGACGGAGATGACCAACGATACAGTGGTAAAGGCGTTCTCTCTGCTGTTGCCAACATTAAGGAACAAATTGAACCAGAACTCCTAGGCTTAGATGCGCTTGATCAGATGGATATTGATCGGAGGATGATTCAGTTAGATGGATCAAGCAACAAAGCGAATTTGGGCGCAAATGCCATTTTAGCAGTTTCCTTAGCCAGTGCTAAGGCAGCGGCGGAAGTCTTAGATTTGAGTCTATATCGCTATTTAGGAGGCCCCCTCGCTAATCTGTTGCCAGTGCCCCTGATGAATGTCATCAACGGTGGTGCCCATGCTAACAACAATGTTGATATTCAGGAGTTTATGATTGTGCCCCATGGGGCATCTTCTTTTAAAGAAGCCCTACGCTGGGGAGCAGAAGTCTTTGCCGCTTTGAGTCAGGTTCTGGCTGCTGAGAATTTACTCACAGGGGTTGGCGATGAGGGGGGCTATGCACCCAATTTATCTTCAAACCAAGCTGCCCTAGAATTATTGATCCAGGCGATAGAAAAGGCCGGCTATCAACCTGGAGATCAGATTAGTTTAGCGTTGGACGTTGCTGCGAGTGAATTTTACCAAAAGGGTCAATATACCTATGATGGTGCCGCCCATTCCCCTGCCGAGCTGATTGATTACCTGGCAGGATTGGCGAGCCAATACCCCATTGTTTCCATTGAAGACCCCCTGCATGAAGAAGATTGGGAGCATTGGTGCCAGTTGACGGCTAAGTTAGGAGATCGGTTGCAATTGGTAGGGGATGATCTATTTGTGACGAACCCGGTGCGTTTACAGAAGGGTATTGACCAGCAATCGGCCAATTCGATTTTGATTAAACTCAATCAAATTGGTACACTCACAGAAACTTTGGAAACCATTGACTTGGCGAAACGCCATGCTTTTTCTTCGATCATTAGCCATCGTTCCGGTGAAACAGAAGATACAACCATTGCCGATTTGGCGGTAGCCACCCGTGCTGGCCAAATTAAGACGGGATCCCTCTGTCGCAGTGAGCGGGTCGCCAAGTATAATCGGCTCCTCCGCATTGAAGACGAACTGGGTACTCAGGCTCAATATGCAGGGGCTATCGGTTTAGGCTCTGCACAGAAAAGGTTGAATGGGGCATCTGATGCAGAAATTACCATTGCGAAATAGGGATAATGAACTGCGGTTTAAATCTTCTTAGACTGCTGCGGTGATTAGGATTGGCCACTGACTAAGTTTTGGATGAGTTGGGGTAACTCCTTTATCGTTTGCCAGACTTGATCAGGACCAATTCCAAGGATCAGTTGTAGACCCAGGACAACGGCAGCAATTAAAAATGCAGTTTTTAGGGTTGTTTTGGCTACGCGTAGTAGCCAGGTAAAAACCAACCAGGAGATAAGAATTGCTGCAATTAAGAGAATAGGGTTCACAGGATAGGTTGTGGGCAAACTATTAGGGTCTTAAGGATTTTCAGATTGTAACCTGTTGGTATAGGGAAAAAAGCGTGAAGCTATATTAAATCAGAGGACTTTGGCTTTCTCAACTCTGAAGACTTCGTTAAGAGATGTACCATTTGCGGAATTGTGTCGCTAATTTGTAGGCAAGATACCTCCTAACTGCGTCTACGGCCCTACTGCTGACCTGAAAATGGACTTAACTCAGCATCAGGGCTTCTTTTTTGGAAGATTGGCTCAATGAGGTCATTTCAGTGCCGCATCCCCAGGGTTAGTATCGGGCTGCTCCTATTTGATAATAGGACTTCACAACATCTTCACACCTATCGTCTTTAATGGAGAATAACTTAGATAAGCGCAAAACGCGTCTTGTACCACTCCTTACACCAAGTAACCCCAACGGGGTTATTTTTTGTCCAAAATTCAATGTCATGTAGAGGACAATTCGATCCACTTTTTGATGGTTTTAATAAGACAATCTCTAGCGCCCCTGTAGGTAGCGAATAATGCCTTGGGAAATAGCTTTGGCTAGACGTTGGCGATGGGTTGCAGTTCCCAACCGCGCTGCATCCGTACTACCCGTAACATAGCCCAACTCGACTAAAATGGCAGGCATTGATGTTTTCCGCAGTACGTAAAATCGAGCTTGACGAATGCCGCGATCGCTGACGGAGACCCCTTGGAGAATACTATTATGCACTGTGCGTGCTAAACGATACCCCGTAACATAGTAATAGGTTTCCAAGCCATTGATATCTGGGCGACTGAGACTGATGGCATTGGAATGAATACTGACAAAGACATCCGCTTTCAGTCCTTCTGCTTTGGCAACGCGCGGGGGTAAGTCTATTTCTACATCACTGGTTCGCGTCAAAACCGCATTAATTTGCTGTTGGCGGAGTAACTGCATGACTTGGGTTGCGACATCTATGACAATCCGCTTTTCTTGTAGGCCGCCAATGCCCACTGCGCCTGGATCGGCTCCCCCATGGCCAGGGTCAATGACCACCACTCTAGCACCAGTTTTAACCGGATCGAAGACAACCGGATCGGGAGATGACACCGAGGGCTTGGGAATTTTGGGAGGGGGCACGCGAATGGCAATGCTTTCCCGGTCGGTCTCTTCGGCGTCATCGACGGGAAAAAACTTAGGGAGTTGGACATACCACTGATTTGGACTAATGCCCCGAACCAGTACCCGACGAGGGCTTAACGTATATTTAGAATTCAACTCAATAACGACACGTGTTGTGCTCCGACTATGTTGAGCAACCCGCACCTCTCGCACATATTTACTCACTTTGCGGCGCGATTTTAATTTACGAAACGTTGTATTGGGAAGATCAATCACCAAACGTGTCGGATTTGTCACGACTTTAGCTCTGGGTTGAATGGCCGAATTCGTAACTAGATCAATACGGCTTTGGTTGACATTAAATTTCCAGTAGGTGAGCTGCCCTGCTGATGCGCTCTCAGCCCATGTCAACCCAAATAAAGCTAGGGGTAATAGCCAGCTTGTTCTCACAGCCTTTCCATCCCAAATACATCTCTCAGCAGGTAACAGTCTTTATCAATAAAGGCTGGGGTTAAATCACTAACGACTCCAATGAACAGAGTGATGTTTCCAGTGCTCAGGATCAAGACTCACCTCGATATCTAGGGCTAGAGCATCCATCGTTCGTCATCATCATGGATCCTCGTCGAAGATGCAAGTCTTTAATAACCAGTGAAGAGGTATCAATGCTCTGAACGGACAGACTGCTGCAACACCATGATTAACCCCTGAGTGTTGGTAAGGAAGTGCCACTATAATTTAGGCCATATCTTCTTAGGGCAGAGTGAGTTGGGCGGCTGCGTTAAAGAACTGGCGGTAAATTCCTTGGGCAACCAAAAGTGTGGTCAAGAGCGTGGCAAACGCCAGCATAAACAGGATTAAAATTTCGTAGGAGATGGCTTCCTGCGGATTCACTCCACTGAGCAGTTGCCCTGTGACGATATCGGGTAGTTTAACTAAGCCAACCACCATCATGGCATTGAGGGTGGGACTCATGCCTGCGCGGATAGCCTCCCGCCGATACGAGGTAATGGCTTGGGCAGGGGATGCTCCTAAACAAAGATGGGTTTCAATTTCATTGCGATTGGCCTGTAAGCTGTTCACCAAATGTTCGCCTGCGATCGCAGCACCATTCATAGCATTGGCAATCACCACGCCCCCCAAGGAAATCAGGTACTGGGGGTCAAACCAACGCTCTGGTTGCAAGATCAACAAGGTTGTATAGCTCAGCGTCAAGGCCGTACTTATAAACATCGAACCCCACAACCAGATCAACAAATGGGGAATTTTCTGGCCGATCCGATTGCGAGCTTCAATACTGGCCACCGTCAGCAGACCCGCCAAAAGGATCAAAATGATCCCAGGGTTTTGCCAATCAAAAACAACCCACAACACATATCCCATCACCATCAACTGCAGCACCATTCGACCTGTAGCCAAAACCAAACGCCAAGTCAGTTGGAGCTGCTGCCAAATCGAGAGACCGATGGTGATCGCCATCAGACCCAAAGCCCAAGCTAAATCGAGAGGTTGGAGGCTAATTAAAGCCAAGGAATGATTGAGTATGGTTGCTAATAACACTAGATTTTTACCGCTTCTAACCTTAGCTTTTAGATGGGAAGCCGAGCGCTCTACCTGTACTCAGGTGAGCATCGGGATGAGAGGCGCGTGAGTCGAGAGACGTTGCCTGACCAATGCCGGAGGCGAGGAAGGGCAACAGTGCTGAAACAAACTCTTAGGATACATAGGCCGACTCCCTAATATTTGATACAATGATGGTCATGTTCCAGATGACTTTTCGCTACCGCATCTATCCAGACCTTGAGCAAGAGCAGCAAATGCTGAACTGGCTTGAAACTTGTCGCAAGGTTTATAACCATGCGGTGCGAGAGCGAAAAGATTGGATTAATAGCCGCAAATGTCAGATTGACAGGTGCTCTTTGCAATCGGAATACATCATTCCGGCAGACGTGTCCTACCCAAACTACTACGCTCAGAAAAAAGCGTTGACCGCAGCCAAGAATGATTTCCCGCTGATCAAGGCGGTTCACTCTCAGGTCTTGCAAGAGGTGATTGCGCGCGTAGAGAGTGCATTTGCATTTATGAAAGAAAGAGGGTTTGGATTTCCAAGATTCAAAAAATTTGGTCAGTTCAAGACCTTGAACTTTCCTCAACTGCAAGCGAACCCCCTTCGCGCAACTCAAATCAAAATCCCCAAGGTGGGGTTGATGCCCATTGTTTTGCATCGTCCCATCCCAGAAGGGTTTGAAATTAAGAGTTTGCGGGTGATATGTAAACACTCTGGTTGGTATGTCACCCTTTGTCTTCAGGCTGATGTGTCTATCCCTAATGTTCCGCCGCATGGCAATGCCATTGGGATAGATGTCGGGCTGAGTTATTTTCTGTCTACTAGTGATGGCGAACAGATTAATAGACCGCGTTTCTTTGACAAACTGCACCGCAAGCTTGAATTGCTGCAACACTGTTTGAAGAGAAAGCAGAAACGGTCTATCACTCGCGCCAAACTGATTCAGAAAATTGGTAGGGTTCATGAACAAATTGCTGCGGGTCGGTTGGACTGGCAATTCAAACTGGCTCATCATTTGTGTGACCGTGCCCAAATGATTTTTGTCGAGGATTTGGATTTCCGAATCATGGCAAAGGGCATGTTGGGCAAACACACCCTTGATGCAGGGCTGGGTCAATTTGTGAATCAAGTCTTGCCTTGGGTTTGTTTCAAGCGCGGTGTTTATTATGGCAAGGTTGACCCGAATGGCACATCTCAAACCTGCCCTGACTGTAGAGCTAGAGTGAAGAAAGATTTGAGTGCCAGGATTCATGAGTGTCATGAGTGCGGGTCGGTCAAACCGAGGGATGTTGCAAGTGGTCAGGTAATATGCGCCCGTGGTCTATCGGGTGTTGAAATTGCGAGTGGAGCCGAGGTGTCGGGGGCATTGGAAACTCTGTCTAGACAACTGGCGTCGAAACTCGAAAGTCTTAAGAGCGATCTTGAGAAGCCCGTGCTGTACTCGTAGAGTCAGCGTCGGGAAAAGTCACAGCTTCTTGAAGTATCTGGCGACTGGAAACAACCTGAAGCCTACCTTTTCATAGGTATGACGGGCTGGGGCATGACCAGGATCCCCCCCGGTTTCAACCATTGCGATCGCCTGCTGGGGAATAATTTCCGGGTTGAGCCGAGATACGTGTAAAAAGGTGCCACATAGATGCTGAGAGCATTACATAGCAATAGTTTCAGCAAAAATCAATCTTGCCAAAAGTGTTCAAATCTTTCCGGTGACATTTGAGTATATCGA
>JAAUOM010000105.1 GCA_012034865.1 Acaryochloris sp. CRU_2_0 | reverse complement strand
CCCAGTTTCGTAGCTTCGATGGCGGCATAACGACGACGATCCTTCTCGTTCAAAGACTTATAAAGCCGTTGCATTTGTTGTTCAATGGCGTAGGGGTACGGATTCATCTAAAAACAAATAAAGGAAGGATTCTCAGGCTATCACGCTTCATTATATTCTGGATCTTATTTAAGCCACGATCCTAAGTTAATCCCAAGGGTTTGCTGAGAATTCTGAGAGTGCGATCGCTTCAAAAAAGATAGCCTGTTGGATTAGCAACCCACAGGGGGATATATCAAGCCTATCCGTCCCGACCCTCTCAGATGGCCGGATCGTCACCCCTACTGGCTCAAATGTCTGGAAAAATCATCTATGTAGGTAGGGTTACTGTAGCCACAACGAGCATGATGGCAAGAGATATCAAAAGGGTGGTACAGCTTGCAGCAGTAGGATTTACCCGTTCCCACTACCCCTTGTCGATAGACAAGCACAGCTAAGGCAGCACCCAAGAGGGGGCAATCCAATAAATCCACTGATTTTCCCAGAACATTATCAGGGCGGCGGGAGCAAGCGATCGCACGGGATTCAAACTTACCCCTGTTAACTTTGCCCCACTGATATACAGCAAGATAAACAAAGCTGAACTAATCATTCCTGTCCGGCGCATCCAGCGAGAATTGACCATAGCTAGAACCATTAGCATCAAGATAAAGGTCATGCCTAGCTCTAGCCCAAAGCCCAGCCCTGGACTGATACCCTGGCTCAAGACCGTTGTCCCCCCGTGAATACTCTGCACCAGATCAGGAAACGCAATCCAAACTAACAGCGTGCCCAGAAAAGCCCCCAGCAACTGCATGAGGATGTAAATAAGGGCATCCCGTGTTGAGATTTTATTCAAGAGCCAAAAGGCCAAAGTCGTGGCTGGATTCAGATGTCCACCCGCCCGTTTCCCTAAAGGTGAGTAGACGACAATCGCAGTTCCAGTGGCAGCGCAAATAGCTTGCAAGAGCGTTCGCAGACTGCGATCCGGTATCCATTGCCCAATCGGAGAGCCAACCCCATAATTCCAGCAGGCCCAACCCAGGGCATTGAATAGAACCAACGTCATCCCAACCAGCTCACAAAGATAGGCAGAAATCCGGCTAGCCCTACGTTGAGCCTTGGTGTAGAGATGACTGCGCATGGAGGAGTGGATCATGGACAGTCATGAGCAGTACACTGCCGTTGACATAGGAGTAAGGCAAACCAAGCTTGTGGATCAGTCCAGATGTGCAAGGGGCTAAGGGCGTGCTGCTCCAAAGTGGCAGTTAAACTGGATAGGTGAAACTTGCGGGATATCTCCGTGCGAATGGTTTCCCCAGCTTGGAACTCAACTTGGTACTCTAGTCCCTGTAGGATTGCAGTTTGGGCTTTTAGGCTGCGTAGATGCATCTCAATCTGGTGGTCTACTGAGTTGTAGAAGGCCAGATGCGTAAACTGGTTGAGGTCAAAGTTCCCTTCGAACTGGTGATTAAGATGATTGAGAATGTTGAGATTAAAGGCTGCGGTTACCCCTTGAGCATCGTTATAAGCAGCTTCCAAAAGGTCTATCGACTTTTGTAGATCGATTCCCAATAAAAGAAATTCTCCTGGTTGGAGGGTTTGTTGGATTAAGTCCAAGAAGCGATCGCATTCCCCTTCATCTAAATTTCCCAAAGTACTCCCCAAGAAAATCAGCATCCGACGCTCTAACCCAGTGTGAGAGAGTTGGGTTAATGCCTGCTCATAGGTGCCAGCTAGACCCCAAAGTCTCAACATTGGGTACTGACGCAGCAGTGAGATCGCTGTCGTTTTCAGAATTGCTTCACTGACATCAATCGGGTAATAGTGCAGGTGATCGTCAAGTTGGCTATAGGCATCTAACAACAGGCGAGTTTTACGAGAGCTGCCGCTGCCTAGCTCGACCAGTTCACACCAAGCCGTAAGTTGAGCAATATCTTGGGCGTAGGCTTCCAAAATCGTTTGCTCGGTGCGGGTTGGGTAGTATTCTGGCAGATCACAGACTTGCTCGAATAATTCTGAGCCGCGATCGTCATAAAAATAGCGGCAGGGTAAAGTTTTAGGGGTTTGATTTAGCCCTTCAATGATATCGACTCCTGTATTGACGATGACCTCAGATGAATTCAATGTGACCCAACGCAGGCGAGGATGCTCTTTTTGTACAGTCTTCACGTTATAGATACCTCCTTTGGTGATCTTTGTTGTTTTTGAAATGACAAGCACAGCAAAATCTGACGAATCTTGAACAAACTCCAGATTCGCGGTAAAAGTCAGATGATCATTTGACTAAAGCAGCATTTACGCTAGAGGATGCTGTACTTTTTCCTTCGTACTCAGCCAATTGCTGAATTAGTTTGGCAACTAACCCAGTCCATCCAGTTTGATGGCTGGCTCCAATACCTGCACCGTTATCACCATGGAAGTATTCGTAGAACAACATTAAATCTTGCCAGTGTGGATCGTGCTGAAACATTTGAGTGCTCCCATAGACAGGTCGTTGGGCCGATGAGTTTTTCAAGAAAATTCGGGTCAGTCTTTGGGATAGCTCAGCAGCCACTTCCCAGAGGCTCATCATTTGGCCAGAACCCGTAGGACATTCCACTTGGAAATCATCTCCTAGGTAATGGTGGAACTTTTGTAGAGATTCAATCAGCAGGAAATTTACCGGGAACCAAACCGGACCCCGCCAGTTAGAATTGCCCCCAAACAGTCCACTACTCGATTCAGCAGGCTCGTAATCTACCCGGAATTGAGAACCATTGGCCTCAAAGAGATAGGGATGCTCTGCATGACATCTAGACACAGCCCGGATACCATAGGAGCCAAAAAACTCGGTTTCATCCAGCATAATTTGCAAAATTCGCCGTAGCTTGTCTCGATAGACAATCGCTAGCAGTCTGCGCTCACCCACACCCTCGGTTTTCATGCAGGCAATATTTTGGGTCAAGTCAGGACGATGTTGGATAAACCATTCCGTTCGTTTTTTGAAGGCGGGCAGTTTTTGGAAGATTTCAGACTCAATGGTTTCAACTGCAAATAGCGGAATTAAGCCCACCAGCGATCGCACCTTCAGTTCAATCTGTTGCTCCGGTAAGTGCAGCACGTCGTAGTAAAACCCGTCTGCTTCATTCCACAAACTGGCTTCACCTTTGCCAATGTGGTTCATGGCATCGGCAATATAGAGAAAATGCTCAAAGAACTTAGTGGCAATGTCTTCGTAAACAGGGTTGGTTTGGGCTAATTCTAGGGCGATCGCCAGCATATTCAGACAATACATCCCCATCCAACTAGTACCATCGGCTTGATCAAGGTGTCCGCCTGTGGGCAAGGGGGCGCTGCGATCAAACACGCCGATGTTGTCTAACCCCAGAAACCCTCCTTGAAAGATATTGTTGCCCTCTGCATCCTTGCGATTCACCCACCAGGTAAAGTTGAGTAGCAACTTCTGAAACACGCGCTCCAGGAACTGACGGTCTGAGCGTCCATACATTTTTTGCTCAATCTTGTAGACCCGCCAGGTTGCCCAGGCATGGACAGGTGGGTTCACATCCCCAAATGCCCACTCATAGGCTGGAATCTGGCCATTGGGATGCATATACCATTCTCGCGTTAGCACATCCAACTGGTACTTGGCAAAATCGGGGTCAATCATCGCCAAGGGAATACAATGAAATGCCAGATCCCAAGCCGCAAACCAAGGATATTCCCACTTGTCAGGCATGGAAAGAATATCTTCGCTATGCAGGTGAAACCACTCTCGATTTCTGCCACCTTTGCGTTCTGGGGGTGGAGCAGGTGCCGCTGGATCACCCTTGAGCCAATCTTCCATCACATAGTGGTAGAATTGCTTGCTCCACAGCATTCCTGCAAACGCCTGCCGCTGCACATTTCGCATATCTTCGCTTAGGGGGAAGGGCGTAATACGTTGATAAAATTCATGAGCTTCCTGTTGGCGGGTTGCCAAGGTCGTATTAAAGGTTTCACCAAAGGGATCAACCATATCAGGGTTATCACTCAGTCGCAGGCGGACAGTTTTCGTCTCACCAGCACCCATCTCTAATATGTAATGAGATGCGGCTTTGGTACCGATTGGGGCTGGATTAATCGTTTCTTTGCATCCCTGCACAATATAGTCATTAATGCCATCTTTTACATAGACAGAGGCATTGGGAGTATTAAACAATCGCTCTGTATTGGTTTCATTTTCAGTGAATAAAAATTCCGCTTTGTCCTGACAGTACAACCACCGCTTCCCTAATGTAGGGTGAAATGTCCCAATCCTATTAATGCCATTTCCAGGCTGAACTTCTTGCAGGACGGGCTTGCTATTCGCTCCAGACCAAGACCAGGTATTGCGAAACCAAAGGGTGGGTAGAACGTGCAGTGTCTTAGCTTCTGGCCCCCGGTTAATCACTTTAATTTCAACTAGGATATCCTCAGCGGCATACTTGGCATATTCAACAAACACATCAAAGTAGCGATCGCCATCCAATACACCTGTATCTAAAAGTTCAAATTCCGGTTCATGACGACTCCTGCGCTGATTCTCTGCCACAAGTTGATCGTAGGGAAAGGCTTGCTGAGGATACTTATAAAGCGCTTTCATGTAGGAGTGGGTGGGGGTGTTGTCTAGGTAAAAGTAATACTCTTTGACATCTTCTCCGTGGTTACCTTCATTGCCCGTGAGTCCAAATAGGCGCTCTTTGAGGATCGGATCTTCGCCGTTCCAAAGGGCGATCGCAAAGCACAATCGCTGATGATTATCCGAAATCCCAAATAACCCATCTTCCCCCCAGCGATAGGCGCGAGAACGGGCTTGATCATGAGTCAAGTAGTTCCAGGCATTGCCATCGGCGCTGTAGTCTTCCCGAACCGTTCCCCATTGGCGATCGCTCAGATAAGGCCCCCATCTGCGCCAGTGAGCTTGATGGGTGTGTGCCTCTTGAAGCCTTTGTTCTTCGACTGTTGGATGGGTCATATTCGGGGCACTCCAGGATAGAAAATGGGTGATGCTCTATCTGAGTATCTGTCCTGAAGCACAAAGGATTCTGAGGAATAGATTAATTGATGCTCAACCTGTTCTGAAGTTGGAATTAGAAGTTAATGAGAGCAAAGACTGTCCAACCCATTCTGCCAAGAAAGTCAACCATCCTCAACCCTTGAGTCAAGTGTGCATGACGGGCAACTGTGCTGAGATCGTTGTCCCTGAGATTGCAGTGGACTCGATCCTTAATTCACCCCCGTGGGCTTCAACAATTCGCTTGACGATCGCTAACCCTAAACCCGTCCCGTTCGACTTCGTGGTTACAAAGGGTTTGGTGATCTTGGGCAAAATATCCGCCGGAATCGGAGTGCCGCCATTATGGACTTGGATGCATACCCAATTTCCTGGCACTGACTGCACTGCCAGTGTAATCGTTTCCCCAACCTCCACGGCTTCAAAGGCATTGGCGATCAAATTAATGATCACCTGTTTCAACTTATCGGGATCTGCCAGAACTTGTATAGGCGTAGAATGTGCTTTGAATTCGAGTTGTTTGCCAGTCGCCACTGGCATCTCTTGGAGCGACTCCAGCATCCCTGTCACAAACTCATTCAGCTCTAATGTTGACAAATCAAGATTTGGGGGTTTCGCGTACAGCAAAATTTGATTCAGCAGGCGTTGCAGGCGTTCTCCTTCATCCAGTGCTAGGGATCGATAGGTTTGATATTGTTCGGGCAATTCGAGACGCTTAAAGGCATTTAATCCCATCAATAACGTTGTCAGGGGATTACGAATCTCGTGAACAATCATGGATGCCAGTTCGCCAATTTCTGCGAGTTTTTCCAGTGCTTTCGAGGCTTCGCGGAGAGTGGCTTCAGCCTGCTGCCGTTCAATTTCAGCGGCGGCTCGGGCGGCAAAAATTTCCAGAATAGCTGTATTGCGGGGTTCGTTACCAAAGATCTGATCGTCTAAAACAGCTAAATGTCCCAAGAGTTGACCGCTGGAACTGAGGAGAGGAATACCCGCATAGCTTTCGGCTTGCCATTCTGCTAAACCGATATCCTCTGGGAATAAAGCCTGAATCCCTTGGGGATAATATTGACAGCCTTGGGTTTTAAATACTTGTTCGCAGGGGGTGCCGTAGAGGTCGTACTCAAAATTTTCGCCAAACCCATCTCCTTGCCAGAAGGCATGGGTGCAGACGCGGGTGGGGGGATGGTCGATGCAGCCGCTAACAAAGGCATAGCGAACTTGGAGCGCTGATGAGAGCGATCGCACCAACGACCGGAAAAACTCGTCCCCCGTCACCGCAACCGTCCCCTCAATAATCAGGCGCAGGACTTGTTCGGAGTGTTGGCGCTCTGCCACTTCGGCCTGGAGCTGCCGCAAGATCCGACCCCGCTCGATCGCGTAGCGAATCACCCGAATCAGAACTTCAGCCGAAATCTGTCCTTTGACGAGGTAATCCTGAGCACCTTGAGCGACTGCTTGAACCGATAGCTCCCGATCATCAAGCCCCGTCAGCACAACAATGGGTAAATTTGGCGCGACCATCCGAACGCGAATCAAGGTTTCTAAGCCCTTAGAATCAGGGAGAGAAAGGTCTAATAATGCAATATCGAATTGCGTTTGACTTAGGTGTTCTAGGGCATTGGCGAGGCGTTTGGCATGGGTGATTTGCCACGATGGATCCTCCGCATCTTCCAGCATTTCCACCAAGAAGCAGGCATCAGCCTCATTATCTTCTAGGAGCAGAAGCGGGATGGGGGCAACCATACGCTTAATGGTTTCACAATAGGGACATTGGTATATTTACGACGATGATTCCGAAAGTCAAGGATTTGACACCATCTTTGACAATCGGCACAACCCGCAGCGTTAATGATTGTAGCCAATATCTAGACTCAAGTTGCCGTAATGTGCTTGACAAGACAACTTTTGCTGGGAACCAGTGAGATAGTACATGGTGGGAAAATTGCCAACGGCAACACTATTTTGCAGTTGTAGACGATCATTAAGGGTAGTAGGGAGGAGGGATGAGTCAGACCAGGATATTCAACAGTTCTCATTTTTTTCAGCCCACGGACGGGGAACCGATTCGATCTGTGGTGACAGAATCTCAAGATGCTGTTGTGGTGGCTTGGTATCTGAAGCCAGGGCAGGAAATCCCTGCACACCTGCATCCCAATGGACAGGATACCTGGACGGTGTTATCCGGGCAGGGAGACTATTATTTAGATCCAGCAGGCACGACAAAACCAATTATGGCGGGGGATGTGGTGATCGCCCATACTGGGTGTGTCCACGGAGTCTTGAACAACGGCGATGTGCCCCTGGTTTTTATTTCCGTCGTATCGCCTGCTGATGCAGGGTATCAACTTGTTGCGCGAGAGGATGCTGCGGTTCTGCATTGCTAATCATCCGATATCGTTCAATATCTTGGCCAGTTGCTCTAAGGTCACGGGTTTAACCAGGTAAAACTGTGCTTGCTGTTGATAGACCCTGGCAATATCTTCTTCGTTGCTGGATGTCGTGATCACCGCAACGGGGATTCGGCTCAAGGTTGCATGGATTTTGATCTCGGCTAGAACCTCATGTCCATTTTTGCGCGGCATATTGAGATCCAACAGAATGAGATCGGGACGGGGTACTTGGGCATGTTTTTGCCGTTGGTACAGAAAGTCAAGGGCTTCCACCCCATCTTTGACATGGTGCAGTCGATGGGGGATGTTGGTTTCGGTGAGGGTTTCTTGGGTCAAATAGGCATCGCTCTTGCAGTCCTCTACCAGTAAAATCTCAATAACGGTTGTGCTATGCTCGTCACTCATGGATTGCCCTTGATCCTGGAATGTCAAAGCTGAACGTTGATCCTTCTCCAAGTTTTGACTCCACACCAATCTGTCCCCCATGATTCTCCACAATTTTTTGGCAAATGGCTAACCCTAACCCTGTTCCAGGGTATTCATCACTAGTGTGTAGACGCTGAAAGATCGTAAAAATGCGTTCTGTGTATTGCGATTCAATACCAATACCATTGTCTCGGACGCTGAAGTGCCAGGATTTTGTTTCTTGTCCTTGTTCAGCCGCACTGATATGAACCTGCGGGGCTGCCTCGCTGCGGTACTTGATGGCGTTGCCAATCAGGTTTTGGAAGAGCAGGGAAAGCTGAGTGGGATCAACCTCAAGGACGGGCAATGGCGCGACGGTAATGGTGGCTTGGTTTTCTGTGATCGCCACCCGCAAATCCCGGAGTACCTTATTAACCACGGCGTTGCAATCTGTAGGCTCCAGCTTTAGCTTTTGTCTACCGACTCTAGAATAGGTGAGCAGGGCTTGAATCAGTTGTTGCATTCGGATTGCCCCATCGACGGCAAAGCCAATATAGAGATCAGCTTTTTCATCTAATTGGCCCTGATAGCGTTGGGCTAGCTTTTGGGTATAGCTGGTGATGGCCCGCAGGGGTTCTTGCAAGTCATGGGAGGCAATAGAGGCAAATTGTTCCAGTTCCTGGTTGGATCGTTGTAGTTCGGTCGTTAGTTGTTCTAGTTGCTGGTTGACTTGGGTCAGTTCAGTGGTGCGCTCTTGAACCCGCAGTTCGAGTTGATCATAAAGACGAGCATTGTCAATAGAGATGGCGGCTTGGGTGGAGAGCAGTTGGATCACTTCCAGGCGATCGCTCGTAAAGGCATCGGTTGTCAAGGTATTCTCTAAATAAACAATGCCCGTCAGTTTGCCCTGATTGACGAGTGGTGTACAGAGAACCGATTGAGGTTGATGGTTGAGAAAATAAGGATCCTTGGCAAACTTGCTGTCTTGAGTGGCATCGTTTACCACTAAACTCTCGCGGGTGTGAGCGACATAGTTAATGATTGCCATACTGACGCGGCTGATCCCATCGCTGTCTTCCAGGGGAATAGAGTCCAACAGGGTGATCGGGTCTGAATGGACCGATCCTTCTGCTTCAATTAGCAGCTTACCGCCAGTTTCTAAAATTAAGCAGCCTTTGTCTGCCCCCGCATTTTCAATCAACAGCTTCATCAACATAGCCAATAGTCGTTCTAAGACAATTTCGCTGGACAGCACTTGTGCTGCTCGCATGACCGCAGCCAAGTCGAAAGCGCTGGTTTCTGTGCTGCCTGTGGTGGTGAGAGAGGTAGATAGAGTTTCTCTAGAAGGTGTTCCATCCCTTTTGGACTGCAAATCGATCAGATGAGCGTAGCGGGTCTCTAAATCTTTAACTTTCGCGGTTGCCCCCCATCGCCCGTAACAATATCGGGCATCTTGCAGGTAGAGTTGAGCGACTTTGGTTTTGCCGTTTTGCAGGTAAAAGGCTGCGGCCAATTCATTCGCTAAGGCTTCTTCATGTAGATAGTCATGTTGTTTGGCAAGAGCGATCGCTGATCATAATGCTCCACGGCATCAGCCGATTGACCCGAAACCCGGAAACGCTCGGCTGTAACCAAATGATATTGGTGTAAGTAGTTCATAGGAGCCTGATTAGCCCAGGCTTTAATTCTCTTCTGGTTCTCAGAAACAGTTTTCAAGATCCGCTGTTGTTCAGCTTTGGCGACCTGCGAAAAATGGGCCAGTTGGGCGAGGCAATTATAAAAGTAGAAAACTGGGACAACCAGCATCCCAGTTGCGCCCGCCAGCAATAACTGTTCGGCTGCCATGGCCTGTTCGACCGCTTGTGGATAGTCTGCGAACAAGTAATACAGAATTAATTTATTCAAGTGAATTTGAAACAAGGCATATTGATCGTGATCTGTTTGGAGTTGGGGCAGGCGCTCTACTTCGTTATAACTTTCACCCACCAACCGACAGGGATCTGGAGAGCGCCCCATTAAATTTAAAACGGCTTGCCGATAGATCTGATTCAAGTAGAGGGGAACCGCTTGTTTGAATTGGGCGATTGCGGCTCCATAGGTGGCCATTTCCTGCTCCAATTCAGTCAGTTCTCGACCCACTAGGTAGGAATGGTAGGAGTGGAAAGCGATCGCAAAGGTGGCATATTCTAAGTCTCCGGTTTCTAATCCCCGTTCATAGGCTTCAACTAATGGATTTAAGGTGGTTCGTAGGTGTTCTCGCCAATGCCTGAGGTAGATGTTGATCAACAGCAGAGTTTTCGGCACAAATTCCCGTGCCTGCAATTGAGACAGTAAGGTTGAGGCCAGTTGTGCGAATTGATACCCCTTCTCAAAGTTGCTTTCGGTTCCGCACAACACCATGCCGTAATCAGCATAGCCAAAGGGCGATCCGGGGGCATTGCCGTACTTCACAGAAAGCTGAACTTTCTGGAACACCATCATTTGCCACAGTTGAGGTTGCGTGAAATAGGTAGGCGTACAGACACTGGCAATTATTTGCATCGCCGCTAGCTTCAGAGGATCACTCATTTGAGGCAGATGGATCAGATCTTGAATTTGTTTGCCTGCCAATGCCAGTTTTGTACGGACGGTTCCCAGCCAGATGTCGCGTTGGCTAGGCTGTGGTGGCAGCTTAACGCCAAGGAGTTCTAAAGCTTGCAGGGCAGTGGCGATCGCTCGGCAGATCGATTTTGAGCAATCAAAGCTTGAATTTTCACTCGGTAAATAGGTAATCGTTCCAATGGCGTTTTGGCCTGTTCCCATATTGCTGCCATTAGTTGTTCCATTTGTTCGATATGCCCACACAAGTAGGCTGTTTCTGCGGTCGCACTATAGAGTTCTAGGGTTAAGCTGTATACGCGGTTCCAGCAATGGTCTTTGTCCAATAAGGCCAATCCCGTATTCAAGTAGGCGAAGGCGGACTCGTAGGCTATTGAGGCTTTGGCTTTGTTGCCTGCGATCAGATTGAGGTGTGCTAATTGATCTCGATGGGCTTGATCGGTGATCAATTCCATCCCTAGGTTGAAGGAGTTGACGATCACAAAGATCTTGTCCGGCAATTGGTCTGGCAGCGTATCCTGCAACAGCCGTTGACCGATGTGCAAATGAGCTTGTTTTTGAGCAAGCTCAGGGAGCCAGTCATAGGCAGCCGTCTGGATGTGGTCATGCAGGAATCGATAGGAGGTCGTCCATGGGTTAGAGGCTGACAGATTCTCGCTGTGCAGATATTGATAGGCTGCTCCCACTGGACTGATTAAGTCTGCTTGTACTGATTCCCAAAGATCTTGAGACACTTGGGATAGAGATATTTCTCGAATCAGAGCTAAGGTTTTAGCCTCGAACGGATTGCCCATACAGGCTGCCAAGGCAAGCGTCTGTTGAGCGGATACCGATAGGTGCTGAATTTTGTCTGCGACCAGTGCCAGGAAATCATCTGTGAACTGGGTTGCCTGAATTTGGAGTAAATCCCACTGCCAAGTCTTAAGCTGCTCATCAAAATAGATGAGATGGGCTTGATACAGCATTCTTAAAAACTCGCTGACAAAGAGTGGATTGCCACCTGTTTTTTGATGAATCAACTCTGCTAAGGATCGAGCGTCTTTGTGATGGTTCTCGACTGACTTATCGCCATCACACTTGAGCGTATCGGCAACCAAGGCGTTGACATGACTGACATCCAAACCATGGGGAGCAATGGAGTTAACCCTAACCCCGGCCTTACGAATCTGATCTAGCACTGCCACAAATGGGTGCTCTGCATTGACCTCGGTGTCGCGGTAGGCTCCGATCCACAACAGCGGTAGACGGTTTGGCAAATTCAGCAAGGACTGAACCAGCGCCAGAGAAGCCCGATCTGCCCATTGCAAATCGTCTAGAAAAACGATGAGTGGATGATCCGGTTGAGCTAAAACCCGAATGAACTGTTGAAAGACAAGATGAAAGCGATTTCTGGCTTCTGCTGGCGGTAGTTCTGGCACAGTAGGCTGGTTGCCGATAATCCCTTCCAGCTCAGGAATCACATCGACCATCACTTGACCATTCGCTCCTAAGGCCGCTAGAAGTTGTGTGCGCCAGGTCGTTATCTGCGCTGCGCTTTCGCTGACTACTTGCTGAGTGAATGCCTGGAATGCCTGAATCAGCGCTGTATAAGGAGTATTTTGCTCAAGGGATGCAAATTTACCAGCAATAAAATAGCATTTGTGGCGAGTAATGGGTTTATAGAGTTCTTGCACCAGCACCGATTTGCCAACCCCCGCAGCCCCAGAGATGAGAATGAGTTCGCTGCTGGCAGCATGACTGTCTTGATCGGTGTCCCCAACCATCCGCTCAAGCGCCGTCAGTAATGTCTCAACCTCCTGTTCTCGACCATAGAGCTTTTCAGGGATTTGAAAGTGATCCGAAATATCCCGGTCAGCCAGAGGAAAGCTGGCAATGGTTCCCTCACATCTGAGCTGGTTCAAGCAGACTTGTAAATCCGCTTGAATCCCCCAAGCGCTTTGGTATCGATCCTCAGCATTTTTTGCCAGTAGCTTGCTGACAAGATCTGAAACAACTGGAGGAAGTTGAGGATTCAGTTCGCAAAGCGGAGTAGGTTGCTTGGCCAGGTGGCAATGAACCAGTTCTAGGGCATCGGTAGTGGCAAAGGGCAGGCGATCGGCCAATAACTGGTAGAACGTCACCCCCAACGAGTAGAAATCGGTGCGGTAGTCTATGCCTCGATTCATCCTACCTGTCTGTTCTGGAGACAGATAGGCTAGCGTCCCTTCTAAAAGGTTAGGACTCAGAAGTGAGGGTTTTTCTCGCGGCAGAACCGTCGCAATCCCAAAATCAATCAGCTTAACTTGTCTGGTGATCGGATTGAGCACAATATTGGATGGGTTAATATCCTTATGGATGATATTACGTTGATGAATTTGACCCAAAGCCTGGGTCATTTGAATAGCCAGGTTGAGAAATTCTTCTAGCGACCTTGTTTGCTTGACCCAGACTTTGTTGAGGGATTCGCTGCCAAAATCTTCCATCGCCAGCACCAAATTATGCTGGTAAGTTTCCAGGCTGTAGACTTTCACGACACCCTCTAGATCCAGGGTGCGGGCAATATTGTATTCTGAACGAAAGCGGGCGATCGCTTCTGGTGAGGGATCGTCAGGCTGCAATACCTTGAGAATGACTGGGATTCGATCTGAATCACGCAGCCCCCGACAGACAAGAGATTTAGAACTCTTATACAATTCTTCAATAACTTGGTAGCCTGGAATCACTAGCATTGTTGGCACACCCAATCAAAACGTTCATTTTCCAGCTTGGGCACAAATGCTAAACCACAACTCTTCCATGTTCAAGGATTTGCACCAATCATCGCCTGTTTCAATCATGAGAATATGAGCCATCATATTCTCTCACCTGAATTATCTCACTAGGATCAGCCGATGATAGCCCTCAATCAGGAATAAACTTTAGTGCTGCACCATTCATGCAGTAGCGTTCTCCAGTGGGTTGGGGGCCATCATCAAACACATGCCCCAGATGCCCACCACAACGACGGCAGTGAACTTCCGTTCGGGTAGTAAAAAGTGACTTGTCTGTTGATGTGCCGATCGCGCCTGCAATAGGGGCATAAAAACTGGGCCAACCTGTGCCACTGTTGAACTTAGTTTCTGAGGTAAATAACGGCAGATCACAGGCCGCACAGACATAGGTTCCCTTGGCAGAGGTTTTATCCAGAGGACTTGTGCCAGCTCGTTCGGTTCCATGCTTCCGCAGAATGTGAAACTGTTCTGAGGTTAAGATTTTGCGCCACTCTGCTTCAGTTTTAGTAATCTCAAATTCACGCTTTGCAGTCGTCATAGCTTTTGAACTCCGAGGTAGATAACGCGATAACCAAGCTGCAACAACCATTGCCGCTCCAGCCATTAGAAAATATCGTTTTTTCATGATTCAGTTGTCAGTGATTCAGAACCTTAAAGAAACGGTCTAAATTAATTTCTAGAATGAGGGACTATCCTGAATACTCGCTGATCCCTTCATAAGAATTGGCTAAGAAGCTAGAAATCATTCCTGTAAATACTATCGACAAACGATTTTGAGTCATCAATCTCCACATGAAGTTGCTCAGCCGGAAAGTAACTAGTGTGGTAGTCGGGTTGTCACTTTCACCCCCTTATGGACGAATTCCAGGAATGTTCAACCGAATCCGATAGAGTCTCGTTTGGGCAGTCAGGTAGAGTCAGTAGATCGAAAACCTCATAAACATTCGGCAAATAAATCTTCTTCTTGGGTGGGAACAGTTTCTCAACGCTCTGAGAGATAAACTCCAACAGGGTTTTGAGCGGGAATAAGTTTTGATATATTTTCTTTCCTCCTCGGCAAGTGATACTGACAA
>JAAUOM010000017.1 GCA_012034865.1 Acaryochloris sp. CRU_2_0 | reverse complement strand
CGTCAGATCGGTGGCGTATGTTCGATTAGACATAGTCCCAGTCCCACGCAACTTATAATGTCACGCTAAAGCTGCAGGGACAAGGATCGAGTGCATTTTTATCTTTACTTTATAAACAGCCTCTTAACAGTAGAGTGACTAATAAATATAAAACATGAATTTCAGATAGAGCTTGACTCAACTCGAGTCATTAATTTTGGCATCCTTCCTTAGGGAGATTAAAGTCTCAAATGATATACATCAAGTTCATCCACTAGAGTGATTAATTGGCATGAACATCCGACTTATAAAGGGGAAATGCAATATGACAATTTATCTTCATTGCAATTAGCATTCTTGAGTGATTATGTTTAATAATATTAGGTCTGTTAGGTTAGCAATTTAGATGCATTGTTAGTTAGCATTGCTGATCACTATGGTGTAAAAAATGAACGTAGACAAATCTGAAAATCATTTTATTCTGAGTCGGCTATTAGCAAGAATAGTGATAGTCGTATTACTTGCCGTTGTTGGACTAGGAGTTTCTTTACCGACTAACCTAACCCCCCTAACCTTTGACCAATCAGCTATTGCTGTTTCCCTATCTCCATTGGCTGCTGTCAATACTCAAGATGAGATGCTTGACATACAAAATCGTGCCGATAGAGAGAATAAATTAGAGAAACAAAATCCTCCAATATCTAAACAAACTGTAACAGGAAAATCAAACAAATCTAAACAAGGTACAGTTAGTAATGTTCAGCAAATAAGAGATAATACTGAGAATTTCTCGGATCAGGGACTTGCTCAAGTGAAGAATAAAGCTAAGCAAGCTACTAATAAAGTTGAAAATGCTGCTGACAATCTTGGGAATGATATTAAAGATATAGCTGGTCAGGCACAAGATAAAGCAAGTAAAGACATCAGTCGAGTACAAAATGCCACTGGAAACCTTACTTCTAACGTCCAAAAAACTGCGGAAGATGTAGTTGAGAAATTTGAGGCTGAAAGCACAAACCAAAGCCCAGACAAGAAAGGATTTGACAAGACCAAAGAAAGCCGATCCTAAATCTGTAATTTATATACAGCGATCCTAAATCATTTGCAAAAAATCAAAAGTCTAAAATGCTTGATCTACAATGCTTTGTATCTCCTCTTTTTTGTTTGTCAGCTATTTAGGACTTCTGTATATTAGTTCTGTCTGATCTGAATTCGATTCCCAGCACTAATCTAGAATAATAAAAAACTGGTCATCTCCATTTTAATGTAAAGATGGGAATATGACTAGTTTTTTATTATTAGTAAATTTATTAGTAACTACAACACATTTCAAGTCTGCATAAGCTTTTGGTACCCTATGAGTCTGAAAATTGCTGTATTTTTATGGATCGTTAGTTAGAAGACTCACTCAGAGACTGCCACAGCTCTAATAATAACTGCTTATCTTTTCGCTCTCTTTTAGCCAATTCAGTTCCAATATTAGCTAGTTTTGTCTCAAATTGCTGCCACTTCTGCTCTACTTTGCTCGTGAAAAAATTTGGCTTATGCTTGGCTCGTTGATACCAGGCTTTAGCGTCCTCTAGATATTCTGTGACTTCCGCTTCGTAGCGATCGCCATACCGGTTCACCAAATAGGCTTGTACAACTGCTAGTTGAGTTTTAAGTTGAGCGTATCGCTTGCGCATCAGCTTTATTTCTTCACTCTCTTGTAATTGGTCAATTGCAGTCTGAATGGCGGATTTAATTGAAGGAGACTGGTCTTGATTTGTTTGCTGTATTTCGCTGAGAATGTCTCGAATATCTTCTTGTAGTTGGACTTCTTCCACATCAACCTGGGCTTCTAGTCGTCTAATTTCACCCTGAGTCTGTGATAGTTCTGCCCGTTTGGATGTCTCTATCGCTTCTACTACTCCTGAGATCGCAGCAGAAACCTCTAATTGGACGGGATCTTGTTTATCCTTTAAAGCTTCAATCACAGAGGAGAGAACATCTTTCACAATGGGAGCAATTTCCTTTCTCCCTATTTTAAGCTCAGCGTTTGCTTGCGATACGGCAGACTGAACGATCATTTTAATGCGTTTAGCCCGTAGCTCTCCTTGCAAGCGAGCTTTATCTAGATCAGCTTTGATTTGTTCTTTGAGAGGAAGTGACATGGTTGGCCTCATGGTTTGAGCATAAATTGATATCACCCTGACTACTAGATAACTTCCAATATGGCAGTAAATGCTGAGAGCTTTGCCTCACCGATTTCGCTTCGCCAGCAAACTCTCTAGCCAAGCATCTTTATTGTCATTGCGGAGGGGATAGAACTAAGTTCAGATAATTAATGTAACGCAATCTAATACAGTCTTTGCCAATTTTATTCATTTAGCGATGGCTTGTCCTCTATCTTAGGTGTGAAATTGCAATAGCCATTAACACCTATTACTAGAGAAATCGATCCGTAGGTATCATCTCTCGCTTAACGCTTCTGTGACAGAGTTAAGGTCGAGGTATTGGGCAAACAAGTAGGCATTATCCAAAATGCTGAAATCCCTGTTGCAGTTCTAAAGGCTGTTTAAGCCCATCCCTACCTAATACCTCTACCTTATCCCCAGAAACAATATGGCCGATGACTCTGGCGGCTGAGCCCAGCTTTGTAACTAATTCCTGGGCAGAAGAGGGGGGCAGACACAGGACTAACTCAAAATCTTCACCGCCGTAAAGTGACCACTGTAAGGCTTGTTGGGGAGCCAAGACTTCAGGGTTTTGCAAGCTAGGGGGTAGTGAAATGCTGGCTTGTTCAAGGGTAGCTCCTACCCCACTGGCACGACAAATTTGCAGGATGGCATCGGCTAAACCATCGCTGCTATCCATCCCGGCAATTTTAAGTGGAGGGGTTAATTGCTTTAATATGGGCAAAACATCTAAGCGAGGACAAGGACGTTGATGGGCCTGAATGAGGGAAACGCGATCGCCTGCGCTTAACGCCTGTCCCCATTGTGGATGGGTTAAGATTTCCAGTCCTGCACGAGCGGCACCGTGAGGACCCGTGACCACGATCACATCACCGGGCTGAGCAACGGAGCGCAAAATTTGCTGATGGGGTAATACTTCCCCCACAGCGGTGATGCTAACGGTGACGACGGAGGATCGGCTGAGATCTCCGCCAATAATAGCGGTGCCGTAGGTTTGCAAGCATTGAGCTATGCCAGTATAGAACTGGTCTAGCCACTCAACGGCTAAAGCGGTAGGCAGACCCAGACTAAGGGTCACTCCCAGAGGCGTCGCCCCCATTGCTGCTAAATCAGATAAATTGGCGGCGGCGGCTCGCCAGCCCACATCGGCAGCAGAAGTGGTGCGATCGCTAAAATGCACCCCATCTACCAACATATCCGTTGTCACCACCAAGGCATGGCCGGGTTGGGGCATTAATACTGCCCCATCATCCCCAACGACACCCTCTGCACAAAAGCGATGCAGGCGTTGCAGGAGTTGCTGCTCCCCCAGCATGGCAATGGTTCGATCTCGATGCAGTTGCTCCATAGATCTGAGTCAGGCGATCGCCAATCTCCTTCTTCCTGCGCCAGCATTGCCGCAGTGACTTTACTCTCTACACGAGATTCTCGGCCCCTCGTAGAACTCGCGCTGACTCAATCACATCCCCAGGCGTAATCGTTCCCAGAACCTCTTGGCCTGCAATGACATAGCCAAACACCGCATAGCGGCCATCTAACAAATTAGAACCCGCAGGGGTTAATTCAGGTTCAAAGAGTAAAAAGAAGAACTGAGAAGACCCGCCATTGGGATCGTCCCCCGGTCTGGCCATCGCCACGGTTCCATAGGAAGAAAAGGTCAGGACTGGCTCTTTCAGATATAATCCCGCATCCTCCATCGTAATGCCATACAGCGGTTCCGAGTCACCTTTGACGAGAATTTCTAAGGGAATAGCCCGATATTCCCCCGTCTGTGGATCGATAAACCCCGCATCGGGGCCATCTGGATCACCCGTCTGCACCACATAGGATTCCTCAGCACGGGTAAACTTGAGACCATCGTAGAACTTGCGTTGGACAAGATCCACAAAGTTGCCCGCTGTAATCGGAGCACTATAGCCATCTACCTCTATCGTCATATCACCTTTGTTGGTTTTAATCTCGATGGTGGCTCGCCCTTTCAACTGGGGAAGATCTTGGTACTCCGTTGGTATGGCAAAGGGGAACTTCGTCACCATGGCCGCTTCCACCCCACCAATCTGCTCAGCAATAGGCTTGCGCAGGGCATTGAATTGATCAATATCTTTTGTGTCAACAACAGCTTGCAGTTCCCCTAGCCCTTGAGCGATCTCATCCAGCCACACAGCAGCATCCGCTTGCCGATCATCAGGAATTGCAGCCAGAATGTCAGAACGATGTTTGTCAAGGATTTTCATAGCTTTGCCAATCCCTTTACGGATTTCAGGCCAACGCTTTCCCCGAATTTGGGGCGTGGTTCCTTCTAAGGCATTTTGAATATCGCGGATATAGGGTTCATCAATGGGTAGGGAAAACCGGAGAATACTACTGCCATCTTTAACAGCATTACCCGTTGGGAGAACCGCCACCTCAGGCAATAAGGGAGTAGACCAGACTGGAGGACACAAGCCGTAGCATAAAACTATTGTGAGCAGCAAGAGTGCCGTTCGCTTAAACCAATGTTGAAGACTATCCATAGATCCTAAAATTGCACCTTAAATTCAGGCTAGCTCACTCACCAGCCAGTCAATATAGCCGGGATAATCGCTTCTAAGAGAGTCCCCCCACTAGTAGGGTGCGCATCTTAAAGTCCTTAAATTCTGCAAAAACATCAGCAGTAAGAACTCTGACCCATTAGCAAGCGGTTATCCACCTGAGACAATGGGTTCAACATCACAATCTTGATCGGTGCGATAGCCTTAAATTTGCTCTACAACCTCAATGGGTATGGGAGTGAACTCAGGCAAGATGACCTTCTCAACGATTGGGAGAAACCCTAGCCATTGGTAGGATAACTCAGCGAACTGTTCGGGACAACCGCTCACACAGAAATGGGTCGATGGAGATGAACCAAAATTCTGAAGTTGCAGAAATTCTAGCTCCTGTTTAGCCGCCGCCGTAATATAGACCGCCGGATCGACCGTGAGGACATTCTCCGGCAAAATCTTCTCAATCACTGCTGCTAAGTGCGGATAGTGAGTACATCCATACACCAGAGTATCAATTCCCTCATCTAGTAAAGGTTGTAAGCGTTGATAGACAAGATTGAAGGTTTCAGGGGCACGGATGCGGTTGCCCTCAATCAGGGGTACAAATTCTGGACACGCCATCTGATAAACAGGCACACTGGGATTCACTTCTTGAATCGCTTGTAGATAACTATTACTCGCTACCGTTGCTGGCGTAGCAATCACCCCAATGCGTTGTCCCTGTTTAACAGCTGCCCTCGCTCCAGGCAGGATAATTCCCAGAATAGGAATATCAAACTCTGCGCGGACTTCATCAAGGGCTAGGGCTGAACTGGTATTACAGGCCATTATGGCCATCTTAATGGGCTGAGCGGTCATCCAATATAGGATTTGTCTCACAAACGTTAGAATCTCTGCTTGGGAACGGGTGCCATAGGGAACATGAGCCGTATCTCCAAAGTACAGAAACGATTCATGGGGTAATTGCTGTTGTAACGCCTTGAGAACGGTCAATCCACCAACGCCACTATCAAAGATGCCAATGGGCAGTTGCTGGGGGGAATAGGCACACGAATCCTGGTGGATGCGCGCTGGCCTGCCACCGAGATCACCTGAGATCTTCTTGAACACGACGACTGTAGCTCCTCACAAACACACACTTAAAACACTTGAATACGAATTATTGCTTAGAACCTGTATTTTTGCCTAGAGGTATTTTATGTTCACCTAGACAAACTGATTTTTATCCATCTAATAAAAAATATAATCCTGTGATTATGACCTGGGCTGTGATCCTCCTATAAACAGGGTTGTGATCGATATCTGCCCTTTAGTTTCTGATATATTCTTCCCATTTTTGGAGATGAAATGAGCAATCAAAAAAACAAGCTACTGGAAGCTGATACAGAATTTATCAAGCTGTTATCGAAAATTGTGGGTAATTGCGGAAATAACGGATGTCATCCTTGATTACCACCCCCAGTGATCAGGGGTTTATGATCCACTGACCTCATCACTGGGGGTGGCGTTAGAGGGCAGGTACAGTTTAAACGGCGGTTTCAACCCGAGCTAAGACCCTTTCAGCTACCTTGTCAGGGACTTCTTCGAGGTGGTCATCTTGCCACTGGAAAAAGCCGACACCTTGGGTGAGCGATCGCAACTCAATGATCAAGCTTTGCATTTCGGCCATCGGTAAATAAGCAGAGACCTCATCCCAACTTTCCCAACTGGCTTTGGCTTCATAACCCAACACCTGGCCGCGATGATTACTAATCAGGCGTAAGACATTAGAGGTAAATTCCGTGGGGGTTGAGATCGTCACCCGTTCAATCGGCTCCAAGAGGACAGGCTGACAATTGGGTAGCCCTGACTGCATGGCAATGCGAGCCGCCTGCTTAAAGGCTTGTTCTGAGCTATCGACGGCATGGTAAGACCCATCGGTGAGGGTGACAGCAATATCCACAATCGGGAAGCCCAAAATACCCTGTTGCAGAAATTCCCTAACCCCCATCTCTACACCCGGAATGTATTGACGGGGAACCACGCCCCCGACAATGGTTTCGTTGAAACTGAAGCCTTCGCCTCTGGCCCTGGGTTGAATGTCTAGGTGGACATCTCCGTACTGACCATGGCCGCCCGTTTGGTGCTTATAGCGACCATGACTAGAGGCAGATTTGCGAATGCTCTCTTTGTAAGGAACATGGGGCGTATGGGTCTTAATCGGTAACTTATGCTTGCGTTCGAGTCGATCCGTGATAATTTGCAAGTGGATATCGCCTTGACCCCAAAGCACCATTTCATGAGTCGTTTCTCGCTGTTCCCACCGCAAGCTGGGATCTTCTTCTAAGAGTTTGTTAATGGCACCACTGAGCTTGACTTCATCTTTACGGTCTCTAGGCGTAATCGCTAGGGAATAGACGGGTTCGAGGTGATGCGCTTTGGGTAACTCCGGTGCAGCCGCTCCATTCACCACCACGAGGGTATCGCCCGTTTTGACGCCGTCTAAACGGCTGAGAGCCACCACCTCTCCAGCTTGGGCCTGATTGAGGCTCTGCTGCTGTTGGCCCAGCAACCGATAGATGCCCCCAACGCGGACTTGGTTGAGGACCATGCCATCGCTCAAGGTTCCCTGCCAAACCCGCACCAGGGAGAGTTTGCCACCCTGGGGCGAGAAAAAGTTCTTCAATACCTGAGCCACCAAGGGTTCTCTTGCTGGATCTAAACCCCGTAACTGGGCCGTCGCACTGGCATCGGGTGCTTCCTTCGCCAAGGCATCTAATAGAGGCCGGACGCCAAAGTCTGCTTCAGCCACCCCGATAAACACAGGCACAATCAGATCAGCCCCCAGTTCTGTTTTGAAATCTTGTAAGACTTCAGATTGGGGCGGTTCAATATCTTCTAAAAGCTCTTCTAAAAGATGATCATCAAAGTTGGCCAACGTTTCCAACATTTCAGTATGGGCTGCCTTTTCTAAGTCAGCGAGTTCGGCGGGCAAGGGCATCGGATCGGCGGGTGCATCGGGATGATAGTGAAAGGCTTGCTCTGAGACCAAATCGATAAATCCCTGCAAGTCTTCATTTTGGCCAATCGGATATTGGTGCAAGATCAGAGGGCGGCTGGACACCTGCTGCAGGGCCGTGAGCACATCGCTAAAGGCAGAATTCGCCCGGTCCATTTTATTGATAAAGATCAGATGGGGAATTTCCCATTCGTCCAGGGTTTGGAATAAAGGGGCTAGGGTAAGTACTTTTTGGGGTTCGGGTTCACACACCACGACCGCCGCATCTACCCCCACTAAGCAGTTCAAGGTTTCTTGTAGTAACTCCACAGACCCTGGACAGTCTAAAAAGGTAAAAGAAAGGCTGCCATGATTAAAACTGGCAGCCGTTACTTCTGTACTCATTTGGCGTTCGCGGGCTTCAGTCGTCGCATCCCCGACGGTGTTACCCTCTTTAACAGAACCTTTACGGGTGGTCACCCCTGTGACGTGGAGTAAACTTTCCAGGAGTGTGGTTTTACCGCTAGAATACGGACCCACAAGCGCAATATTACGGAAACTCATAGTTGCCTCGTTGATGGACTTTACATATACATAAAGATCAAGTGCAGTTGGTTAATAATAAAAGTTGAAACTAGAGCGATCAAATCTCAGTCTCATAAAAAAAGGAGTTCCTGTCCGTAGACTTAAGGAAGACTGGGAACCCATTTCCCTCAGGTGTAACGTAGGAACTTATGCCCTTGGGGAAAAATGCCCTTTTTTTTAAGGCAGAGTTAACAACAGTGAAGTATGTTGACGTTTTTGTAATCAGGAGAGATGAATGTTGAGCCTTCGCTTACTCAGGATCAGTCTGTTGTTGATTCTGGGAGTGGGACTGATCCTGCCTGCACCGTTAGCACAGCCTGCCTCTGCTATACTTGTAGCTCAGGCCAACACAGCCCCCAAGAATGACCGTCAACTGTTTGAACTGTTTAAGAAAGGCAAGGACTTGGTGGATGCTGAAAATCTGGATGCCGCCTTACAGGTCTACCGTCAAGCCGCTCAATTAGATGCTAAAAACCCACGAATTTTTTCGGCCATTGGCTATATTCAAGCTCGTAAAGGTGATTACAAAGGGGCAGTAGAAGCCTACCAACAGGCGATCGCATTGGATAATAAAAACGCCAATTTTCATTATGCCCTGGGGTATAGCTTAGGCAACTTAGGCGAGAACGATCAAGCGGCAGCGGCTTACCGACAAGTCACACAACTTGAACCTAAAAATATTCAAGCTTACGAAGGCTTAGCCGTTGTCCTGAGTCGACAAAAACACTATGAGGAAGCCTTGCAAACGTTTCAGAAAGTGATTGCGATCAATCCCAAAAATGGGGAAGTCTATAATTCCATTGGTTTAATTCATTTGCAGGAGAAAAAAGTGCAGTTGGCAATTGCCAGCTTCGAGAAGGCGGCCACCCTCTCTCCTAAAAATGGAGACATTCAAATTAATTTAGCCTTGGCCTACTCTGCCCAAGGAAATCCTGCAGCAGGGATTGCTGCACTCGATAAGGCAGCGCAGCTCGATCCCAATAATCCCCATGTTCATTTGCGCATTGCCCAGCTCCTCAAAAGTCAAGGAGATTATGAGCGATCGCTGGCTGCCTATCGACGGGTCTTAGAACGGGACAGAAATTTAGCAGCGGCCCATGAAGGCATTGGGGATTTACGGATGCAAAAGGGGGATTCTCTGGGGGCTGTGGTGGCATATCGACAAGCAACTAAGACCGATCAGCGCAATCCAGAGGTGTTCTATAAGTTAGCTGAGGCTCTGATTGCCCGGAATCGACGACAGGAAGCTGTTCCAGAATTAAAAAAGGCGCGTCAACTCTATCTGTTGCAGCGTCAAGCTGAAGGCGTCGAAAAAGTGGACCGACTGCTGAAACAGTTGCCTGGGAGTTAAAACAATAGCCAGGTAAGTGACTCACACTTTCAGCCTTAGGCTTTTGCCAAACGCTGTTTTGGTTGCTTCGCCAGTTCCTGTAACCGTTGAATTCGCTCTTCGGTAGACGGATGCGTTCGGAACAGATTTTGGAGTCCTTCTCGACTGAGCGGATTAATGATCAACAGGGATGACAGGGCTGGATTGCCATTGATGGGAATTTGACGTCCAACCGTTTGGGCAAGGACACCTTCCAGTTCCTTCGTAGACAGCAATTCTATGATGCCTTCGGTCATAGCAACGGCAGCATGTTGCGGATCACGACCTGTGGCAAAGGCATTGGGAGATTTAGTGGGGACAATAAAGAGGGCGGGCATGGGCAAGTTAGCGCGATCGCACAAACGAGCCACTGTGTCATAGAGTTTTGGTGCATCGATCCGCTCTAGGGGTTGCGCCTGGTAAGCCGCCAGTGCCACTTTGTCTGAGTAAAACGAAGACCCTAAAGTCGTCATAGCAGAAAGCGCCAAACCAATATAAAGTCCTTGTTCATTACCCACTAAACTATAACTGGTCAAAACGATAAGTCCGCTCAGCAGACCGAGGAGAGCGGCAGTCTTCAGTTGGTTGAATGGAAACATAGATATTAAGGAAGTCAATTGTGTATATTCTTCATTGTTTCAAATTTAGGGAGGAAAAGGTTCTACCTGCCGATGGACTTTTGCCAATCGCCAAGCGAGAGTGAGCCTGCCCCATCTGCAAAGGATTGCCGTTAGATTCTCGTTCTTGACAATTGTTGGATAGGATCAAAGTCCAGTCAACCTCAAAGATTGCCCATGAGAAAACAGTGGAAAATTTTGTGGGGAGCCAGTGTCGCAATCCTTGTGCTGCTGGGGGCAGGGGCTTGGTATGTCTTTATGGCTGGAGCACCAGCAAATTCACTCTCCTATGTAGGAGAGTCGTTTAGGCTGGCATTGCACTTCCCTCACCAAAATTATGGATAACCCAAGAGGATGTAGCCTATGAATCGTCAAAGACCCATGCGAGCACGCGTTAGCCCGGAAGAATATCAGCTTCTCCAGCGCTTACGGGAACGCAAACCAGCTCAAAATCCACCCAAACGAATGCGATCACTGGGCGATCGTGTTGCCGATCAAGTCGCTGCCGTCATGGGGTCGTGGCGCTTCATTATTATCCAAAGCATTATTTTGGCGCTCTGGGTGATTCTCAATATTGTGGCAGTGATTCAACACTGGGACCCGTATCCCTTTATTCTGCTGAATTTGATGTTGTCGTTTCAGGCGGCCTATGCTGCCCCCATTATTATGATGAGCCAGAATCGCCAAGCTGCCATTGACCGGGCAGATGCCAAACATGATTATGAAGTCAATCAAAAGGCAGAACTAGAAATTGAGTTGTTGCAAGACAAGCTCACTTTAGTTTTAGACGAAGAAATGGTTGAACTCAAAACGTTACTAATCGAACAACAGCAGCACATCCAGCGACTGGAAACCTTTCTTGTTGAACAATTTCAGAAGTAAAATAGGCAGAGCCGATGCAGGCGATCGCCTAGGACAGAAATTTAGCTCCTGTTGGCCAAGCGGGTTCTCTAGGGCTGATAATAGGGCAAGAATATACGGCAATATATAATATGACCAGTTGTGACCCCACAACCCCATCAGGTGCTGACTTAAACGACATCACAACCCTTATCAATGCTCATGCCCAAACGTCGGCAGGTAATCCGACCGAGTTATTGCAATTACTGCGATTACTTGAATCTCTACATCGTAGTATTAGGGATGAACTGTTTATTAAGGCGTTGCCCGCAAATCGACATGGTCTCTATCTGTTATTGCGGGAAATAGAAGCTGAAGGAGGGTGGCCTTATATCCCTCGGATGCGCCTGAAAGCATTTAGGGATCATCTTTATGCAGAAGAAACCAGTCAGGATCGAGAATAAAACCTTTTTGCTTTTGTTTGGCTATAGATAGAGAGGGAGAAGATGGAGAAGGATTTGTAATCTGAATCTGAGAGAATTGGGATAAGAGGTTGATCTGGGCTGGTTTTTCCTGCACAGGCTGGTTTGCTGATAGAAATCCTTAAACGATAGAGGCTGAGCTTAACAGGATTTCTACTTTCCTCAAAAAATCTTCTGGTTGAATGGATTTTGGTAGATAAGTATCTGCCCCAAGACTTAAGTACCGCTGATGGTCTTTAGAGATTTCTGCTGGAGTAAGCACAATAATTTTGAGGTTGTCTGTTTTTGGTAACTCGCGCAGTCGCCGAATTAAACTCATACAGCCTTGGGCTGGCAATTGGGCATCCACAATGATCGCCAATGGCTGTAACAATCGGATCTGATCAATGGCAGCAGAGGCTTCAACCATCCAGACCACCTGATAATTAGCAGCGGTGAGTATATCGCACAGGAGGGTTGCTTCTTCTTCATTGCCTTCAATCAAGACGATGCGGCCACCGGATAGGGACGTAGAACCAAGCGTTGTGGCGTTGGTCGGGAGGGTCGATTGGTTGGGCAATTGCACGGTAAAAATCGAGCCTTGGCCTTCGACGGAACTGACATCAATCCAGCCTTGATGGAGGGTGACACATTGCTGGGCTAATGCTAATCCTAAACCTGCTCCTTCATAGGTGCGGCGATAGGACGTATCGAGTTGTTGAAATTTCTCAAATAGGTAGGGTTGCTGGCTGGGAGCAATGCCAATTCCTGTATCTTCGACCTGAAAAACAACGGTATTGGTTTCTACCCAAACCCGCAGAGTGATTTTGCCCCCCATCGGTGTAAATTTAATGGCATTATCCAAGAGGCTGATCAAGATTTGTTGCACTCGACGCAAATCCGCAATGAAGCGATCGCGCTCTGGCGGAATTTTTAGATTGGCTTTTAACTGAACTTCGTGGGCATCCGCTTTGTCCCGCATCACTTGCATAATTTGCTGCATCAATGCGCTCAAGGAAAACTCACTCAAGTTAAGGGTGGCCTTACCCGATTGGACATGGGAAAAATCGAGAATGTCATTGATTAGCTCCAGTAAATGCTCACCGCTGTCCTGAATTGTTTGTAAACAACTGCGCTGCTTCTCCGTCAACGGTCCTAGGGACCAGCGCAGCAGGGTAGCGGACATGCCGATCACGCAGGTTAACGGTGTGCGTAACTCATGGCTCATGGTGGCCAGGAAATCACTTTTGGCCTGCGGGGCAGACTGGGTAGCAATCAGGGCAGCATGGAGTTCTTGGGTACGTTGCTGAACTTGATCTTCTAGGGTTTGGGTTTGGCGTTGAATTTGGTCGCAGAGTTGAGCCTGGTAAATAGCGATCGCCAAGTGTTCGCCCACCTGTTTGAGGAGATCTTGTTCCTGAGGTTGCCATTGTCTGGGGTAATTGCATTGGTGGGCAATTAACAGACCCCAAAGTTGAGATTTGACAAGGATAGGGGTAATCAGCAGTGCCCGAACTTGAATGGAATGGAGGAAGTCCCGCAAGCACTGGGCTTGATGATAATGCGGTTCAATATCTGCGATCGCCAGGGTGAGGCCATGCTGATACTTGTGAAAGAAATCCTGGGAAGATACGCCACAAAATGGCTCTTGATAGTGCAACACTGATGCCACCTCAGATCCAGCTAAGGCTTCATGGGTGATCGAGCCTTTAGGGATGGGCGTAGCAGTTGCGGCCTGACCAGAGCTGGAGACCTGCTCCCCCTCATCAGACCCTGGGGAAAGCTGATAAATCACCAACCGATCCACTTGCAGAAACTCGCGCACCGCTGCCACTGCTGTTGTCAGAATTACGGGAAGGTCTAAACTCTCGTGGATTTGAGTGATGAGTTTCTGCAATAGGCGATCCTGAGTCACCTGTTGCTGCGGGTAAGTCAAGGGCAGGGAGGCTTGGCCAAGGGTTGGCGTTAAGGCTGCTAGGATCTGGAGGGTAAACTGGCTTTGCAGTTTAGCATCATTGGTTTTGTGGGCTTGGCGCTCTAAGGCTTGATCAATCAAGCGCTGCAATTGCGGCTGTTGGCAGCATTGTTGGCGAAGGTCGGTGAGAAAGATTGCAATCGCCTTGGCTTCAAACGTGAGCTTAGTCTCCGCTGCTGCCTGAGTTGAGGTCTGATACACAAGCGCACTAAAACTTTTAGACGTGAGAACGGTGAACCGCTTTACCTCTGGCATACCATTGAGGAGATCCGCTTCGCTTAGGAGTTTAGCCACCCCAGGAATAAACTCCCTCAGGTTTGCCAGAGCCAAACTCAGTTGTGGATAAATATGATTGGGTAGTGTTTGTTCAAACAATTCTAGTGCTGAAACAGGCATGCTCCCATCCCCTATGCTTGTATCCAGCGTCCCCCTGTGAACCGATGCAATAACCCATCAACCTAGCGGATACCTTGATATGACCTAGCCCACAGTTCCTCACAATTAGCCTGGAGAACGACAACCCTAACCCCTTATCCTGTCTAAATCAAGATCAGGTCATGACTGCCCAAGTCCTAGGACTATTCTGTTTCTATCCTGAACTGGCAGTGATTGGATCAGTTCCACTAATTTCTTTAAGGCTTTCAAAGATTCGCAATATTTTAGGGAGGTTCTTGGCAAAAGCTGTGGGACTGACTGAGTGCCTGAATGGGTCAGAATGAGTCAGACCCCATTTTCGGCAGGAGGAGATCAATGCACCGTCTAGCGGCAATGCCTGGAGGTTGGGACCCCAGCACCCCTGAGGGCGTGATCTTGATTGAGCAAGCCCCGGCCCCCATTGTCTTACTCACGGCGGCGGATACAGATATTCAGGTTTTGGCCCAAGCCGTCTCTTTATGGCCAGATATCCCGGCGGTTCGGGTGGCAAATCTTTTGCAACTGCAACAGCAATTGAGTATTGATCACTACGGGGAGACTGTACTCAGCTATGCTCAAGTCGTGATCCTGCGCCTATTGGGGGGACGAGCCTATTGGCCCTATGGTTTGGAAGTTGTCAAGGACATTGTCGCTCAAACGGGGGCAACCCTGTATGTGTTGCCCGGTGATGATCGCCCGGATCCCGATTTGGTGAGTCATTCCACCGTGAGCCTAGGGGCGGTGCATCAATTCTGGCAATATTTTACAGAAGGAGGCATCCAGAATGGTGTGCAGGCATTGCGGTTTGTGGCCTATCATCACTTGCATGCTGCTTTACCTCCGGCACCACCTCAGTCAGTGCCGCGCATGGGCTATTTCTCGCTCCCTGATGCCCTACCTGAAACAGATTTACCTCGTGTGGGTCTGCTGTTCTATCGAGCCCACTATCTAGCAGGTAATGTGGCTGCGATCGCAGCCCTATGCCACTCTCTAACCACCCATCACCTCAACCCAATCCCTATCTACGTGCAATCCCTGCAAGATCCAGAGGTGCAAGCAGAATTGGTCCAGCTTTTACAGCCACCGGAGCAACCGGGGATGGATCTCTTGCTCAATACCACCAGTTTCTCCCTAGCGAAATTAGGGGCGGAAACCCTAAACCTCAAGCTATGGCAACAGTTGGATGTACCCGTCTTGCAAGTGATTTGCAGTGGCGGCTCCCTTGAGCGCTGGCAAACCCAACGGCAAGGTTTAGCCCCCCGCGATATGGCCATGAATGTAGCCCTACCGGAGGTGGATGGTCGGCTGATCAGTCGGGCGGTTTCCTTCAAGGCGGTGCAAACCTACGATGCCCAACTGCAAACGGAGGTAGTCAGCTATCAACCCTTGCCGGATCGCATCCAATTCGTCGCAGAATTAGCCGCCAACTGGGTGAAACTACGGCGTTGTCCTCTCCCTAAAAGGCGCATCGCCCTGATTTTGGCCAACTATCCCAACCGCGATGGGCGTTTAGCCAATGGGGTGGGTTTAGATACCCCCGCCAGTTGCGTCGCCATTTTACAAGCCATGCAGACCGCAGGCTACACCCTTACAGACTTACCGACGGATGGCGATCAACTCATAGAGTGGCTGACCACGGGGGTTACCAATGATCCAGAAGGATGGTCTCTGAGACCCGTTTATCAAACCCTGTCCTTGGCGGAGTATGAAGCCGAGTGGGTGAAACTGCCAGAGGTGGTTCGGCAGGAATTATGCGATCGCTGGGGTGAACCCACTGGGGACTTTGGGATTTCTGGCCTGCAATTGGGCAATGTGTTTGTGGGGATTCAGCCCAGTCGGGGGTATGACCGCGATCCGAGTCTCAACTATCATGCCCCTGATTTAGAACCGCCTCATGCCTATTTAGCGTTTTACTGGTGGTTACGGCATCACTTTCAAGCCGATGCCATCATCCATATGGGTAAACATGGCAACCTAGAGTGGCTTCCCGGCAAGAGCGTGGCGCTGTCTGCAACTTGCTACCCGGAAGTGGTCCTGGGTTCCCTGCCCCATCTGTATCCTTTTATTGTCAATGATCCGGGTGAAGGAGCCCAGGCCAAACGCCGTACCCAGGCCGTGATTGTCGATCACCTGACGCCACCCCTGACGCGGGCGGAGCTTTACGGTCCCTTGCAAAAGCTGGAAGCCCTGATTGATGAGTATTACGAAGCCCAAAGTTTGGATCCAACTCGACTGCCTGTAATTGGCGATCGCATCCTCGCTCTCCTCCACACGGAACACCTCGATCAAGATCTGGGGTTGACCCTCACCCCTAACTCAGATCTGCAAACGAGTTTAACCCCCTTCCTAGCCCAAGCGGATGGCTATCTGTGCGAACTCAAAGAAGCGCAAATTCGCGATGGTCTCCATATTTTTGGCTCCTGTCCTCCCCCAGACCAATTGTGCGATTTAGTCGTAGCCTTAGCCCGTCAACCCAGCCCCGATCACCTCGGCTTAACCCGCACCTTAGCCCAGAGTTGGGGATTAACGCTGGATCCCCTGACAGCTGATCCAGCCCAACCTCTGAGCACAGCTCAAAAATTAGCCCTAGCCCAACAAGTCAGCGCCAACCCCCACATCCTGGGTGATGCAATTGCCCTGTTGGAAACAGCAGCGGCAGATCTGGTGGAAAAGTTGCTGAATCCTGCGCCCCTGGATCTATCCTTTTATCCAGAGGATCTGCAATTGGAACTGGGCTGGATCCGTGAGAGTTTACTGCCGCGTCTGTACCAAACCGCTCAAGAAATCACCCATTTACTGCGGGGCTTAGATGGACGCTATGTTCCCAGCGGCGCATCCGGTGCCCCCACCCGTGGACGTCCTGACGTATTACCGACGGGACGAAATTTCTATTCCGTGGATATTCGAGCCTTGCCGACGGAAACTGCCTGGGATATGGGGCGCAAAGCTGCTGAAGTCCTGATTGAACGCTATGCCCAAGAACATGGGGACTATCCGCGCACCTTGGGACTATCAATGTGGGGAACAGCAGCCATGCGTACCGGGGGAGAGGATCTGGCTCAAGCCTTAGCGTTATTAGGTGTACAACCGATTTGGGAAGGGCTGTCTCGACGGGTTATTGATTTTGAGATCTTGCCGATATCGATCTTAGGCCGACCGCGCGTGGATGTAACCTTGCGAATCTCAGGGTTCTTCCGGGATGCTTTTGCCAATTTGATCGATTTATTTGATCGAGCCGTGCAGGCCGTCGCCAATCTAGACGAGCCACCTGAGCACAACCCACTCGCAACTTACGTTCAAGCTGACCAAGACTATTGGTGCGATCAAGGAGTACCAGCAGAGGTGGCTGAGGTGCGATCGCGCTACCGCATCTTTGGCTCTAAACCGGGAGCCTATGGCGCAGGTCTCCAGGGCTTAATCGAGTCCCAAAACTGGACGGATGATCAGGACTTGGCTCGTGCTTATATGAACTGGAGCAGCTACGCCTACACTGCCGCCTCCATAACTGCCCCTGAACAGCCAGAAGAGTTTGCGCCAGAAGCCTTCAGCCAACGGCTGCGGCAAATGCAGATCGTCCTTCACAATCAAGATAACCGTGAACATGATCTGTTGGATTCTGATGACTACTACCAGTTCCAAGGCGGCTTAGCAACCGCTGTACGGGCGGTTCAAGGCCAAAACCCAGAATTATACTTTGGCGATCATTCCATCCCCACGCATCCTAAGGTGCGTAGACTGTCAGAAGAAATAACCCGCGTCTATCGATCGCGAGTGATCAATCCCAAATGGATTGCGGGGGTGATGCGCCACGGCTACAAAGGAGCCTTTGAGATGGCCGCGACCCTTGATTATCTATTTGCCTACGATGCCACGACCCATTGCGTTGCTGACCACATGTATCAAGGGATAGCCACGTCTTACCTGTTTGACCCCAATGTACAAGACTTTATCCAGACCAAAAACCCCTGGGTCTTGCGGGATATGGCTGAACGGCTCCTGGAAGCCCATCAGCGGGGACTCTGGCAACAGGTAGACGAGACAACCCTGACCCAGTTGCGATCTCTGGTTAACCAAGCAGAGGGCATTATTGAAAGCAAAACACTGCCAACTGTTTAGCCTGCTTGGAGTTGAGATTCAACCTGCGCGATCTCCCACCGCTCCAGTAGCCCAGCTCTGGAATTGGCTTCATGCAGCTTGAACCACTGACTCAAGACCACATTCAGCAGGTTAGCTAACAGAGCAGATAATATTTCTGACAAGCCCCGCAAAGGAAAGGCAAAATCAGTTGAGTAACACCATTTCCCTTTTGAGTTTTCATACAACCTCTAAGCTCGACTTTAGCCATTTAGGCTGCGTAGCAGAGTAGGTCGCTCCAGATTTGGATCAATTCTGGCGGGACTTTTTGAGACGTGTCTTTTTGAGCAGACCTTTCAAAAAGTCGATTCGCCCACAGCGCGCGCCGAACGGTTGCCAAAGCGTCCACGAACGTGGGTAGGGGAAGGTCAGCCTTTACGACGTTCAACCGTATCGTCAATCCCCATCACCAAAATCCCAGACGGCACAAAAGTCCCAATCAGATGCACTAGGAGGCGTCGTGATACTTTCCGACTTGACCAGACCGCTCGACTAAGGACGCGATGATACTTGCCAAATGAGCGCTCCCTCGATAAACCCATTACGCGTAACACTGCACTCACTGTACGCTTCCCTGGACAGAGAATAGCTCCCACGATAAGAACTTGAGCGTGTTGCCAAGTTCGAGGAGAAAATAGGCCATAGAAGCAGCACAAGATCGCCGCAAGAGGGTCTGATATAGTAAACACAGTTTTTGAGGGGTGAGAGTGAACGTTGTTCGTCTCACCCCTTTCTTCTACAAAGCTGCGCTACGCAGCCTAAATGGCTAAAGTCGAGCTTAAGCAGGGAGCTTTAAGAGATGTTACATTATTGGTGATCTCGTTGAACAGAGCTATTTGCATTCCCACTGGCGAAGAAAGTGAGGCGACGCATGATCCAAGAATCGACGATACTTGGCGATCCCCTCAAGAAATAAGTAATGCTGAAATCCCTATTGTTTTTTGTCCTGGCTGGTCTATGTGAAATTGGCGGTGGTTATTTATTCTGGTTGTGGCTACGGGAGGGGAAAAGTCCTTGGTTAGGGGTAGCTGGAGTCGTGTTTCTAGCCATCTATGGTGTGATACCAACGCTGCAACCTGCTAATTTTGGGCGTGCCTACGCTGCTTATGGCGGCGTTTTTGTGGTTCTGTCGATTCTCTGGGGCTGGCTTGTGGATCGGATTGCACCTGATCGATACGACTTGTTAGGAGGCTGGATTGCCTTTCTAGGTGTGCTAGTGATCATGTACGCACCGCGATGGTAGACATTGGGCAATCGCCCTTACCAGAGTGATTTTCAAGATCGTGAGATTTATTAGTTCTTAAAAAAAATGACCGCCTGTTTTCTCCTTTGCAGAAACGGCTTTATATTCAAATCATCAAAATCCTGGGAGAGATCACTGATGGTGGAGACAGCCTCTGCTGCAATCCAAGCTCGTATTACAGAGTTAAGGCACTTACTGCAAAAAGCGAGCTACGCCTATTACGGGTTAGATGCACCGATGATGGAAGATGCGGTGTATGACCAGCTTTATCACGAGCTGGTGGATCTGGAAAAACATCATCCCCAACTCATTACAGCAGATAGCCCTACCCAACGGGTCGGGGAGCGACCTGCTACTCAATTTGTCTCCGTTGAGCATCGAATTCCTTTATATAGTTTGGAAAATGCCTTCGATCCTCAGGATATGGAGACTTGGGATGAGCGCTGGCGAAAACTCACCCCCACTTTAAAGACTGAGATCCACTATGTCACTGAACTCAAAATTGATGGGTCAGCCCTGGCTCTGACCTATGAACAGGGACTGCTGGTGCGGGGAACCACTAGGGGAGATGGCACCACTGGAGAAGACATTACCCAAAATGTCAGGACTATCCGTTCGATTCCCCTCCGTTTAAATACTGAGGATCCGCCGGATTGGCTGGAGGTTAGGGGTGAAGCATTTTTAGGGTTGCAGGTTTTTGAACAGATTAATCGCGATCGCAATCAAGCTGGTGAGGTTCCCTTCGCCAATCCTCGCAACGCTGCGGCAGGAACGCTGCGGCAGCTCGATTCACAAGTTGTTGCTCAGCGCCAACTCGACTTTTTTGCCTATACCCTCCATCTTCCCGACCCAACGTCTGATCTATCCCTGCCGAAAACTCAATGGCAAGCCTTAGAAACCCTGCAACAGTTGGGGTTTCGAGTCAATCCCAATCGGCGATTGTGTCCCAGTCTGGCCGCTGTTGCCCAGTACTATCAGGACTGGGCTTTGCAACGGTTGGATTTACCCTACCTAACGGATGGGGTGGTGATTAAACTCAATGATTTGGCGGTGCAGCAAGCCCTGGGATTTACGCAAAAGTTTCCGCGATGGGCGATCGCTTGGAAGTATGCCCCCGAAGAGGCGGCCACGCGCATTGAAGAGATTACGGTCAATGTCGGTCGTACAGGTGCTCTCACCCCTGTCGCCATATTTAAACCCGTGCAATTGGCCGGCACAACCGTATCGCGGGCGACCCTCCATAATCGCGATCGCATTGCCGAACTGGATATTCACATCGGGGATACCGTCGTCGTTCGCAAAGCGGGTGAAATTATTCCCGAAGTGTTGCGCGTCCTCCCAGAACTCCGTCCCCCCCATGCCCAACCCTACCCGATGCCCACAGTTTGCCCCAGTTGCGGTCAACCTGCCGTTCAGCTTGACCAAGAAGCGGTAACTCGCTGTGTGAACGCCTCCTGTCCCGCTATTTTACGCGGTTCCCTAATTCACTGGGTGAGCCGTGGCGCTTTGGATATTGATGGACTAGGAGAAAAATGGGTCACTCAACTGGTCGAGTCCCACATGGTGCAATCCGTTGCCGATTTGTATGAGCTGACCAATGAACAGCTCATGGGTCTAGAACGGATGGGTGAGAAGTTAGCCGAGAAGATTGTGGGTGCGATCGCCACTTCCAGGCAAAAATCTTGGTCCCGGGTTCTGTATGGGTTGGGAATTCGTCACGTCGGTAGTGTCAATGCTCAACTGCTAACGGCGCAGTTTACACGGGTTGAAGATCTGATGGCGGCGGATGAAGGTGCGATCTCAGCTATTCATGGTATCGGTTCTGAAATTGCCCAATCGGTATATACCTGGTTCCAAACCCCTGGCAATCAAACCCTGATCCACCGCCTCCAAACATCGGGACTACAATTTTCAGTGCAAACGCCCCCCTCTACCTATCCTCAGCCCTTATCCGGCATGACCTTTGTGATTACAGGAACGCTACCAACTCTCAAGCGCGATCAAGCTAAAACATTAATTGAAGCAGTAGGAGGAAAAGTCACAGGATCCGTCAGTCAAAAAACGTCCTATGTGGTGGTCGGCGCAGAAGCTGGCTCCAAACTCACCAAGGCGCAATCGTTAGGAGTTCCTCAGCTTTCAGAAAACGATTTACTCAAACTCTTGCCACCGATAGTTTTTCGCTAACGTTGATTAACAAATGCAAGTTGCGTTTGCAACCAGGGATTATCTACCAAAACCCGCAGGAAAATCCCACGAGCGCCATCAACGTCTCTGTCCATCACCCGTCCAAGACCTGACTTTTCACGTTAACTCACACCTTGGAAGGTTATTTAACGTGAGTTCTGGATAAGACAAGGACTAACCTGTAGGCTGAAAGTCAGCTAAACCCAACACTCCAGGTTAGTCCTATGCTCAGTCTAGAAGAACTTTTCTGCTCTGTGGATGATTTTTGCAAGGTTTTTGAACCCCTATGGCAGTGTCAGTTGCTCAACGATGGCCATAAGCGCCGCCATCAGTCATCACAGATGAGCCTCAGCGAAATGATGACGATTCAAATCGCTTTCCATCAATCGGCTTATCGCACCTTCAAAGCCTTTTACGAAAAACAGGTTTGTCGCTATTGGTCTGATGCCTTTCCAACGCTCTTGAGCTATTCGCGGTTTGTCGATTAGGTTCCTACGTTGTTAATGCCCTTGAGTGTCTATCTGCATCATTGTTTTGGCGCTTGTACAGGTGTCTCTGTGATGGATACAACAAAACTTGCCGTGTGTCATAACCGACGCATTGCATCGCACAAAGTCTTTAAGGGCTTTGCAAAGCGAGGGAAGACCTCGACTGGCTGCTTCTATGGCTTCAAGCTCCATCTGCTCATCAATGAACAAGGCGAATTGCTCAATATGACCCTCACCCCTGGCAACACCGATGATCGCAAATCTGTACCCAAGTTACTAGAAGATGTCTTTGGCAAAGGGGTTGCAGATCGCGGCTATGTCTCTCAGAAGCTCTTTGAAACCCTCTTGAAACAGATGGGCATTCAATTAATCGTCAAGCCTCGCAAAAACATGAAAAACAAGCTGATGCCTCTGATGGACAAGCTTTTGACTCGCACGCTTGCGATAGTTGAGACGATTATTGACCCGCTCAAGAACATCTCGCAGATTGAGCATGCGCGCCATCGCAGTCCTATCAACTTTTTGGTCAATGTTGGTTGTGGCTTGATTGCCTACTCTCACCAGCCGAAAAAGCCTGCGCTCTCGCTTGATGAGTATTTGCTGCCCGAAGCTTAACCAGAACTCACGTTTTGTACTGACCTTGTGGCCACACCCATTAATATCCTGATGTGGTTTCGTCAACGATGGCAAGTCGAAGTGACCTTTGAAGAAGTTCGCGCTCATCTTGGAGTCGAAACTCAGCGACAATGGTCAGACCTAGCGATTTTGCGGACGACTCCTGCTCTATTGGGACTTTTCTCGCTGGTTACACTCTTTGCTCACACGCTGCAGATGCAGCACCCGATGTCGTTGCCCCAATCCGCCTGGTACAACAAACCCCTACCCACGTTCGTGGACGATTTGGCAACCGTTCGGCGCGCGCTGTGGGCAAATCGACTTTTTGAAAGGTCTGCTCGAAAAAACACGTCTCAAAAAGTCCCGCCAGAATTGATCCAAATCTGGAGCGACCTACTCTGCTACGCAGCCTAAATGGCTAAAGTTGAGCTTAGAGAAGACCGACTGAATGTGGGGTCAATGGTAGAAACGCTGATATCGAGAGCCTCGCTAATCTCCTGATCTTGCCAACCACCTTCGTCTTGGTTGATGTCAGCTTTCAGCAAAATTCGAGCATGATTGAGTCTGTAAGCGGCGGTTTTTCCAGTTGTTGTCAGAGTTCCTAAAGCCTCTCGCTCTTTACAGCTAAGGGCTACGATGTATTTCTTTTCGGGCATGATTAGTAAGAGGTATCTGCTTCTCAATTCTCTCCTATTTTATCTGCCAAATCAAAATTGACAGATTACTAGCTTGCCAATATTTTGAATTTACAATTGCTGTGATCGCAGGGGTTGGGTGCGCTGTCGCCCCAATCGTGCTGCATCTTTGGGGGTTTTCACTTGACGAATGTGATCCGCATAGAAGGTACCTACCAACTTTTGGGCTTGAAAATAATGTTCACTGGTAGGCCACCAATGTCCATCTAAGGTAAATCCATGGGCTGAAAAATTTGAAAGACAGCCATAGGGTTTTTCTCTGTTGGAATAGAAGTAAATTTTCATCGGTGTAGGTATTGCAATCACAACCATTGAATGATTTGTAGTATTAAGTTATATTATGCTACAAATTGAAATCTCTGTACTATAATCTCTAAACTTTAAAATTGAAGGGGTTGAAAGGGTTTCCATTAAAAACTTTTATCACAACTATCCTCAAGGATTCTCCCCTCTTGCGTTAGGATAGAGCTACGTTTTTTTGAGAATATTTTGTCTTGACTTTAATTAAGGTATTTATTTCTATCACTTTGAGTGTGCAAGGAATCCGTTTTCCCTCCGTAGGTTCATTATTTATCGATCCCATGGTGTTGAGGGTGCCAGCTCATGGATATGAGCCGCTCTCTTAGGGTAATGGGCAATTTTTTTCGATTCAGGCAATGGGGGTGTAAGCGGTTCTGTTTCTTCAGGTTTACGGAGTACCAGTTTGTCTTTCATACCTTCAGGTGATTTGTTTGAGCCAACCGATTCGTTGCAACCCTCAGCGCAGCCTAAAGCCTTGCTCTTCAAACAATTTAAACAACCCTTTCTATGGGTGTTGCAACATCAACCCATCACAGGATTCTGGCTCCGTAAAGGGTTGACTCAGATTACGATACGCTCACACTTTGAGACCCGTTTAGCCAGAGATTGGCAGTGTCTAGAACAAGCAAGACAACCGCTGTCTGTATTGTTATGTGAAATAGATGGCTTTACTCAGTTCCGGCGACAACAGGGCGATCGCGCCTGCAATGACTATCTAGGGCAGGTCGTTAAGGTCATTTATGCTCATATCGAACGCTCTCAAGATATGCTAGCTCGCTATCAAGGCGATACCTTAGCCATATTACTCCCCTATACCTCCCTTGATGAAGCCGCCTGTGTTGCTAAAAAAATCCGGTTGCGCGTTAAAGCTTTGAAGGTCAACCCTCAACTGGACCCATCCACCCCAGCACAGACCATGACCCTTAGTCTTGGCATTGCTGCCCTCGTGCCCACATCCAATTTGGCTCCCGCCAATTTAGTCGCGGCAGCAGAACAATCCCTGCGCCAAGCGCAAACCGCTGGTGGAAATCGCGTGGTCTTGCAAGAAGGCGGCAGGTGAGGGCAACCACTCAATACCATCCTGCTTGCCCACCCCACCCTGCGGGTACCTCTCCAAGAAGAACCATCCCGCCCTGCGGGCACCCCTCCCAGGAGGGGATTTATGCCGCTCTGCTGAAAACTACTCTAAATTTAGATGAATCTTCTACAATCGAGAATGTGATTGATCGACAGGGTTGATGTGGCGATGGAAGTGTTAGAACTAAAACGAGAAGTTGAACAGTTGGGTGAGCGCCTGGGTAAAACCCAGGAGTATCTTTGACCTACCTGCTTTAAATGCCAAAATTAATGATTTAGAGCAGCGGGCTGCTCAGTCCAATTTCTGGGAGGAGCAAATCCAGGCTCAGCAAGTTTTGCAAGAGTTGAACGATCTCAAATCCCATGTGACTCAGTTGCAAGAATGGCAAGGAACCTTAGCCGATGCTGAAGCCGTGGTTGAGTTGCTCCAGCTTGAAGCAGATACCAGCCTCTTAGCGGAAGCTCAGACAAATCTCCAGCAACTCCATCAGCAGTTGGATCAATGGGAGTTGCAACAGTTGCTCTCAGGTGTTTACGACAAAACGGGTGCTGTCCTTACCATTAATACGGGGGCAGGTGGTACCGATGCTCAAGACTGGGCAGAGATGTTGCTGCGTATGTATACCCGCTGGGCCGAGCGTCAGGGTTATAAAGTTCACCTCGCCGAATTGTCGGAAGGGGATGAAGCTGGCATTAAATCGGCCACGCTGGAAATTGAGGGTCGGTATGCCTATGGCTATCTTAAAGCCGAAAAAGGCACCCACCGTCTGGTTCGTATTTCTCCGTATAATGCTAATGGCAAACGGCAAACCAGTTTTGCTGGCATTGAAGTGATTCCACAGATTGACTCAGAGGTGGAATTAGACATCCCCGACAAAGATTTAGAAATTACCACCTCTCGTTCCGGTGGCAAAGGGGGGCAAAACGTGAACAAAGTGGAAACGGCTGTCCGGATTGTGCATTTGCCCACGGGCTTAGCCGTGCGTTGTACCCAAGAGCGATCGCAACTCCAAAACAAAGCCAAAGCCTTGGCGCTATTGAAAGCTAAACTCTTGGTGATTGCCCAAGAACAAAAAGCCCAAGAGATTGCCGATATCCGTGGGGATATCGTTGAAGCAGCCTGGGGCAATCAAATTCGCAATTATGTCTTCCATCCCTATCAACTGGTCAAGGATTTGAGAACCCAACAAGAAACCACAGCCATTGAGCAGGTCATGGATGGTGACTTGGATCCATTTATCCAGGCTTACTTGCGCCAGGAGAACCAACTTGCCTGATGATTTTGACCCTTGATGATGTCCTCAAGGCAGAGGAATTAACCGCTATCACCACCGTGTTGGCCACCGCTGAGTTTGTGGATGGCAAAACCACGGCAGGTTGGCACGCTAAATTGGTCAAAAATAATACCCAACTCCCTAACAAAGCCGATTGCAGCCAAGATTTGGGAGAGCGGGTTAAAACTGCACTGCTGCGTCATCCCCTTTTTAAGGCGGCGGTGCAGCCCCGCTTGATTCATACCCTGCTGTTTAGTCGCTATGAGATAGGCATGTCCTACGGTGACCATGTGGATAATGCCTTTATGAGTGGTGCGTATTACCGCTCGGATGTGTCGTTTACCCTATTTTTGAATGCCCCTACGGACTATGCAGGGGGAGAGTTATGTGTGGAATTGGCAGATGGTGTTCACACCTATAAACTGGATGCCGGATCTGCGATCGTTTATCCCTCCTCAACCCTGCACCGAGTCGAAACCGTTACCGCTGGCACCAGGCTAGTCGCAGTCGGTTGGATCCAGAGCCTGATTCGGGATCCGTACAAACGGGAAATTTTATTCGATTTAGATACAGCTCGGCGATCGCTATTTGCCCAAAGCGGAAAAACACCAGAATTTGATTTGATTTCCAAGAGCTATGCCAATTTACTGCGGCAATGGGCCGACTAGCATCGATCCTCTAACATGTATGGGTTATGCTGCGCTAACCCATCTTACTCAAGAATTCTGCAAACTCTCCCCTATCTTCTATACACCGATCTGTTGCCTACCTGTTGGTCTTAGAGGAACATCGGGAATAGGTCACGACAGGCAAAGATAGACCCCTAAACTAATAATAATGCCACCCACAAAGCGTTGAGTTAAGCGTAAATTATCTCTAAATAAGTTTTGGCAGAGCAGACCAAGGCCGATCCCATTCAAATGGATTAAGGCTGTGGCCACAGCAAAGCCTAAACCATAGGCAACCCCAGAAGCTGTGGGTGGCATTTCCGCACCGTGGGCATAACCATGAAAAATGGCAAACAGACCGACAATAGACGCACTTACAGCAATAGGCACCCGAATCATCGCCGCAATCAAGACACCAAGAACCAGGACAGAATAGGCAATGCCTTGCTCCACAAAAGGGATCGCTAAGCCCGCCGTACCCAGGAAACCACCCAGAACCATCACTAACACAAAAGTTAAGGGGACAGCCCATATCGCTCGTCGTCCCATTTGAGTAGCCCAGAGGCCAACAGCAACCATTGCTGCCAAATGATCTAAGCCGCCCAGGGGATGGGTGAAGCCATGCATAAATCCAGCACTGTGACCCTCAGAATGAGCCTGGGCGCTCATAGGAAAGAATAAAACGGTGAACAGAAGGAAAACTAAAAGGAGTTGGGAGTGGATCAACCGTCTATTCATATTTACAGCCCGTACCTCACTGATAGATTTTAGGGGTAGATTTGCATTTCTACTGTATGGATGTTGAAGCGAGTATATCACCGATAACTATCACTACAAACCACAGGATTCATCAAGATATTAGGTAGGGTAGATTTGGAACATAGATAATGCTAAAGATGTGAGATGCCATGTTAGAGCATGATGTTGTGATTGTTGGGGGTGGCCTAGCTGGATGCCGTGCCGCTTTGGAAATTGCCCGATTATCGCCAAACCTGAATTTAGCCTTGGTCGCCAAGACCCATCCCATCCGATCGCACTCCGTAGCCGCTCAAGGCGGGATTGCTGCCACCCTCAAGAATGTCGATGATCAAGATAGCTGGGAAGCCCATGCCTTCGATACCGTCAAAGGCTCGGATTATTTGGCCGATCAAGACGCGGTGGCCATTCTCACCCAAGAAGCTCCTGATGTCGTCATTGATCTGGAACATCTGGGCGTCTTATTCTCGCGCCTAGAGAATGGTCGGATTGCTCAGCGAGCCTTTGGTGGCCATAGCCATCATCGCACCTGTTATGCGGCGGATAAAACGGGCCATGCCATTCTCCATGAGTTGTATACCAATATTCGTCGGTATGGGATCACTATCTATGACGAATGGTACGTGATGCAGCTCATCCTTGAAGAGAATTGCGCCAAAGGATTGGTCATGTATCGTCTCCTGGATAGCACAGTGCAAGTGCTGCGGGCGAAAGCTGTGATGTTTGCCACAGGTGGCTATGGTCGGGTCTTTAATACGACCTCCAATGACTTTGCTTCCACGGGAGATGGCTTGTCCATGACGGCCTTAGCGGGTCTCCCCCTCGAAGATATGGAATTTGTGCAGTTCCATCCCACGGGATTGTACCCGGCTGGGGTATTAATTTCCGAAGCAGTCCGGGGGGAAGGGGCCTATTTAGTCAATAGTAATGGAGATCGCTTCATGGCCACCTATGCCCCCAACAAGATGGAGCTAGCCCCCCGCGATATTACCTCTAGAGCCATTACTACCGAAATTCGCCAAGGTCGAGGGATTCATGCTGATGGCAGCGCTGGTGGCTCCTTTGTCTATCTGGATTTACGTCATATGGGTCGCGAGAAAATTATGAGTCGAGTCCCCTTTTGCTGGGAAGAAGCCCAGCGGCTGGCTGGGGTCGATGCCGTCATCGAACCGATTCCCGTGCGCCCCACCGTCCACTATTCCATGGGGGGGATTCCTGTAAATACGGAAGGTCAGGTTCGCAGAAGTGCCGATACTTTCGTAGAGAGCTTCTTTGCGGCAGGTGAATGTGCCTGTGTTTCGGTGCATGGAGCCAATCGCTTGGGCAGTAATTCTCTGCTGGAGTGTGTGGTCTATGGTCGTCGAACGGGGAGGGCGATCGCAACCTACGTCCAAGATCAATCCCTGCCAGAGGTTGATGAACAACACTATCTTCAATCCGCCCACACCCAGATTCAACAGCTCTTAGCCCAATCTGGAGAATTTCGGATCAACGCTATTCGCCAACGGGTTCAAGATTGCCTGAGCCAACATTGTGGCGTTTTCCGCACAGAAGCAGTGATTAAAGAAGGAATCAATACATTACAGAACTTAAAGCAGCAATATGAACAAATCCGTTTAGATGATAAGGATTCTGTTTGGAATACTGAAATCATCGAAGCCCTAGAGCTACGGAACTTAATGGTCGTAGGAGAAGTGATTATGGCGGCTGCGCTGCAACGGCAAGAAAGTCGAGGAGCCCATTCCCGCGAAGATTATCCTGTTCGAGATGATGAACGGTTTCTTCAGCATACCCTCGCTTATTTTTCACCCCAAGGGGTGACGCTGCAATATATGCCAGTGACCTTGACGCAATTTGAACCGCAAGAACGCAAATACTGATTTGAGTATTTCATCATCCCCTTCTAGGAGAAAGACTCAAACAAGTTTCATACTTATTTGACCAGATCGAAGATCTTAAACATTGGCAAGTACATGGCCACCAAAATCGAACCCACCATACCCCCTAAGACAACAATCATCAACGGCTCCATCACACTCGTCATGGCTTTAACCGCTTGTTCAACTTCATCTTCATAGAAGTCAGCCACTTTCATTAGCATCTTGTCAATTTCCCCTGTTTCTTCGCCCACGTTGATCATTTGCGTGGCTAGAACTGGAAACACTTTTTCCTTTTGCAGCGCCAAGCTCAGCATTCCGCCCCCTTGAATTTCCCGGCGAGCTTCATCAATCGCATTGGCAACGATCTGGTTGCCCGCAGTGTCCCGGACAATTTCCAGGGAATAGAGGATAGGAACCCCTGAACGGGACAGGGAGCCAAAGGTGCGGCAAAAGCGGGCAACGGCTGTCTTTTGAATCAAATCTCCAAACAGGGGCAGTTTGAGCATAATTCGGTCAATGGTCTCCCGTCCGGCCCGCGTCCGGTAGTATTGACGGAGGGCAAAGACAGTCCCAAAGACAAAGGCAGCAGCCATAATGCCATAGATCGGCGTCCGCAAGAAATTACTCAGGTTCACCATCATTTGGGTAAAGGGGGGCAAATCCCCTCCCAACTGTTTAAAGATTCCATCAAAAACAGGAATGAGGAAGATCACCATTCCCAGGAAAATGGACACAGCAATAAAACCAACGACCACTGGATAGGCCAGCGCCGAGCGGATTTGATTTTTTAAACGCGCTTGATCTTCTAGGAGAGTGGCCAGACGATTGAGAACCTCATCTAACACACCCCCTGTTTCTCCTGCTTGAATCATGGCCACGTAGAGTTGATCAAACGCCTCAGGGTGACCTCTCATGGCCTCGGATAAGCTTATCCCTTGCTGCACAGATGCATTGACATCGAGTAAGGCTTTCTTGAGTTTAGGATTGCGGCATTGCTCAGCCATTACCCCTAGTCCTCTAACTAAAGCAACTCCAGCATTGACAAGGGCTGAAAACTGTCTAGAGAACAGAGCCTTGTCCTTTACCGTAATCGACTGTAGAAAACTAAGGTCAAGATCAGCATTGAGGCTAAAGGCTTGGGCCTCTTTGATATCCAGGATTTGTAATCCTTGTCGCTGTAAAGTAGAGCGAGCCTCTTTTTGAGAAGTGGCATTCACTTTCTTTTGGCTAGCTTTTCCTTGAGGATCCCGCGCACGAACAACGTAAGTTGGCATAACTCCCTTCTCGACCGTGTAATGATAAAAGGAAACAGTGTGAGGTCACAGGCAATTTTAATAGATGACCTGCTGCTTTTAGCGTCTGTAAGCAGCAGCACCCGCTCCCCGCTGGCTGTTGTCTAGGGGGGCTGAACCCATAAGGCGTTGCATTTCGTCGGGACGAGAGGTCTTGGAAACCGCAGCTTCAAAAGAAATCGTTCCAGCGCGATATAGGTCAGCCAGGACTTTTTCTAGGGTCACCATCCCTAATTTGCCGCCCGTTTGGATGGCGGAGTAAATTTGAGAGGTTTTACCTTCTCGAATCAAATTGGCAATACCTGGGGTAGAAATCATAATCTCTTGAGCCATAACTCGCCCAAATTCTCCTGGCTTGGGACTTTTCTTAGACACTAGGGTTTGACTAAAGACCGCCACAAGGGAATTGGATAGCTGCACCCGCACCTGGGTTTGTTGCTCAGGCGGAAAGACGTCCACCATCCGGTCTACGGTCTGGGCTGCAGAACTCGTATGTAATGTCCCAAAGACTAGGTGACCTGTTTCTGCGGCACTAATGGCGAGTTGAATCGTTTCGAGATCCCGCATTTCCCCCACCAAGATGACATCGGGATCTTCACGCAGGGCAGCCCGCAGGGCATTCGCAAAGCTTTTGGTATCTTCTCCGACTTGGCGCTGATGAATTACGCTTTTGATCGGTTCATACACAAATTCAATGGGGTCTTCTACCGTCAGGATATGTTCAGCGCGGGTGAGGTTGATGTTATTAATCATCGAGGCCAGGGTGGTGGATTTACCGGATCCTGTCGGCCCGGTGACGAGCACTAATCCCCTGGGTTTTTCAGACATTTCTCGCACAACATTCGGTAGTCCTAGGGTTTCGATGGTCGGGATCTTGGAGCTGAGGGCTCTGAGGGCAGCGGCATAGGTGCCCCGATCTTTATAGACATTGACGCGAAAGCGGGCTAATCCCCTGACGCCATAGGAGCAATCTAATTCCCAGGTTTGCTCTAGTTGTTTGCGTTGGGTGTTGTTGAGCATGCTAAAAATCAGACGCTGACACTGTTCAGCACTCAACGGATCATACTCAGTGGGCGTTAATTTACCATTAACACGAATGTAGGGCGGTAAACCAACAGAAAGATGCAGGTCGGAGCCGCCGCGTTCGACGACTTCTTCCATGAGATCTTCAACCATGTAATCCATAAGCGCCTCTCAATATTTCCAGCTAATGTTGGTAGAGTGTTGAGTCAAAAACTTTAAGTCTAGGGATAAAGGGTGGGCAATTTCATCTATTGAGAAACTTTGCAGTACTCCAGCCATAATCTTGGATTGGGCTGGGCAGGAATCTCCAACTGTACTGTCAGGTGGGTTGGATAAGGCTGTCAATCTTGGAATCTAGGAGTAGTGCAGTAGGGGCAATCTAACCATTCTGGCTTGAGATCTGCATTACAAACACGACAGGTTAAGGAGGTCTTGCGTTTGGCTTTAAGTTCAGCTTCTAGGCCACTATCTGTAAAGGTGACCCGTTCAACCTCAGCTAAGGTTGTATCGCCTTTCTTCACAAGATCGAGACTGTAGGCCAGGAGGGTTTTCATGCCTTCTTCCACGGCAACTTCCTTGATCCGTTCTGTGGGGGCACCTTCGGTAATCAGAGGTTGCAGGGTTTCGGTAATTTGCATGACTTCATAGACCCCACAGCGACCTTTATACCCAATTCCACCGCAAGTTTCACAAATGGCTTGACCTGTGGCTTGGGCTGTTTGCAGATCATCTATGGACAAGGTGTTGGCCTTATAGAAGGTGATCTCAGTCCCTGGAGAGGCGGATAAACCAAACCGACCTAATTCGGTGGGTGTTGGCTGATAGGGTATTTTACACGCTGAACAAACTCGACGAACCAAACGCTGAGCCACTACACCAATCAAAGAGGCAGAGACCATGAAAGGTTCAACATCCATCTCGGCGAGACGGGCAATGGCACTGGCGGCATCATTGGTATGGAGGGTCGTCAAAACCAGGTGACCCGTTAAGGCTGCTTCAATGGCGGTTTTTGCGGTTTCCTTATCCCGCGTCTCACCCACAAGGATGACATCTGGATCTTGTCGCAAGAAGGCTCTCAAAATGGAGGCAAAATCCATGCCTTTTTCGCGAATGACCTGGACTTGAGTTAAGCCAGGTAGGGTATATTCAATGGGATCTTCAGCAGTGCTGATATTCACCCCTGGGTTATTACATTCTGCTAGGGCAGAGTAGAGGGTTGTGGTTTTACCAGAACCTGTGGGACCCGTGACCAAAATCAGTCCAAAGGGACGACTCACCATCTCCCGGACAATTTCTAAACTGTCTTCGTCAGAGATGAGTTTATCTAAGCCGAGCTGGGTGGAAGAATTGTCTAGAATTCGCAGGACTATTTTCTCGCCATATCGGCTAGGGAGGGTGTTAACTCGAAAGTCAATCTTACGGCCTTGGAATAACCGTCGAATCCGGCCATCTTGAGGTAGCCGACGTTCGGCAATATCTAATTCAGCAATAATCTTGAAGCGGGAAATGACCGCAGGAATAATTTTTCTGGGTAGGGGATCGAAGGCTTGTTGGAGAACGCCATCTTTGCGAAAGCGGATGCGCAGATATTCTTCTTGGGGTTCAATATGGATGTCAGAGACGCCACTCTGTAAAGCTTTCGCTAGAATTTTGTTGACCAGGCCAATAATGGGAGCTGTTTCTGCATCTTGTAAGGCTACGCCTAGATCAGTGTCCAGGTCATCTGTGGGAACATCATCTAGACCTGCGATCGCATCGAGATCGTCCTCCAAGCTAAACTCTATGGGAGGCCCATCATTGAGTTTTTCTTGTTGTTGAGCTTGTTGATCCAGATACTTACCGATGAGTTGCTGGTAATCCTCAACAGCAATGACCATCCGCTGTAGGGTCAGACTATGATCTCTAAGAATGCGACCTAAGTCATCTAAGGCTCCTAAATTATCTGGGTCAACCATTGCCACTAACAAGGTTGCAGGCTGTGACTCACGATTGAGGGTCAGTGGCACCAACTGATACCGACGACAAATATCTAGGGGAATTAAGGTTTGGATCAACTCACCAATTTGATCCGTGGGAATTTTATTAAGTTCAAGATCTAAAGAATCAATACCGTAGAGGATCTTAAGCTCAAATAGCTGTTGTCGTTTATATTGTCGGAGGAGTTCAGGCGGGAGAACCTGTCCCGTCATGCCTTGGAGGATATCCACTAAAGAACGACCCGAACGTCGGCTTTCCAGGGTTGCTTCCCGCATTTGGTCTTGATCAACGTAACCCGTTGAGATCAGCTTGTTGCCAAAAGGGGAAAAATTGTGCCGACTAACTAAGGCACGCCGCTGTGAGGGGGGATTAACCATAGCGATGAATGGGAAAGACCTAACGGTGGATGTATATTATGTTTGTGATTCGAGTTCCTATCCGAGTGCAAGCACTGGCAAGACTGTTCTCAGCATGCCCACATTCTTTGTGGTTTTTACAACAAGGTTAGCTATATGTCTATAAAATTTGAGAGATTCAGCTCAATGGATGGTCAACGAGTAAAATCAGTCATACAAAGGACAAAACACTCAACTCAAATTCTCCCGTTTTTTAGCAAAAATTAGCAGTATATGCACTTGTTCGTCTGAAATCTAGAGCCTTAATCAAGATATGATGGAATCATAGGTTCAGCCTTTAACTCAAGACTTGATCTGTAATGATATCTCCCACGATGTTGAAACAGGCTGAATTTACAGTTCTTAAGCTAGGTTCCTAAGGCAGATTTGCCCCCCTCACGATGTCAAAATACACAGTTGATGAAATTTTTGTCCCCGTCCATTTGTGTGTTCCTAAGCTACCATACGGGAAATGCGGATTGTGCCGACTGTTCTGTGGGTGCACAATTCTCTATAAATAGTGGACTTGAAAACTAACTTTTTGATGGAACATAGAGTAAAGTAGGAGCGTTATGAGCGAAGACACGAAGCAGCAAGAAACAGAAGCTAATACCGTGAGTCACTTAGATGAGTCTTCGCATCATCTAGAAGAGTCTGATTCTGTTGGTATTGGCGCAGGGATAGATAACTCTGAGCAAGAGTCTAGAGAAATTTTGGAGGATCTGGCCGCAACAGAGGGTACCAAAGATAGCATAGATGCCTCAGCAGCCGATCCAGACTTAAGTGAGCATTGTGCAGATAGTTCTGAAGCCCTTGCCCAGTTAACCAGTGAAGTTGAAACCCTAAGAAGTCAGTTGGATGAGCGAACCAGCCAATATATGCGGATCGTAGCGGATTTCGAAAATTTCCGTAAACGAACAACCCGAGAAAAAACAGAGCTGGAACAGCGGGTTAAACGAGACACCCTGAGTGAGCTTTTACCGGTGATTGATAGCTTTGATCGGGCTAGATCTCATATCAAACCTCAAACTGACTCAGAAGAGAATATTCATAATAGCTATCAAGGGGTTTATAAGCAGTTAGTGGACTGCTTAAAACGGATTGGGGTTTCCCCGATGCGATCGCAAGGCCAACCCTTTGATCCCAATCTCCATGAAGCCGTGATGAAAGAACCCACCCATGAATTTGAAGAGGGGATTGTCATTGAAGAATTAGTGAGTGGATATTTATTGGGCGAACAAGTTCTCCGGCACGCAATGGTCAAAGTTGCTGCGCCTCTGGAATCGGATCCTAGCGCTGCACAAGAAGCACCCGAGCAAGCTGAAAACGCTGTCTCTGAGTGAGATTGACAACAGTTGTTCTCTCTCAAAAACGGCATCATGCAGGTGAATTGGCTGGGGGTTGATTGAATTGATGCACAAATGAGGAACCCTAGACTATGGAGAGTACCTTAAAGGGTTCAAGATATTTAATCAAGCAGAATTGCGATTAGCTGTGAAAAACTTATGGGAAAGGTCATTGGTATTGATCTAGGCACAACAAATAGCTGTGTTGCCGTTCTAGAAGGGGGGAAACCCGTCGTTATCCCTAATGCTGAAGGTGGCAGAACTACGCCTAGTATTGTTGGGTTTGCCAAATCTGGCGATCGCCTTGTCGGACAACTCGCTAAACGGCAAGCAGTCACCAATGCTGAAAACACCATATTTAGCATTAAACGGTTTATTGGCCGCCGATGGCAAGAAACTGAATTAGAAAGAGCTCGGGTGGCCTATACCTGTGTTCTGGGTAGAGATGAGACTGTAGATGTCCAAATTCGTGGCAAAAACTACACGCCTCAAGAAGTTTCGGCCATGGTCTTACAAAAATTAAAACAAGATGCAGAAGCCTACTTGGGTGAAACCGTTTCCCAAGCCGTCATTACGGTTCCCGCCTATTTTAGCGATGCCCAGCGCCAAGCGACCAAGGATGCAGGCACTATCGCCGGTTTAGAAGTCTTACGGATTATTAATGAACCCACAGCCGCCTCACTTTCCTATGGCTTAGATAAACAACAAGAAGACCAAAAAATCCTTGTATTTGACTTAGGCGGAGGAACTTTTGATGTCTCCATTTTACAGCTAGGGGATGGGGTATTTGAAGTGAAGGCCACCGCTGGCAACAATCACTTGGGTGGGGATGATTTTGATGAAGCTATCTTGCGATGGATGTTAACCAATTTCCATCAAACCCAAGTCATTGATCTATCCAAAGACAAAATGGCTTTGCAGCGCTTAAGAGAAGCCGCCGAAAAGGCCAAAATTGAACTATCCAGCACCATTACCACCTCCATTAATTTGCCCTTTATTACCGCAGATGAATCAGGTCCCAAGCACTTGGAGATGGATTTGACCAGAGCCAAATTTGAAGAATTAGTGAGCGACCTAGTAGTGGGAACCATGGAGCCTGTCGAACGGGCTCTTAAAGATTCTGATCTTGATGCTAGAGATATTGACAAGATTATTCTGGTGGGAGGATCGACCCGAATTCCAGCGGTGCAAGAAGCAGTCAAACAGTATTTTGATGGCAAAAGTCCCGATCGCTCTGTGAATCCCGATGAATCCATTGCCTTAGGGGCTGCCATCCAAGCAGGTGTCCTCGGAGGAGAGGTTAAAGATCTCCTCTTATTAGATGTCTCCCCCTTGTCCATGGGCATCGAAACCTTGGGAGGAGTCTTTACCAAAATCATTGATCGCAATACCACCTTACCCACAAGTCGTTCCCAAAGTTTTTCAACTGCAACAGACGGTCAAACCTGTGTCGAGATCCAGGTCTACCAAGGAGAGAGAGCCATGGTTAAAGACAACAAGTGTTTGGGTCGCTTTGAGTTGACAGGGATTCCCCCCGCCCGCGCGGGGTGCCTCAGATTGAAGTGACCTTTGATATTGATGCTAATGGGATTCTCAACGTCTCTGCTCAAGACAAGGGAACCGGACGAGAACAAAGTATTCGCATCTCCAATACAGGTGGGTTAAGTAGCCTAGAAGTAGAGCGGATGAGGCAAGAAGCCCAAATTTATGCCGAGCAAGATCGGCAGATGCGGGAGGTAGCCCAACAAAAAAATCAAATTGATAGTCTACTGCATAGTTGCAGCGCTACCCTCAAAGAGAATGCCCATGCCATTACCCCTGAACTGAAGCAACGGGCTGAGCAAGCTGCGGCTGAACTCAAAGTTCTAGCCGATCAACCTACTGTGACCGCAGAGATGTTAAAGCTAAGAATGGATACCCTGCAACAGGTGCTGCTTGATGTGGGGGCAGTTGTTTATCAGTATTCGGGGACAAACCCATCTTCAGGGAGTAGTGCTTATCCTCCTAGGGACGTTTATAATAGTCAACCTAGCCCTGTCCCACCTGCTAGTTCTTCAGCCTCTCTGGATGATGACGCCACTATTGTGGGGGATTTTGATGATACGGTCATCACTGACTATGAAGCGATAGACTAGGGGGGATGTGCGCTGCCAGTGATGTTAGTGAGCTAAGAACAACCTTTTATGGCCCGCGACTACTATGACATTTTAGGTGTTGCCCGCAACGCCGACCCTGATGAACTAAAACGTGCCTATCGGCGTTTGGCTCGCAAATATCATCCCGATGTCAATAAAGAACCTGGGGCCGAAGAAACCTTTAAGGAAATCAATAAAGCCTACGAAACTTTATCCGATCAACAGATGCGGATGCGGTATGACCAATTCGGCGAAGCAGGGGTGAGTTCTGCTGCTGGAGCTGGATATCAAGATTTCGGTGATTTTGGTGGCTTTGCGGATATCTTTGAAACCTTTTTTGGTGGCTTTGGCGGAAGTACCCAGTCAGGCAGAAGACGCTCAGGCCCGTCTCGTGGGGAAGATCTGCGCTTTGATCTCAAGCTGAAGTTCCGAGAAGCGGTATTTGGTGGAGAGCAGCAAATTCGGATTTCTCATCTAGAAGAATGTAAAGCTTGTGCAGGATCAGGGGCAAAACCAGGAACTCGCCCGCAAACCTGTGGAACTTGCCAAGGGGCGGGGCAGGTGCGACGGATGACGCGGACGCCTTTAGGAAATTTTACCCAGGTTTCCGTTTGTCCAGCCTGTAATGGTACAGGGCAAACGGTGGGTGAGAAATGTGATAGCTGTGGAGGTCGTGGCCAAAATCAGGTCAATAAAAAATTAAAGATCACGATTCCAGCAGGGGTTGATACAGGAACTCGTTTGCGCGTCTCTAATGAAGGAGATGCAGGCCAGCGGGGAGGGCCACCGGGAGATTTGTATGTGTATTTGTTTGTTCAGGATGATTCTGAATTCTGTCGTGAGGGATCAAACATCTTATCAGAGCTGAAAATCAGTTATCTCCAAGCTATTTTGGGGGCGCAATTGCCCGTCAGAACGGTGGAGGGTGAGGAGACTTTAACCATTCCGGCTGGGACTCAACCGGGTACGGTATTAGTCCTAGAGAATCACGGTGTGCCACGATTGGGTAATCCAGTGAGTCGGGGTGATCACTTGATTACCATCCTGATTGATATTCCTACCCGAGTGTCAGCAGAAGAACGAGATCTGTTAGTACAATTGGCGAGTCTGCGGGCTGAGCAAACGGGTAAAGGTGGCATTGAAGGCTTTTTAGGAGGCATCTTTGGTCGATGACAAATCCTCAACACACTATTTTGCCGACCTCAGATGACCAAATTGACTTGAGGGGAACGCCTTGCCCTTTGAATTTTGTGCGGACGAAGTTGTACTTACAAAAAATGGCTCCTGGATTGTTGTTAGAGGTGTGGTTGGATCCAGGAGAGCCGATTGAGCAAGTTCCCGATAGTTTGCGGATGGCAGGGTACGATATTGAGCAGTTGCAAGACTGCTCTGGGTTTTATGCATTGCAAGTCCGATCCCCCCAGATATGATTGAGTCGATGCGATCCCAGAGGACAGCCCCCGTGATAGGGACAGTAACAGCCATTCAGGCCAATTACTATCAGGTGCAATTACAGGGAGAACTCCATCAGAACATTAGTCAAGATCACAACAGACCTATAGTCCAACTGCTATGCACGCGGCGTTCTCGTCTGAAGAAGGTGGGAGAACAAGCCATGGTTGGGGATCAGGTGGTGGTGGAGGAACCCGATTGGTTAGGACATCGAGGTGCGATCGCCCGCATCCTGCCTCGTCAATCGCACTTGTCCCGACCACCCATTGCTAATGTCAATCAGATCTTGCTGATGTTTGCCTTGGCAGAACCGAAGATAGAGCCGCAACAACTCACCCGTTTTTTGATCACAGCAGAACGAACCCATTTGCCGATTATTCTCTGCTTCAATAAACGAGACTTAACGGGCTATAAAACCCAAAAAGCTTGGCGCGATCGCCTGCAAGCATGGGGATATCCTCCCCTGCTGATTAGCCTGCGCACAGGTGTCGGCTTAACCGTGCTAGAGCGATCCTTACGATACCGGATGACGGTAGTTGCTGGCCTTTCTGGTGTAGGGAAATCCAGTTTAATCAACCACTTTGTTCCCGATGTTGATCTACGGGTTGGTCAGGTATCTAGGCGGTGGGGACAGGGACGACACACTACCCGGCATGTGGAGCTATTTGAGCTGCCCCAAGGAGGATTCTTGGCGGATACCCCTGGTTTTAATCAGCCCAACTTAGAGCTATTCCCAACCCAATTGGGTAATTGTTTCCAGAAATTCGCCAACGCCTTTCCCAGGCACAATGCCAGTTCAAGGACTGTCAGCATATGGATGAACCCAATTGTGCGGTTAGAGGAGATTGGGAACGTTACCCGATTTATTTAAGTTTACTGGCTGAGGTGACAGAGCAACAGGCAAAATTACAGATGACGACGATGCCAGAAACTCGAACCAAACGAAAATCCCGTAAACAAGGGCAAACCCAACATGAACCTAAGTTAGAAACCAAGCGCTACCGTCGCCCTTCTCGCCGTCAGCTACAACAAAATCTTCAGACCTTAGATTGGGATATAGATCCTCTAGAACCCCTATCTCCCACATAACTTAGATTAGCGTCAGCATTAAGCAGTTATGGACAATATAATTCGTACAATCGTTTGCGAATAGCCAGCAAGTTTTGAGGCAAATCTTTCCCCAGTTGCTGTTCTATCGCTTTGACAGGAATCAGTCGGGTGGGACAAACTTGCAGTAGATACGTTAACAGGGTGCCTTGAGCATTTTCAAAGGTGGCAGGCTGCAGGGTCCAAGTCCCAGCAAAGAACTTGAAGTCTCCTTCAACCATATCAAAATAAATGGTATGGGGAAATTCTTCTACCATATCCAGGACGACCCGCGCTGAAAACTTTAAAAACAGGGCATTTTTAACCCCGATTTGCTCAATACGGATACCCGAATCTGGATGTTCTATACGCTGACTCTTGGCTAGGTTAGGGATAAAATCGGCTAAGGCCTCATAGTCAATCAGAACTTGCCAAACTTGCTCTGGCGAAAATGGCAGCACAATTTGAGCTTGAATTTGGCGATGCCGCTTTTCCAGTTTCTGGGTTTCTAAGGTGACGGCGCACCTTTCCCCGGCACTTATGGGCAGGTTGTCCTCTGCAACTGCTGAGGGTTCTGTAGGGGGCAAATCAGGGCTTAAATGGGTATCCATAATCAGTAACTTTTATCAGCTTTATTACAAAGGTTGATTGAGTAACACTGGATCAATAGTATGGAGAGAGTAGAGGACTGGCAACAGCTCCAGAAATAGCTATCTCCAGTGCATATGAATACATTGATTTAGGGATATCCAAAATGAACGTTCAACTCGACCGTCTATGGGATTGGCAGCGACAACTACAACGGGGGCTACTCATTGTCATCCTCACCGTTCTAGTCGGACTGCCACTGTGGGCTGCTCCTGCCTGGGCAACAGTGGTCGAAGATATTCCCAACCTGTCTGCCAGTCGGTCTACATGGGTTAAGGATCAAGGTGACTTCCTGAGCATCGCCACCGAGCGTTCTATCAATAAAACCTTCAGCCAAGTTTCTCGGCAAACGGGTATAGAGGTGCGGATAGTGACGATTCGGGGTCTTAACTATGGTGAAACGCCAGAAACGTTTGCAAATAAACTGTTTGAGCAATGGTTTCCTAGCCCTGAAGCTCAGGCCAATCAAGTCCTGTTAGTGTATGATGCCCGAACCAATGTGCCTGCGATCGCCCTTGGTGAAAAAGCATTGACAGCCCTACCTGATGAGATTTCCCGCAGCATCGCTTTCGAGAATCTGCTGATCCCTATTCGTAAAGGCAACTATAACGAGGCATTTCTAGGGGCGAGTCAGCGCTTTGCTGCCGTACTCACGGGTGAGCCTGATCCAGGTCCACCTACAGTTGAAGCAGTTGTAGTGCCAGAGAGCAACTTTCCTACAGCCGAAGAAACCAATATAGCAAGTTCTTCAGTTATCGTAATTGTATTGCTGGTGCTGGCGACTGCCGTTCCGATGCTGACATATTTTTACTTTCAGCGGTCTTGAAAGAGGTGAATCCTCTTTTTCCGAACAAGATACTTTCTTGGTTCTTTGCAAAGAGAGCCAACAAGCTTAACAGAAGGCTTGTTGGCTCTCTTTAATGTGAACTTATAGTACACCTACTGCAAAATATCGACACGAACTGGTGCAACACCGCTGCTGGTCACGCCAATCACTTGAGCTGCCCCTTGAGACAAGTCAATTACACGTCCGGCGGTAAAAGGCCCGCGATCATTGATTCTGACAACAACGGATTGCCCATTATAGAGATTCGTCACGCGAACGCGAGTGCCAAAGGGAAGGGTTTTATGAGCCGCAGTCAAGGCATTTTGGTTATAGACTTCACCACTTGCTGTGTAATTACCATGGAACCCTGGTCCATACCAAGAGGCTTCTCCACTGATTTGATAGGCTGGTGCAGTGGCAACGGGTTGGGAACGACCTGGAATTCCTGTTAAGGGTTTGGCATCTCCCAACTGGCGACGTAAAAGGTTGGTGATCTTGAGGGCATCATCTCCCATATCTTGGGTTGTTTTGGGAAGAATGGTCAACTTACTCATTTCTAAAAGATGATCTTTGTTAGCTTGGATCACATAGCTTTGCCGCTCTTTATCCCAGATCACGCGAATGGTATCTGCTTTCATGCCATCCCGATGAAATTGGTTGATTTTAGCGGCAACGGCTGTGGCTCGCCAAACTGGATCTTGAGAATTGTTCACTTCCTCGTTGGGGGTTGACTTAACGGTTGCGACTTTGGTGGTTTCTGCTTTTGCCGAATCTTCTGGTCCTAGAAAAGTGGCAACGGGAATATTGTCAACATATAGAGTAGCGGCAGGGCGACCGTTTTTTTCGTGGGCATGAATTTCTGCGATCGCAGCCTCATCCTTTTGCTGAGCATTGGGGGATTGATTATCACCAACTTTGATCGCATCAACAGTCTGCTTAGACTCACTAGCATTAGCTGGAGGGGTGGTAGAACTTTTGAGGTGTTCGGATGATGGGGTGTTTACAGTCTCAGAAATAGACTGATTCGTTTTTGAAGTCGTCGTCTGCTGAATTGGATTAGCCTCACTAAGGGTTAAGGCGCTCACAACGGACATAGTGAGGGCGGCAGCCAAGCCAGTCAAAACTAATTTATTGCTCATATCTTGTTCTTGAATTTCCAGGGTATTAGGTTCAGTGAAATGGGATGATGTTGACTAAAAACAGTTCCACAAATCACGAAGTCGTTACGAGTTTGGTCTTCCTTTACAGAACTTAATTACCCTATCACGAACTTTCAACCCCTGAAATCAGGGATATCCCTGAGGCCAAAACTGTTTTCTCAAACATTGAGACTATATGGATCCCCTTCAGAAAGATCCAAAAATCAATGAAAGCAAGTCAAGAAAGTGATCTCAGACACTGACAGCCTTAGAATGAAAGATTAGAAAAAACTATTAATATAGGCTTTTTCGTTTAAATGTTTAATTATTAATGAGACTAATTGGAGAGTCTATAGAGATATTTCATGACGGAGAAATAATAAAAAGCAGCACTAAAAAGCATCATTTTTTCTTGATGATTTTTCTTGATCTAAATCTTGTAATGTTTATCAGATAAGACTTTTGGCTGACAATAGGCTTGGCTTTTTGCCCAATGGCCAAGCAAAAATAGGAAATTTTTATAGATCTGTTTAAGTTAGCTCATCGTTAAAAAAATCTCAACGACTTAATCGTAATGACTAATCCTTATAGATACAAATCCACCTATTTGTCTGAACTATTTGCTTAGAATCGTGTGAGGTTATAGGTTCAACGCTATTGTCCAGATCGATAAAAATCTGTCATGATGACAAGCTCTTCTAGTGATTCAAAGGGTTGAGATTGACGATGGACTATCACGATGCTGGTGTTGATATTCAAGTAGGGCGGGCTTTTGTCCAGCAAATTAAGCAGATGGTGGCTTCAACCACTCGGCCTGAAGTATTAGGGGGCTTGGGAGGATTTAGCGGTTTATTTCAATTGCCAACAGGTTATCAAGAACCCGTCTTGGTAGCTGGCACCGATGGGGTAGGAACCAAACTCAAGTTAGCTCAAGCCCTGAACCGACATCATACCGTTGGCATCGATTTAGTGGCCATGTGTGTCAATGATGTTCTGACTTGTGGTGCTGAACCCTTATTTTTCTTGGATTATCTAGCTACTAGTGCCCTGCAACCTGAACAGCTAGAGCAAGTGGTTGCAGGCATTGCTCAAGGGTGCAAACTAGCTGGATGTGCCTTATTAGGCGGCGAGACCGCTGAAATGCCAGGATTCTATCAGCCGGATGAATATGATCTCGCTGGATTTTGTGTGGGCATTGTCGATAAACCTGCATTATTAGAAAGTTCCAAGGTCAATCTGGGGGACATTGTCATTGGTCTTGCGAGTCAGGGAGTCCATAGTAATGGCTTCAGTCTGGTTCGCAAAATTGTCGCTGAAGGAGAAAACCCCCATACGGGCACCTTAGGTTGGGATTGGCATGACTGTCCACCCTTACTAGGCGGCATGAGTTTGGGAGAAGCACTTCTGACCCCTACTCAAATTTATGTACAACCGGTGTTATCTGCCCTGAAATCTGGGCTAGAGGTACATGGAATGGCTCATATTACCGGTGGAGGCTTACCCGAAAATGGACCTCGCTGTTTGCAAGCCGATCAGGCTCTCAGACTCTACCCCGATCAATGGCCAACCCAGCCCATCTTTGCATGGTTGGCGACAGCCGGAAAGGTAAGTAGGGCAGCTATGTTTGATACGTTTAATATGGGTATTGGCTTTCTCTTAATCGTACCGTCCGCACAAGCCCAGCAAACCTTGTCATGGTTTGCCCAGCGTGATCTGGCAGCCTATGAAATCGGCGAAGTTGTACCAGGGAATCAAACAACCCTTGGCCTACCTAGTTACGAGGAATAAGTCCAGTCGTTGGCGATTGAGAAGACGCCTTAGAAGTCTATCTAAAATATAGCCCTTATAAGTTTGACGGGATGGCGGTTAAGACCTTCTCAGAGGCGGCTGTTTGGCTAACTTCCGCCCGTTCTGCTTCTGAAGGAGGAACGACCTGCCAGAACTGGGGTAATAGGTCTGACCAGTGATCTAAAATATGCTGAGCCTTGGGACTGCCTGTATGGTCAACATGGGCTTGAATCAAATCATGCAATTGCTGAGCGCCTGCCGCAGTGATCACCCGCTGAATTTGGACAATTTCTGGATTGACCTTGGTGGGAAAGCTGCCGTCTTCATCCAGGAAATAGGCGAGTCCACCCGTCATCCCGGCACCGACGTTGCGGCCTGTGTCACCCAGGACTACGACCACGCCCCCCGTCATGTACTCACAGCAGTGATCGCCAGCCCCTTCAATCACCGCTTGCCCTTGGGAATTGCGGACGGCGAAGCGTTCTCCTGCCTTGCCGTTAGCGTAGAGAGTGCCACCCGTCGCTCCGTAGAGACAGGTGTTGCCGATAATCACGTTGTCCGCTGCTACATAAGTTGCTTCAGGAGCAGGTTTGATCGTAATCTCGCCGCCATGCATTCCTTTACCGACATAATCATTGGCTTCTCCCACCAAATTGAGGGTCATGTGAGGGAGGTTAAAAGCTCCAAAGCTTTGGCCTACACTGCCGTAGCAATTTAGGGTAATCTGGCCACCGAAACCAGCATTACCGTATTGCTGGGCGATCGCACCCGCAATCCGTGCCCCGACACTGCGGTCTGTATTGACGATTTGCACCGTTTTAGTGACCGCCGTTTGCTGCTGGAGAGCTTGCTGTATATCTGGATCATTGAGTAATTCATCATCCAGAACTGAGCCATTACTGTGGACGGGTTCGTGATTGAGCCAACTGCGATCGCTACGGGTATCGGGCAATTGCGTCAGACAATCCAAATTTAAACGCGCTGTTTTGGTCAGTTGCGCGTCCTCTCGCATCTGCAATAAATCGGCCCGACCGATCACCTCCTGGAGGGAGCGATACCCCAAATGGGCGAGGAGGGAGCGCACTTCCTCGGCAATGAAGTAAAAGAAGTTGACGACATGTTCAGGTAGCCCCGTGAATCGCTGTCGCAGTTTTTCCTGTTGGGTAGCCACGCCGACGGGACAGTTATTGGTATGGCAGATTCGGGCCATAATGCAGCCCTCGGCAATCATAGCGATGGAGCCAAATCCATATTCTTCTGCCCCCATCAGGGCTGCCATCAGCACATCCCAGCCGGTTTTGAGACCACCATCAGCCCGGAGAATGACGCGATCGCGCAGTTGATTCACCATCAAGGCTCGATGCACTTCTGTTAAGCCCAGTTCCCAAGGACTGCCCGCATGTTTAATCGAGCTAAGGGGCGATGCCCCCGTGCCGCCATCGTGGCCAGAGATTTGGATGACATCGGCGTTGGCTTTGGCCACGCCTGCGGCAATCGTGCCAATGCCAATTTCCGCCACTAATTTGACGGAGACTTTGGCCTGGGGATTAATCTGGTGGAGATCAAAAATGAGCTGGGCCAGATCTTCAATCGAATAAATGTCATGGTGCGGCGGTGGCGAAATTAAGGTGACCCCCGGTTTGGAACCCCGCAACAGGGCAATATAGGGGCTGACTTTTTGACCCGGTAATTGACCGCCTTCCCCCGGTTTAGCGCCTTGGGCAATTTTGATTTCAATTTGCTGGGCGTTGATCAAATATCCTGGGGTGACGCCAAACCGTCCAGACGCCACTTGCTTAATCGCGGAACTAGCCGTATCGCCATTGCAGAGACCCTGCAGATGCGGTAGCACTGGGGAGTGACCCTCGGCATCGACGTCGGTGAGAATCTTGAAGCGGACTGGATCTTCACCGCCTTCGCCAGAATTGGACTTGGCCCCCATCCGATTCATGGCGATCGCTAGGACTTCGTGGGCTTCGCGGGACAGGGCACCGAGGGACATCCCACCCGTACAGAAGCGCTTGACAATCTCCTCAACGGGTTCAACTTCGCTGAGGGGAATGGAGGAGCGATCTCTGCCAAACGCTAATAAATCCCGTAAAGCCGTCACTGGACGATTGAGGAGTTGCTGTTTATAGACTTGGTAGTGGTCATAATTTTGATCGGCTACCGCTTTGTGCAGGGCTTTAGACATATCCGGGTTGTTCATGTGGTACTCACCACCGGGACGGTACTGCACAAACCCGAAGTTCTCTAGCTTCTTGAGATCTTGCTCTGGGAAGGCTTGTTGCTGGAACGCCATCGTTTCTTGGGCTAGTTCAGTTAGACTTAAGCCTCCCACCCGCGAGGTAGTCCCCGCAAACCCCAACTCTAATAATTCGGAACCAAGGCCAAGGGCTTCAAAAATCTGGGCTCCCTGATAACTGGAAATCAGAGAAATGCCCATTTTGGAGAGAATTTTCAGCAATCCGGCTTCGATGGCCTGCCGATAGTTGCTCTGAGCCGCCGTGATCGTCAGGGGGGGAAGCTTGCCAAGAGCCATCATTTTTTGGGTGCGTTCATCTGCCCACCAATGGCGCACCGATTCCAGGGTCAAGTAGGAACAAACTGCTGCTGCGCCAAAACCAATCAGACAGGCAAAGTGATGCGTACTCCAGCACTGTGCCGTTTCTACAACCAACGACGTTTGCAGACAAATTTCTTGTTTGAGCAAATGCTGATGAATCGCCCCCACGGCTAACAGGGGCGGGATATAGCTATAGTCAGCCCTCAACCCCGTGGTTTCTGCGATGGGCGTGGGGCGATCGCTAATCACCAAAATCTGTTGACCCGCTTGCACAGCCGCCGTAGCCTGCTCACACAACGCCTTGACTGCTGCTTCTAGCCCTTGCGGTCCCTGGGTGAGGGGGAAGAGCGTCGAGAGGGTTTGTACTCCCAAGGTGGACTCACGAATCGCAGCCAATTCCATTTCATTCAGCACCGGAGACGTTAGCTGTACTAACTGGGCTGCTGTTGGATCAGGAGACAGCAGATTTCCCCGTTGTCCCAATTGGGTGATTAGGGACATCACCAGGTTTTCCCGGAGGGGGTCAATGGCCGGATTTGTGACCTGGGCAAACCGCTGTTTGAAATAGTCATAGAGGACATGGGGCCGAGACGATAGGATCGCCAACGGAATGTCATCGCCCATACAGAACGTGGGTTCTTTGGCCTCCTTGGCCATTGTCTGGATCACCATCTCCGCATCTTCCAGGGAATAGCCATAGGCGACTTGCTGTTGTAGACAGGTCTGTAAATCCGTTTGGGGCGCTTCCAGAAAAGGTTGTGCTGGCAGGGATTGACGGTGCGATCGCAGCCATGCTCCGTAGGGGTGTTGGCAAGCAATTTGGGTTTTAATCTGCCAATTCGTCTGCACCTGATGATCGGCCAACTGCACGGCAATCATCTGTCCGGGTCCCAATCGCCCTTTGCTGACTATCTCTGCTTCTGGAATGGGTATGGCCCCCGCTTCCGAAGCCACAAAAATTGTTCCATCTTGGGTTGTACAGTAACGGGCGGGTCGCAAGCCATTGCGATCCAGGGCCGCCCCCACCACGTTGCCATCACTAAAGACCAATAAAGCTGGACCATCCCAGGCTTCTTGCAGGCCACTGTAGTATTCATAAAAATCGACAATCTCAGGATGTTCGGCCAAAGCGGGCTGGTGGCGATAGGCTTCGGGCACCAGGATCATTAAGGCTTCTTGGGGACTGCGACCCGACTGCACGAGTAGCTCTAAGGCATAATCCAAATTCGCGGAATCACTGGCCTCAGGATTGACGAGGGGACGCAAATCCTGAAAGCGATCCTGCCAGTGGGGATGGCTGAGGGTCGATTGACGAGCCACCATCCAGTTAACATTTCCCAGTAAGGTATTAATTTCACCGTTATGCCCCAAAAAACGCATGGGTTGGGCTAAAGGCCACTTGGGAAGGGTGTTGGTGCTAAAGCGACGATGATAAATCGCAAATCCACTGGTATAGACGGGATCTTGCAAATCAGGATAAAACGCCCCTAGAACTTCAGAGCGAACCATGCCTTTATAGACAATGGTGCGATGGGAAAGGGAGCAAATATAAAACTCTTGCCCCCCCGCCATTGCCGCAATCGCTTTTTCTATCCGCTTGCGGACAATATAAAGTTCTCGTTCTAAGGCATCACCGCACAGCGAAGGGGATACCAGAAAAACTTGCTGAATCTGGGGTTGATTGGCACGGGCTTGCTCCCCCAGCACCTCTGGACGGACTGGCACTTGTCGCCATCCCAGAACTTGGAAGTTGGCTGCGATCGCAACCTCCTCTACCCTCTCCTGACACCTAGACAACGCCGCTGCCGCCGTCGGCAAAAATACCATACCCACCCCCACTTGCGCTGGAGAAGGCAGAGATTTGCCTTGGCTTTGCCACCAGTGTGCAAACAAGACCCAGGGAATGGCCGTTAACACCCCCGCGCCATCACCAGAATCGCGATCGGCACTGCATCCACCTCGATGTTCCAAACAGGTCAAACTCGTCAGGGCTTGCTGAATCAGCCTATGGCTGGGCTGAGGACTGGCAATAAATCCCACACCACAGGCATCTCGTTCTTCTACTAGCCAAGGTTGTCCTGGAAAGAGAGGTAAAGAAGGAGAGGAAGAATTAAGGGCTTTCACGAATTCAGTCATACTGGCGTGCAAAATTGACACTCCCACAGCCAAAGCAGGTGGGATTCTTGGTTCCTCATCCAACCGTAACACCGCAGGATTTCTCCAACGAAGCTAGAGGGTCGAACTCCCCAAGCGTATACGTTCCCGTATGCCCTACGGTACGAAGTCCTTTTTGCAGAATATTCATCGCTGCGTTGTGATCTCTATCGGCCATAAAGCCACAGTGAGGACAAACATGAGTTCTCACACTCAGCGTTTTTTTCACGGTCTCACAACAGCTTGAACAATTCTGGCTGATGTAGTGGAGAGGAACAGCAACTGTAACCTTCCCATATTTGTTGCCAAAATATTCAAGCCATTGACGAAACGTAGACCATCCTGCATCACTAATCGACTTGGCCAGATGGCGATTTCGCGCTAATCCTTTTACATTTAAGTCTTCATAGGCAACCAAATCGTTAGATTGGATCACGGAGTATGCCAGTCTTTTGCAATACTCTTTTCGCTGCCTACTTACTCTCAAATGTTTGAGAGAATAGCTCATTCTTGCCTTGTGATAGTTTTTGGACTGAGGTTTAATACCTTTACGGTATTTCTTCGACTTTTGGCGATTAGCACGATTCAATTGACGCTCTGATGCGCGGTAGAAGTTAGGAGGCTCGACCGTTTCACCATTGCTATCAGCCAAAAAGTATTTCAATCCCAAATCCAGACCTATAGCGTTTCCGGTTGGCTCTAGGTCGATTTGCAAATCGACACTGACGCAGCAGTGTACATAGTATCCATCCGCCCGCTTAACCAGTCGAATCCGCTTGATTAATTTGAGGTCATAGAAATTTAGATCTCGCGTTCCCTTGAGGGTGAGGATGCCGATGTTTTTACCATCGGTGAAGGTGATCTTTTTGCGATTCTCAGAGAACTTCCAACCGCTTGTCTTGTATTCGACAGAACGATTGTGTTTCTTGAATTTGGGATAGTCCTTCTTGCCGGGACTCTGCTTTTTGCAGTTGTCGTAGAACCGTGATATGGCCGACCATGACCGTTCTGCACTAGATTGACGTGCCATGCTATTGAGATCATCAGCAAACGGAAACTCAGCCGCTAATACTGCACAGTATTTGTTGAGATCATGTTTAGACACTTTGGGCGTATCCATCCAGTAGCGCAAGCACTTGTTCTGGATGAATTGTCCCGTCCGAATTGCCTCATCAATAGCGCGATATTGCTTCTGTTTGCCGTAAGCCTTAAACTCGAAAACGAGCATGATTTCGACCTGATCACGATAAAATTATGCTAGCATATTCAGTATAAGATGTGTTGAATTCTTTCTATTTGTACAAGTGAGAGACTGGCGCTACCCACTCCGTGCTTACATCCCCGCCGTGTAGATGGACGGGGTATTCCGCGAAATCAGATAATGGACTTGAAACTCCTCTGGTTCTCAGATGTCAACTCTATAGGCCAACATTTTTGGTTCTGCCTTCTACTTTTGATAGAGACTCGTGAGTTGATTTGAGTCTTGGCAATACCATGTTGAAATCGAGAACACTTGATCTTCACCCCAGGTGATCGCGGCAGGGAGCAAATGACAATTATCAATATTGAAGCCATCCTCAATAGAGATGCTTTCAAGTAAGCATTTCTATTGAGGATGGGTTAAAGTGACCTTCCCCTAAAAAAGTAGACAGGTAAGTTAAGCGGCCATTGGGTGATCTAAAGTTTTCCAGTAATTTTCTTCAAATTGGACAGGGGAAAGATATCCAATCGTCAAGTGTAACCTCTGTCGGTTGTAAAACCCCTCAATCCATTCCGCAATAACTGTGCGGGTCATCGCTCTTGTAGAGAAGATCCTGGGGTAGATCAACTCTGTCTTGAGTGTGGCAAAAAAGCTTTCAGCCACAGCATTATCCCAGCAGTTAGCCTTACAGCTCATACTACAGGTTATATCAGCTTTGAGCAAAGCATCTCGGTAGTCACTACTGGCATACTGACTGCCTCGGTCAGAATGAAAGACCAAGCCAATTTGCGAGGGGACACGCTGCCCTAAAGCAGCCTCTAAAGCCATCAAGACTAGTTCTGTACGCATATGCTCAGCCATTGACCAACCCACCACCCGTCGGGAGAATAGGTCGATAATGACGGCTAAGTAA
>JAAUOM010000104.1 GCA_012034865.1 Acaryochloris sp. CRU_2_0 | reverse complement strand
TCGCAAGACACTTTGTTATTCCAAGTCCGCAGAAATGCTAGCACACTCGATTCGATTGCTACTTCACTACCTAAAATTTTGGGATGTGCCCGTTCCCGCCTGATTCATACCTTCATTCAGCAACGCCCTACGAAGAACTTGGGTTACTGAAAGCTTGTGGCCGCACCGAGGGGCATTTTCGTTTGTTTGCTCCTGACGCAGTGATTCGCTTGGTGTTCATTAAACGGTTGCAATCTCTAGGTTTAAGCCTTCAGGAAATTGGGGAGTGCTTAGCGGTTTATGACCACGGTGAATTGCCCTGTGATGATATTCAAGCCAAATTATCGCAACAAGTCACCGCAATTGATCGGCAAGTTGCAGAACTGATGCTACTCCGCCGCGAACTGACGGATATTCTCCAACGTTGGTCAACTTTACCTGAAAAGCAACCCGGATCAATTTGCCCCAATCTACAAGTCTAGAGATGCTTGCTAGATGATATTTGTGAGTTTTTATCCTTTCCTGAAATTCCTATGCAGCTTACTTCTTTGAAAATGACCTCTATTGGGTTGGGTCTGATGGCGATCGCAACCCTCAGCAGCCTCACGGCCTGCTCCACTGGCTCCCAAACGGCTACTCCCGCTGCAAATCCTACCCCGATGACAGAGATGGATCACGGCAGTATGGGCAATATGTCCATGGATTTAGGGCCAGCCGATGCCAATCTTGATCTGCGCTTTGCTTTATAGATGCCATGATGCCCCACCACCAAGGCGCTGTAGACATGGCCAAGGCAGCCCAGCAAAACTCGAAACGCCCAGAAATTCAAAAATTGGTTACCGCTATTATTCAGGCTCAAGACCAAGAAATTGCTCAAATGAAGCAATGGCGTCAAGCCTGGTATCCCAAAGCCAGCGATACACCCATGACCTATAACACCCAAATGGGACACATGATGCCCATGTCGCCGGAGCAGATGAAAGGCATGAAGATGAGCCAAGACTTAGGGACTGCCGATCCTAACTTTGACTTGCGATTTATTGACGCGATGATTCCCCACCATGAGGGAGCAGTGACGATGGCAAAAGATGTGTTGAACAAGACAAAGCGTCCAGAAATTAAGCAGATGGCTGAGGCGATCGTCACATCCCAGCAGGCTGAAATTGAGCAGATGCAGAAGTGGCGTAAAGCATGGTACGGGAAATAGGTCTTCTTGAAGAAGATGTCAATAAATTGCCTGTCACGCCCGTAAACCCATGACGATTAAGGCGATCGCCTATAATACAGGTTAGGTAACCATAACACCCTTGAGGTTAGCCCATGCTGCAAATAGACCTGCAACATCTACCCAGCAGCGACGAATTACTCAGTTCCGACGATATACCTGTGGATAACGAAGACCAGAACTTTGTGCCCAATATTTTGCTGTTTCTGCTGGAGTATTTATGGAAAAATCGTGAGGACTGGTTCTTTTCTGTAGATATGGGGGTTTATCACACCACAGGCTTGAATCCAAGAGTCCCCGTAGTACCAGATGGTTTTTTAAGTTTAGGTGTAGAGCGACGTAAAGGTAGCGGTTCGCGCAATAGCTACGTCGTTTGGGAAGAACAAGGTGTTGTACCCATTCTCACCCTAGAAGTCGTCTCCCAAACACCAGGGGGGGAGTATGAAGAAAAACTAGAGATTTACACCCAGCTCGGTGTGAAGTATTACATGGTTTATAATCCCAGGTTTTGGCGACGGGATGGGCATTTACCGCTAGAGGTATACAAATTAGTGGATGGGATTTATCAGTTGCAGATAGGTGAGCCTTGCTGGATGCCAGAGATTGGTCTAGGAATTGGACGGTGTGTATTACCCTCTGATCCATTGGGGCGAGAGGTCTTGAGTTGGTTTGATGAGCAGGGCGATCGCTATTTGACAACGGAGGAACGGGCAGAGACGGAGCGGCAACGGGCAGAGACAGAGCGGCAACGGGCAGAGACGGCGCAACAGCAAGTGGAGGCATTGTTGGCGCGGTTGCGATCGCTGGGTATCTCTGAAGAAGAATAGCTGGAAGCAAGATTTTAATGGATATGAAATGAGTGCCTTAAAAGATTTACAGCATTGGTATTTATCCCAATGTAATGGTGACTGGGAACATACTTATGGTGTAAGTATTGAGACGCTGGATAATCCTGGATGGTCTTGCATAATAGACTTGTCAGAAACAATTCTGGAAAATGTTAAATTCCAAAAGTATTCCTATGGAGTAGAAGAGCAAACTCATTCTAGCGGTGATGAATGGTTAGTTTGTAAAGTAAAAGACAAGAAATTTATGGGTTATGGTGGCTCTCAGAAACTTGAAGAAATTATTGAGGTGTTTCTCAAATGGGAAAAATCCATCAATTATCCAGAATAAATAGATTCAGTTGTGCCAGAATTGCAATGTCGTTACCAAATTTTTCCCATCTTTATCGCAAACCTTGGCAGCTCAGGTTCACAACTGACTGACTCAGGATTTTCCAAAATCTCTGGTGGTTGATTAGGTCGATACACATAAACTTGACAATTTTTGCGATCGATTAACACTCCCAACCGCACGCCATTGGCAATATATTCTGCCATCTTTTCCTTCAGGCTCACCAACGTATCGCTACTAGAACGTAATTCCACAACAAAATCAGGAACAATCGGCGCAAAAGAAGCCTGTTGTTCAGGTTGCAAAGCATTCCAGCGCTCAGACACAATCCACGCTGCATCTGGAGAGCGAGTTGCACCATTGGGTAAGGTAAAGCCGGAGCTAGAATCAAATACTTCTCCGGTTCCATCCGCTTCAGACCAGACAAAAAGTTGGCCAGAAATCCTGCTGTTACGGTTTCCAGTGTCAGCAAAGGCTGGAGGCATAATGATGATTTCTCCCTTAGCGTTCCGCTCGATTCGCAAGTCGGGATTCGCTCGACAAAAATCATAGAACTGCTCATCACTCATCTCCGACATTCTGGTCAGTGACGAAAGATCAATCGGTAATGGCATCTGTTCGGATTTGACCAACAGGCTAGTCATCAGCAACCTAGGGAGATCTAGAGGAGTTCTTTATTCATTATAGTGAATCTCTTGTTTAGACAGAGTTAACGCTCATCCAGCTAACACATCGCGGCTAGCTAGAGATTCCCCATTCCCAGAGTCGTAGGGGAGACAACCATTTATACGAAGGCTTGAGTAATGATGCCTTCGATGGATAAGGGATTAATAGGGCATTTCAAAAAACGTCAGGCAGCATCCTGCGGGATCAAAAACCATAAATTCTTTGGATCCCCAGGGTTTTTGTTCTAGGGAGCCGTCAGGGTGGATGATGGTCTCGTCCTTGGCTTGATATTCGGCGTAGAGTTGCTCAATCCCGGTAACTTGGAGGCGTAAACTGGTAGGGCTGCCGAGATTCTGATACCCGTTTTTGCACAGATAGATCATGGCTGTATCCCGCTGAACAATGGCAAGTCTGAGGGGATCGCCTTCTCGATGAATCGTTGTAAATCCCAGTTTTTGTTCGTAAAAGGCAATAGAAGCCTCCAGATCCTCTCCCGCTGGTACAAGAGGACTGATGGAGCCTAACTTTGGCGGCGACATAGGCTGTTAACACGCTAAAGAGGACACACTGGCGCTAGACAAGCATTAAGTAATATTGCTTAGTACTCTTAATCAGCAATGTCTAACACCTAAACATGATAGAACGGTGAACATGCTTATTTTGAATACCCTCCTTCATTTTTCTCGCTGTCATTGTGTTGGCATTTGCGCATCTTTAGTCCCCATTAATCTCCTGGCGACGGCTTTAACCGTGTTTAAGGTGAGCCGGGATCATTCATCTGGGTCAATTAAGGTGAGTATTGGCTTAGCCAGCCTTGCCGCCGGATTATTAGTACTCCACGATCTCTCCTGGTTGATTTTGGGCGTAGTCATGGCTCCTACTTATATTTTGTTCACCCTCGCTCTGGTGTGCCTGGGCTGCAACATCTGGGCTGGGTGGCATCCTCAGAGTATGCGGCGAATGCTGCTGGTGGTTATTGACGGTTGCTCATAAGGACTAGACCTCCTTTAGACACTGACCGCTGCTCGAAGCTGTGCCAAAAAGGTATTCCAAGCTTGATCGCTACTCTCTTGCCAAAGCTCGAACAACTCGGAGTCTTGAGACAGAACTCGGTCGATAACAGCTCTTGCTTTCGCTAGTAGACTGGCACTCGGCACTAGGGGGTGAGATGCTACCCATTGATCGATGTCTTGTGTATAACCGTCGGCCTGTGTTCCTCTACCCATAAGTTTGGCAATGATTTCAATGGCTGCGATCGCCTCAGATGTTGGAACAAAATTAGGGGTGTTGAATGCCATCCCCTTCGATGGCACTATAGACCTCTGGGGAAACTAAGCCCAACCACGGATCCGAGCTGGGTGTTAGAAATAGTTCTGCATAGACCTTCTCATTGAGAGCCTGAAGGGTCTGGTTTGGATTACCATCTGCCAACCACTGGTGCAATTGCGAATGTAACAAGTATTCGTTACGCACAGTGTCAATGGCCATCACCCGCTCGAAATTTTGAACAAGGGTGTCAAAGGCTTTGGTGTTAGTAGGGGATTGATAGGCGCTATTTTTGCTACGCATTAAGGCTTTGCTGTTTTCGTCTAAGTGGGTCTGGGCTGCATAGAACTGAGCCAGTTGCCCCCAGGTTTGGGGATGGGTAGCATTAGCCAGTTGTGTGCGGTTGCGATCTGCCAAGGTGGATAAACTCATCGCCGCTGAGACTAAAGGAACTTCCACGGTGGCTTTAGTCATAGCTAGGGGAGCAGCATCCACGGCTGTGGGGGACCCGTTGGCTGGGGCAAGGCCGCTAGAGAAGGGACATCCTTGATCCCTGCTTTTTGCAGATCTTGAGTCCAGTTAGTTTGCACAGCCAGGATGCGATCTCGGTGGTATTGCCGGATCGCATCCTGGCGCTCAGCCCCTGGCAGTGTACTCACTTGTTTCCAGAGTTTTTCCCCCCGCTGCAACTGCTCCAGAAAAGCTTGGGGTCCATAGAGACCGGGGATTGCTTCTAAAGGCCGACCCTCGGCATCCACAATATAGTGAATACTGTTGCCCGTAACGGTGCGCTTGAGTTGACGGCCATCGCCAAAGTCAATGGTCATTACAGGAGCAGGTCGCACAGATTGCCAATGAAGGATAAAGCGATCGCGTAAATATTGAGACACCTGGGCATTCGGATATAAGGCCACGCGGAAAAAGCGGCTATTGGCGCAACTGAGTTCTTCGTCCAAATTGCCCAATAGTCGTAGGGAGAGAATGGGTTTTTTCTGGGCTTTGGCTGCGGCTTGTGCCTTAGCCCAGTCGGTATACCAGTACAAGTGCGAGGCATGGCAATCTCTCTGTTGGCATAAAGTATCTAGTTGCGCTCTCAGCGGAGCAACAGGAAGTTCTTGGGCAGAGGGTTTCAGGGCTTGAACATGGGTTTTGAGGAAAGCTTTCAGTCCAAGTTGACCTTGATCTCGTAGGGTCGCCATGTCTACCAATGAGGCTTTAGTTCGGCTAGAGAGAGCTGTTGGTCTTTGCTGAGAAAAGACAACGGGTTTGGCTTGAATCGACCCTATCCCTAGTACGGACAAGATGCTGACACCCATTGCTAAACGAACCTGCATACGCATAGTTGCTGAACCCCAATAAACCTGACCCTATCTTGGCATTTCTTGGGGTAGACGTCATCTCCTCACATCGCTTTTCTCCTTTGCGGTAACCGTGAGACCATTGGGAGAATTTCACGCCAGTTCAAAAAACATTAAATGTTGTTGGGGCAATACATTTTTGGTCTCTGTCCATGTCAAGCCTACATTTTGCATCTCTTTGCGAACTTGTTTTTGTGTCATCTTGTGCAAGGGTTTAATCATCACCAGGGGGTTTTCGGCTCGATATTCCGCTAAAACAACCCTTCCTCCTGGTTTGAGGGCTGCCACAATCGCGTTCATCATTTCACGGGGATAGGTAAATTCGTGGTAGGCATCCACCATGAGAACCAGATCGACACTGTTGGGCAGTAAGTTAGGGCTGGTTTCAGAGCCTAGAATCGGATCCAAATTGTCAACTTGTCGCTCCTGCTTGAAATAGTTAAGAATTTCTACCATCTCTGGCTGAATATCAACGGCAAGGACTTTTCCTTCTGGCAGTAAGGGAGCCATCCGAAAACTCATATAACCCGTCCCCGCGCCCACATCAGCAACGATATCCGTTGGTTGCAGATTCAACGCTTCCACCAACCGCCTGGGTTGTTCGGTACTGGCACGACTGGGCCGTTCTAACCAACCTGCACCTTGGTGACCCATTACCTCAGCAATCTTTCGTCCCATATAGGCCTTGCCAATGCCATCCAAGCTATACCCTGTTTTTTCTTGATAAATCCCTGGATCGGTATAAGCCACACTGGTGGTTGGTACAGCCTCAGCGCTCGGATCATGCATCGGCACAATTAGGACACCCCCGAAAAACCACAACCCCATCAGGATCACGCAAAGTTTAGATCCCCAGCGGATACGTTTGAGGGGCTGGATTGAATTCAATAAAACGCAAGCTTTCGCTGTCATTGGCTCTCCCTAGTGACCGAATTGCTGACCGCTTACAGCCTAGCTTGGCCTTGCTCTTTCTGACTTTGCCCAGAGGCTATCAAGATCAAATTATCGTCTACCGCGCCTGAGTAGGTCTGGTTTGGGAAGTGCAAGAATTCATCCCATTAGTTGTTTCAATTCAGCGACCAATTTGTAGTCTACAGCGGTCATCTGGGTAGATCGATCTTTATAATTGATGAGTATTCAAATAATTGATGAGTGTTCAGAGGTGATCCTTCTGCATAGTTGATCCTAGCTGACCCTCTTTAGCGCTTATGTCTTTTCTTCCTAGCCATAGATTTAGGTTGGCTGGAATCTTGAGGGTTCAGCAATAACAAACCCGATCAACAGACCAGTTTATGGTTGTACTCAGGGGTTTTCTCCCTTTATCGCAGCGATCGCAGATTGTCTACGGTAGAATTTGAAAGCTGTCATAGTACTCCAATGAGGGTTGCTCTGCTATCTCTACAGGTTGTGCTGTAGGAGTCTGTCGAATTTGCGGCAATTTGGAACAATAACCCAGTGGCTGTATCAGCGGATTACTCTGATCCTGGTTGTGTTGTTGTGTTTGGGCACGGGTGTAGCCTTATCGGGAACCTTTGAATTCTCAGAGGCGTTGGTCAAAGCGCAAGCTCTTCAACACGCCCGTGTCTCTGTGCATACGGTCAAGGAAGCCTGGTTTCTCTATAGCCAAGCCGTTGTTGACCGCTTAAACACCCTGGACACCGTCACGATCAGCCCCAACTATCACCAAATCACTGGTGGTATTCCTTTACCAGCAACCTATACGATTGAGCTGGGTGAGCGAGTCAGTCAGATTGAAGATGGCTTATCGATTCGACTTTTTAGTGATTATCCTTTTCCCAATCGACAAACAACGGGTGGACCCCAGAATTTGTTTGAGCAAAAAGCGCTGACTTTTCTCAAACAAAACCCCAAGAATTCTTTTTATCGGCAGGAAAAAAGTAGTGGACATCTAGTGTTTCGCTACGCAGAGGCCATTCAGATGCAACCGAGTTGCATTAAGTGTCACAACACCTGGCCTGGCAGTCCCAAAACGGATTGGCAAGTGGGTGATGTGCGGGGGGTGTTGGAGGTGATCCAACCCATGGATATCTTTGTGGCTCAATCTCAAGCAGGCTTAAGAAGTCTTTGGCTCACCTTCATCATCATCGGCTGCTTAGCGGTGACGAGTTTAATCCTGGTCATTAGTTATCTACAGAACGCCAATCAAATTCTGCAAACCAAGGTCGCTGAAAAAACATCCGCTCTCATTCGTTTAGCCCATTTTGATAGTCTGACGGAATTGGCGAATCGTCGCTGTTTTGATCAGGTCTTAGATCAGGAATGGCGGCGCATGGAGCGCCAACAACAACCCCTAGCGCTGATGATGTGTGATGTCGATTATTTCAAACGGTATAACGATGCCTACGGCCATCAAGCCGGGGATCAGTGTCTGCGGAAAATTGCCCAAGCCATCCAAGATAATGTCAGGCGAACCGGGGATCTCGCCGCTCGCTATGGGGGTGAAGAATTTGCGATTGTCATGCCCAATACCGATCATTATCAAGCTTGGCGGGTCGCAGAGAAAATTCAACAGGCCATCTGGGCACTCCGGATCGATCACCACCACTCCGATGTGGCTCCTCAGATCACGTTAAGCATTGGCATTGCCAGCCGTATTCCCAAGTCGATGGATCACCCCACTCATATCCTTAGGGTGGCAGATAATGCCCTGTATGAAGCTAAGGTCAAGGGTCGCAATCAAATCATTGTGAAATTGCCAGAAACCTTGCAGAGTAGTCCAACCGAGGGACTGGCTGACCTAACTTCTTAAGCTAGCGCTCAATTGCTGCTCTAGGGCTACTCGAATGTTTTGGTGAATGGGATTAACCTCTGCCTCTGTGAGGGTGCGATCGCCCGCCTGATACACCAATCGAAACGCCAAGCTCCGCTGCCCTGCGGGGACATGCTCTCCTTGATACTCATCAAACAGTTCAATCTGTGTCAACAGAGACGGCTGACCACCAGCGGCTTTGCGGATCACCTGTTCAATCTCGGCCACGGCAATATCGATAGGAATAAAAAAGGCTAAATCACGATCCGTGGCTGGGTAGCTAGAGTAAGCTGCAAATAGAGTGGCTGTCTGCAAACACACCAGTTGGTTCAGCAGCAGATCTAAATTCAGCTCAAAAACATAGATCGCTGCGGGAAAATCTCGCTCTTGCTGAACTTGAGGGTGGAGTTGACCAAAATACCCCAATTTGGCTCCTTGGAACATCAAAGCTGCCGTCCGACCTGGATGCAGCCGTGGATCGGGGCAGTCTACTTGAAACGTAACAGCTAAGCCCATTTGGCTGAAGACCCGCTCTAGTAAACCCTTAGCCTCAAACCAATTCATAGCATGGTCTTGAGAATTTTGACTTGACCGTAGATCACCACCTTGGCGCATCCATTTGCCTTGAACTGGATCCCCGCCCAGGACGCCTGCCAAGGCTCTTGCTTCTTGTAAGCGATCGCCCTCCTGCCAGAAAATTTGGCCGACTTCAAAACCATTGAGGGCACCATTGCCCTGTTCCAAATTGAGCTGAAATGCATTCAGCAAGCCTGTTAACATTTCCGTTCGTAGGGCTGAAAACTCGACGAGTAAAGGATTAACCACCTTCACTTGCCCGTCAGTACCCGATTTAACCCAGGAATAGTGAATTAGCTCCGTTAACCCCGCCCCTCGGCAGGCTTCTCTGAGTTTACGGATTAAGGCATCCTCACGGGTTAAGGCTCCTAATTCCGTTTTGGCGGGTAGGGTTTCGCAGAAATGGTCATAGCCATAGAGACGGGCAATCTCCTCAATCACGTCAATTTCTCGCTCAATGTCACTATGGCGATGGGGAGGCACAGCCACGATCCAGCTCTGTGTAGTTTGCTTACCAGAGGCAGCCCTAGGCGTCAGTTGAAAGCTCAAGGATTCGAGGATAGACTGCACTTGGGCAGCGCTTAGATCCGTGGGTTGCCCTTGTTTACCTTTGACCCTGCCCAAAACTTGCTGAACCCGCTGCAAATGCAACTCAATAGAGCGGGTCAAGGACATCCGATGATCGGCTTGGTATTGAGCTACAATTTTGGCTCCAGTTAAGTCCACCAGCAGTTGTAGGGCATGTAAACAAGCCATTTCTAGCTGAGATTCGTTGACACCCCGTTCGTAGCGAGCGGCGGCTTCAGTACGCAGACCCTGACTACGGGCAGAGCGGCGAATGGCAACAGCATTGAATAAGGCTGCTTCGAGGATCAAACTCGTACTCGTATCCTTGACTTCTGTCTGTTCACCCCCCATAACGCCGCCTAGGGCAATGGGTTGATCGTTAGCGGTAATGATGAGGGTTTCAGCTTGCAGTTGCCGTTCCTGACTATCCAGGGTGATCAGAGCTTCCCCTGCTTGGGCAAACCGTACCCCTAAGCTCAGAGTTGTGTTGGTAGCCAGAGCGCGCAAGACATCGCCATCAAAAGCATGGAGCGGTTGACCCCACTCCAGTAAAATGTAATTGGTAATATCCACTACATTATTGATGGGACGGGTGCCAGCGGCGGTGAGCCGTTGTTGCAACCAATCCGGTGAGGGAGCAATCGTCACTCCTTCTAAAACCGTGGCAATATAGGCAGGACAAAGGTCTGGATTTGCTAATTCGACGGTTACAGCGGTTTTCCCTTGGGGAATCTTAGGTTCCGGGGTCTGCGGCAGGCGCAGTTTAGCTCCCGTGAGGGCGGCGACTTCACGAGCCACCCCAACCATACTCAAGGCATCCGCTCGATTCGCCGTGGAGGTCAGATCTAAAATGACGTCATCTAGTCCCAGTAAGGGACGCACATCCGTACCGATCAAGTCTGCGACTGTGGCTGGGTCAAAGGCATGAATGCCGTCAACTTCTGTCTCTAGACCCAATTCGGTCAGGGAACAAATCATCCCGGCAGAGGGCACACCACGCAGCTTGGCTTTTTTAATTTTTAAGCCTGGCGTCGGCAAATAAGTCCCTAAGGTGGCGACGGGCACATACAACCCCGCCTGGGCATTGGGGGCACCACAGACAATTTGTGACGGTTCTCCAGTCCCAATATCGACAGTGCAAACGCGCAGTTTATCGGCATTGGGATGGGGTTCACAGGTGAGGATTTGACCGACCACCACCCCCTCTGCCCAAGTTCGTCGATCCTCAATCTCTTCAACCTCAAAACCTGCCAAGGTCAATTGGTCAGCAAGATCTTCTGGGGACAGATCAATCTCTACTAAGTCCTGGAGCCAATTCAGAGAAATACGCATAGATTTGGTGTGGTTTGAACGCAGTATTTGCTTCAGTCAAAGGATAAAGTTGCGTCATCTTTGTTCCCTTGAATGGGCACATTATTTTATAGAAGTGTTAATAGCAGTCCCATGGTTGTGACAAAACCCTCTCAGGCCGTTCAACATTTTTTAGTGATCGAAGATGAGATAGGTAAACGCACTCTCCCTTTGGAAGATACAACCTGCTCCGTCGGACGTGATCAGGCAAATTCGATTGTTCTTCATTCACCCTCTGTCTCGCGGCAACATGCCATTCTGATGCGGGTGACGATGCCGGAGACAGATTGTCATCTGTTTCGCCTCATTGATGGTAATCTTCAAGGAAAGTGCAGTAGAAATGGCTTGACAGTAAATGGCAAGAGCTGTTTCTCTCACGATCTCGAACATGGTGATGTGATTGTTTTTGGTAAAGAAGCCAGAGCCAGATATTACATAACCAACAATATAGCTGATGTGCGCTTTCTAGAAGACTGCGCGGCGGAAGAAGTGACTGGCTTTTTATCGAGCTTACACAACCCCCTCAAAACAATAACACCCAATGATCAGCAATTGACAACAGCCAATGAGGCTGCTTTGATCCGGCTAGCCTCTTTCCCTGAATTATTCTCTAACCCCATTATTGAGATGAATTTGGTAGGGCGTATTACCTACATGAATCCTGCTGCTATTGCCCAATTCCCCTGCTTACGGGAAGCCCAAGCTGGCCATCCCATCTTAGAGGGCTTAGTGGCTGCCCTTCGCCGGGATAGTGCTAAGTTTTCTGTGCGGGAAGTTGAAATTGCAGGTCAAATCTTTGAGCAGTCGGTTCACTTTATTGCTGAAAGTGATCTGATTAGAAGCTATCTTGTGGATATCACGGAGCGCAAACGAACTGAGATGGCGCTGCAAGAGAGTGAGCGGCGATTTAGGGCCATTTTTAACCAGACATTTCAGTTTTCGGGTCTCTTAAAGCCTGATGGCATCTTGTTAGAAGCAAATCAAACGGCCTTGGATTTTGGAGGGATTCAACTTGCAGATGTAGTGAACCGCTACGTTTGGTTAGCGCGCTGGTGGACCGTTTCTCCTGAGACCCAAGAACAACTGCGAGCGGCAATTTTTGAGGCAGCTAGGGGCAAGTTTATCCGATATGAAGTCGATGTTTTAGGTGCCCAAGATCGGGTGGCGACAATTGACTTTTCCCTCAAACCTGTTCGGGATGAAGTTGGCGAAGTTGTGTTGTTGATTTTTGAAGGCAGAGATATTAGCGATCGCAAGCAAGCCGAGGCAGCCTTGCAGCAGGCTCATAACGAATTAGAAGAACGAGTGCAACAACGCACCGCTGAATTAAAGCACAGCAATGAGCAACTTAGAAGTGAAATCGGCGAACGCCAACGCGCAGAGGCGGCCTTGCACTCTAGTATTACCACCAATCGAGCCTTGATCAATGCCATGCCCGATTGGATGTTTCGCCTCAATGCTCAGGGAACGTTTGTCAATTATAAAGCCGCTGCCAACGTAGCGTTACCCCTTCCCACCCAGGAGTTTTTAAGCAAAACATTGGAAGAAGTTTTTTCCCCAGAAACCGCTCTACCCTTTAGAGACTGTGTTGAGCAGGCTCTGGCCAGCAACGAGATGCAGCTCTTTGAATATCAATTGTTATCTAAGGATGCTGAGTTTGACTTTGAAGCTCGAATTGCCGTCAGTGCAGAAAACGAAGTCATGGCAGTCATTCGTGACATCACGGAACGCAAACGCTTAGAAGCCGATATTCGCAGCGCCCTCACTAAAGAACGAGAACTCAACGAACTCAAATCTCGATTTGTGGCCATGACCTCCCATGAGTTTCGCACGCCCTTGGCAACCATTTTGTCCTCTGCTGAACTGCTCGAACATTATGGCCATAAATGGGAAGATGAGCGCAAACTCAAACATCTGCGCCAAATTCAGCAGTCAGTAGAACATATGACAGGTTTATTGAATGATGTGCTCCTGTTGGGGAAAGCAGAATCCGGTAACTTGGCATTCAAACCACTACCGATATCACTTACAGAATTCTGTCGTGGCCTTGCTGAGGAATTGCAAATCACCACTAACCAGCATGTGATTGTTTGTCGGCTACAGGATCAAACTCAAGAGACCTACATGGATGAGAAGTTATTGCGGCATATTTTCACGAACCTTTTGTCCAATGCCATTAAATATATGCCTCAAGGCGGTTCGATTCATTTTGATCTGAGCTTTGAGGCAGATCAAGCGATTTTTCAGGTTCAAGATCAGGGTCTGGGCATTCCCCCAGCAGACTGTGAGCGTGTATTTAATTCCTTTAATCGAGCCAGCAACGTGGGTAACATTTCAGGAACAGGCTTAGGGTTAGCCATTGTTAAACGATCCGTAGACTTGCATGGCGGTGAAATTTCTTTAACCAGTCAAGAGAAAGTGGGCACAACCTTTATCGTTAAACTTCCAATTAATCATAAGGCAGAGGGACATGACTAAAATTTTAGTAATTGAAGATGAAGAACTGGTGCGAGCCAATATCGCTGAACTCTTAGATGCTGAAGACTATGAAGTTGTCACCGCTGAAAATGGGTTCTTGGGGGTGCTTTGGGCACAAGAGCATTTACCGGATTTAATTATTTGTGATGTGATGATGCCGGAGCTGAACGGTTATGAAGCCCTCGGCATTTTGAGTGAGAATCCTGATACAGCTATGATTCCCTTCATTTTCTTGACGGCAATGGCAGACAAAACAGAGATTCGTCAAGGGATGACTTCAGGGGCGGATGATTATTTAACAAAACCTTTTTCGAGATCGGAGCTGTTAGCTGCTGTCAGTACCCGCCTCAGCAAACGCCAAGTGGTTCAGAAACAATACAGCCGTGAACATCAAAGGGCTGAGGAATTACAGGCCAAAATCCTCAAGATTCAGCAAAGTACACAGGATAAGGATCACCTGATTGGCCAACTCCAAGAGGATTTGGAAAAGTCAATCCCCAAATTAACCCTAGCCATGCAAATGTTGTCCAAACTAGAACCCGGTCCTCGTCGAGACTGCTGCTTGCAAATTCTGCAAGAGGCTTGCAATGATGAAATCTCTTTGCTTAAACAAATCCCTGAAGCCGAGAAGATCCTATCTCCAAAGCACACAACCTGGTTGCACGAACTGGAAATTGTGTAACGGTATAACTTTCCCCATAGAAATGCATGTTTGATCAAACCCATCGTCGAGCCGGAGACCTAATTGCTGAACGCTATGGCCTCCTATCGGTTCTCGGTCAAGGCGGATCTGGGATTACCTATGCCGCCGAAGATATTTATACAAACCAGCAATTTGCCTTAAAAGAGCTATCTTTACGGGGCATGCAGGATTGGAAACAACTGGAATTGTTTGAACGAGAAGCCAAAGTGCTATCCCAACTGGATCATCCAGCCATCCCCAACTACATTGACTACTTTCAAACCGATACCGCAGAGAATCGTTGGTTCTACATTGTCCAAGAACTGGCTCCGGGTCAGTCCCTAGCAGACTTGGTACAGGAGGGCTGGCAAGCGACTCAAGCTGAAGTCCGCCAGCTAGCGTTACAAGTGCTGGATATTCTCCAGTATTTACATGGATTAACGCCGCCAATTATTCATCGGGATATTAAGCCCCAAAATATTATTCGCAATGACGATGGCCAGATTTACCTAGGATTGTGGCTTAAATAAGATCTAGAATCCAGCTTTCTGAGGTTTAGCCGTGTAATTCCATTTTGGGAGGTAAGCATCAAAAATAATTTCCATTGATTCCTTAAACTCCTGAGTGACTTTTCGCCCCGTTTGATACACCTTATCTAATACCGTGGTCAAGACCTTCAGACCCGTTTTAGTCTCGGCTTTACC
>JAAUOM010000016.1 GCA_012034865.1 Acaryochloris sp. CRU_2_0 | reverse complement strand
ACGAGATTCGGATGTTTTTGTTGCCCTCCTATAGTCCAGAACTTAATCCTGATGAGCTGCTCAACCATGATGTCAAGGCAAATGCTGTGGGGCGAAAACGAGCGCGAACCAACTCCGAAATGATGGCGAACGTTCGGGGGCATTTACGCTGTCGGCAACCTCAGCCTCATGTTGTACAACGCTTTTTCATGAAAATATGTCGCTTATGCAGCTTGGAAAAATGTTCACTATTTGACGCTCTGAGTAGTAAGTGAGCATCCCAATATCTTCAATCCCGATCGCCAATTTTATGATGAAAGCATTGTTGATCGCTTGCATCAGCTCCCTAATATTCAGCTCATTCGCTCTGGCATTGTTGATCGCTTGCATCAGCTCCCTAATATTCAGCTCATTCGCTCTGGCAACGTTATGCCCTGGTTTGCCCAATCGGATCTCTTTATTGGCGATATTTCTGCTGCGGGGTATGAATGGTTGTATTACAACAAACCCATGATCTTTCTCAATCCGCAACCCGGTGTTTTGCAAGCCAGCACCGATGTTACTGCAATGACCTATCTCTGGCAGTGTGGAGAGGTATGTGAGAAGATCCAGCATTTAAAACAACTGGTGGATCAAGCCTTACAATGCGATCACCATCAAGCCATGCGCGAGTCCCTGTTGCACTATAGCGTCTTCAATCCTAGAGATCAGGGTGCTACTCAACGCGGTATTGAAGCCATTGAGCAGGTTCTATTGCAGCAAGATACCAATTTAGTGGATGCAGCGATTTCTTTATGAATAGAAGCATTGAGAAGAATAATCCCATGCCCATCCGTTACGCCGAACCCTCTAACCATGAAATCTCATCTGAGCAGCCAGCAGACTCACCCGCCATTTTTCGGATTGAGAATGTGAGTGTTGACTATAGTAATACTCCAGCAATCCGCAATATTTTCTTAGATATTCCCCAACAGCAAGTAACGGCATTTATTGGCTCATCGGGGTGTGGTAAAAGTACGCTACTGCGCTGTTTGAATCGTATGAACGATCTGATTCCTACTGCACGGGTTAGGGGCAGAATTGCCTTCCGTGATCAGGATCTTTACGCCAAGACGATTGACCCCGTGGATGTGCGACGACGCATCGGCATGATCTTTCAAAAACCGAATCCCTTTCCTAAATCCATTTACGACAATATTGCGTTTGGTGCTCAGATCAATGGCTATCAAGGCAATCTCGATGCCTTAGTCGAACAATCCCTCCGTCAAGTTGCCCTTTGGGATGAGGTCAAAGATTCTCTTAGAAAGAGTGGGTTAGCCCTTTCTGGGGGACAGCAACAGCGATTGTGTATCGCCCGTGCGATCGCAATTCAACCGCAGGTTCTTTTAATGGATGAACCCTGCTCGGCCCTCGATCCCATTTCCACACTCCGCATTGAAGAACTGATCCATGAACTGAAAAGGCAGTATACCGTGGTTATTGTTACCCATAACATGCAGCAAGCCTCTCGAATTTCAGACTTCACGGCTTTCTTCAATGTAAGTACAACTGAAACGGGTAACAACTGCGGCCATTTAGTAGAGTTTGGCAGAACTAAAGCTATTTTACCCACCCCCAGCAGGAAATCACCCGTGAATATGTGAGTGGACGTTTTGGTTAAAAGGAGGATATGACTAATTGCTGAGATCTGTGCAAAAATTATAGATAGGATAGAAAATGGCTTTTTGCAGCGTTTAGCTGCGATTTTGCAGAAAAAAGAGATTTAACACTTGTCAAGGATTACTAACAGTCTCAGAATACCTTGTTTTGTGAGCATTGCGGGAACTAAACCGAATTCTCCATCATCTCTACCTATAACGATCTCCTGCGATTGACTAGCAATGTCTCGAATCTTAATTGCTGAAGATGAAGCCCGCATTGCTTCATTTATAGAAAAAGGCTTAAAATCTCACGGATTTACAGTCTCTACCGCAGCCACTGCTCAGGAAACGACAACGCTAGTCTTGGGCAGTGACTTTGATTTGTTAATTCTGGATTTGGGTCTACCTGATCAAGATGGTTTGCAAGCTCTAGAAGAACTGCGTGGTCAGGGAGCGAAATTACCTGTGATTATCCTAACGGCGCGAGATGACATTGATGACAAAGTTGCGGGTTTGGAGGGGGGTGCGGACGATTATTTAACCAAACCTTTTCGATTTGAAGAGTTACTGGCTCGTGTGCGTTTGCGTTTGCGTAACCGCTCTAGTGTTACACCTTCGGAAGAGATGGTGTTACGAGTAGGAGAAATTGAACTGGATTTACGAACTCGACAGGTTTGTGTGGGCGATCACAACATCGATCTACCGACCCGTGAGTTTATCTTGGCCGAAACCTTTTTGCGGCATCCGGGTCAAGTTCTCAGTCGAGAGCAACTGCTGGATCGAGTCTGGGGATACGACTACGATCCGGGTTCTAATGTTGTGGATGTCTATGTCGGGTATCTGCGCAAAAAACTCGGTAGCCAGTTTTTTGAAACGGTTCGAGGCATGGGCTATCGTCTGCGAGTGTAATCAAAATCAGCCATTGGGTTGATCCCTCTCTTCATGCTGAGCAGCTAATCTAGGCAAAGATTAAGAAAAGTCTCATGTAACAATAGTGACGTTGCTGGTAACAATAAGTCATGATGCAAAGAAAGTATACCTTTTGTGGGTAATCTAGATGGGTAGCTCTCCTTTTTTACCGTGTACACACAAGTGATGATTGGCAGCAGAAACCTGACATTAAGTAGATAGGCACAATTATCTTGTAGACGGGTTTAATGTTTAATTAGGCTCTGCTACTTATCTCCCTTGATAAAGGTAAAAAGAAGGGTTGGAAAGTCTGGATGCGCTCTTTTAGGGTTGTGTGTACACCATAGCTCTCTTGATTTTGTGTAAGTAAATATCCACAGAAAACTTTATCTAACAGATGTGTAACATTCTCATTGCCGAAGATGAATCTCGTTTAGCCGCTTTTCTAGAAAAGGGGTTTCGTAAACATGGTCTATCATCGCAAGTGGTGAGTGACGGCGAACAAGCGTTACAGGCTGCACAATTACTAGATTATGGCGTGATTGTGCTAGACCTAGGGCTACCCATAAAAAATGGATGGCAGGTTCTCAAAGAGTTACGCAGCCAAGGACATTCTTCGCAGTCCGTTATCGTTGTAACCGCGCAAGTCGATGTAGAGGAATTGGCTCTCAAAGCTGGTGCCAATGATTTTATAGCTAAGCCCTTTAGATTTGCAGACTTACTCCACAAAGTTCAAAGGCTACTTGGATAACACGGTTGGGACTGTTGCGTTTATAGGGTGTTGATTGCGTATCAGCCTTGTGCGGTTAGGAAAGCGTTTTTGACCCCTAACTTGACACTGTCTTCTCGCCTAGAATCCTACGGTGTACACACAAGTCTTGAAAACCCCAAAAGACGTTGCACTCGCCTCCTTAACCTAGAATCGGAAGGTGGTGCGGATCGTGCCGACATAAATGGTGTCGTTCACACTGTTATGGTCCGGGCTGAGAATCACAATCAGACCTGGTGTGATACCGATATGATCGGTGAGTTGCCACCGATAAAAAGCTTCTAAATGGAGAGAAGTATCTTTATCCTTAAAGTCAATACCAAACTGATTGCTAGTGACTTTAGGAGGTTGGCCAATCACTACCCCTAAGAGGCTGCTTTCTTTGCCTAGATCGGGAAACCCAAACTGAATGGCCCAGGTAAAAATATCGGCGGTGGGGGTATCAACGAGATCCGTAGCAGTTGCTTGAATCAGACCAATGTGTCCTCCCAAATTAAAATTGTCGGTAACCTCTAAATTTACTGCTGTACTCCATGCGTTGGCTCTGACAGCATCGGATTGATCGTCGAAGGGATCGTTGGCGAGTTGACTACCTGTGTCTGTGGCAAGGTTGTTGAAGGAACGCACATAGGTCGCACTCACAGCTAGCGCATCGGTGGGGGTAAACGTTAATTGTGCGATCGCGCCGTAGCGATCACCGAATAACCCTTCGCTGGGATTATTAGCGTTATTGGCCACATAACCAATACCGACATTAACACTGTCATTAAAGTCATGAGAGATACCAAAGCCCGTACCACTGCCCTGGCGGATAATTGGACTTTCCCGACCGAAAGAGGAAATGGCTCCTTGGCCACTGCTGCTGAAGTAACGATTGGCGGTAGGCACAAAGTCTCGTAAGTCAGCCCCTTCTAGACTAACCACCACGCGCGTTGCTGTCCGATAAGAAATTGATAGCTCAAGTCCGCTAGTTTTAGTCCATTGCCGTCGGCACCATCAAAGGAAAGATTGGCCATTGGTGTCCCTGTAACATTCTCAAATTCAGGAATATTACGGGCCTGTAGCCTGATCCGCAGTTGATCCTGCCCTGTAAAAGTAGTATCAAAGTTTAGTCGGACTCGATGCGCCAGAGACACCTTAGTATCAATGGATTCCTCCTCGTTGTCGATGCGCTTCCCGCCCACTACTCCTGCAAGGGCAAAGATTACTTCGCCACTTAATTGGGTCATCGGCGCAAATTGCTGAGTTTCAACTTTGGTCATCTGGGTGTCTATAGTATCTAACCGTTGTTGTAACGAGATTAGTTCCCTGGAAAAATCAGACTGGAGATGCTGGATGCTATCTTGCGACACTGGATCAAGCCCCTTGCTCATCTGACTAGCTTTCCTCTGTTCTAATCTTTGAAGGCAGGCATTGAGGATAGCAGCAAACTTCCTTCGAGACATCGTGTACTGTTCCTCTAGGGACGGTCTACTCGATGGAGTGGAGAGACAGTTATAGCGCTCTACCAAGGATTGTAGGGCTTGGAAAGCCCAGTCATCCGAGTCAATATCTGACAACTCGGCAACTCTAGGCATAGATTGGAGGGGATGGATGTCTGCCAGAGACGGAGGCAGATCGGATCTGGAGGGTAAGCGTGTTGAGGACTGCTGTGCGATCGCAGGGACGGGAATTGTCACTCCCCAGAACAAAGATAAGCTTGCCAAAAGCACTGGAACCACCAGAGGGCACTGGCAGAAACAGGTATATAGGAGCGACCTGCCAAGCCATCTCCAGATCAGGTTGATCCGGTCTTGATGCCCATCAAAGAGGAAAGTAGGAGTGAAAATGGTCATGGCAACCTTCGTCCATTGCAATGTTGATAGCTATCCCCACTTGTTGAGTCTTTTCAAGAAATGAGTCTGCGTCACAGCCACAGCTCACCCAATAGCAGAACGATTATGCCTTGCTGCCGAAATAGGGAATCAGGGGCAAACAAATCGTAAAGGTTGCCCCCCGATAGGGGGCGCTGATCAGCTCAACTCGCCCCCGATGGGCTTCAGCAATGGCTCGCACAATGGCTAGCCCTAAACCAGAGCCATCCGTGGATCGCCGCCGATGTTTGGCGCGAGCAAATCGTTCAAAGATCTGGGCTTGATCGGACGGTGCAATGCCAACACCCGTATCTCGCACCCAAAATCTCGCTTCTGTTGGGGTAGCCCCACAACCCAATTCAATGGTGTCGTTCTCTTGGGTATGTTGAACGGCATTACGCAGAAGATTGAGCAATGCCCCAGTCACGCGTTGGCGATCGCACATCAGTTGTTGATCAGCCCTCAGCGTCAGTTGCCAATCACGATGGCCTAGGGTTTGGGCTTTGTTAAATAACTCTTGAGCAAAATCTTTAACATCAACCGCTTCTAAGCGCAGAAAGTCAGGCCGCTCCGATTTGGCCAGCAAGATTAAGTCATTTACAAGCCGCCCCATGCGATCCAATTCATCCAAAACCAGTTCAATCGTGGCTTGCTGCTCTTGCGGATCCTCATCCATTAACTCTAGATGGCCGCGCACAATCGTAATCGGTGTGCGTAATTCATGACCCGCATCATTCATGAAATCTTGCTGGCTTTCAAAGGCAGATTGGAGACGATCCATCATCTCATTAAAGGTTTCCGCTAAATCGGCTAGCTCCCCTGTCCCCCGGACAGGTAGACGTTGGGATAAATCGGTCTCACTGATAATCCGAGCGGTTTCAGCCAAATCCCGCACAGGTGCCAACAGTTGTCCTGCAACAAACCAAGCCAGAATGAGGGAGATCGCAATCACACCAGAGGCAATTTGTATAAACACATAAACCGCACCCAAGGATTCATTGCGCTCCCCTGCTGTGGAGTGGGCAACTACAAAGGTGACACGCTGATTACCCTCTAGCATGAAAGGCTGAATTTTGTAGAGGATTTTGCTAACCTTGGCATCATAAGTCTCCCACTCCCCTCGACGAAACTCAGTAACCTGCTGCCAACGCCGAAACAAAGGAGAGTTGGGTTGGAGAGGGGCAATCAATAAACTAGGGTTGGATCGGTAAAATTGATCATTAATTAAAATCAGCAAAAAGTTATCGTCTTCTGGTACCCGTTTAGACAGATATTGATCGGCAAAGACTTGAAAATCTGCAATGGAGCGTTGAGAAGACTGTTGCTGCCAAGCAACATAGCTACTCTCAAAATCTTTTACTTCTTCTTTGAGGTCAACTCGAACTCGTCTATCGACCGATGCAAATAAGAGAGTGCGAAAGACAGGAATTGCTGCTGCCATGAGCAGGATTATGCTTACTACATACATCAGCAGAATTCGAGTCCGAGCTTCTCGAAATATTTGCTGAAATCGAGACTGCTGTTGCCCTAGGCAATGATATAGAAAGGGCCGAGGTGAGTTTGATTCACTCATAAGACATAAGGTATTCCTTGCTGATGACCTTGAGAGCTGGCATAGACTGAAAACCATCTGATAGCAATGATCACAGTCCAATTCAGATATCTAGTTGGGGTTTTACTCAGCATAAAGGGATACAACCCACAAAAGCATGAGATTTATCTCATAAAAACTTCATAAAGGATTCATTGGAGTTTGCAATTTTATAGAGTAGGGCAAATCAATGAGCGAGATTTGATTGACCCACACTCACTCCTCACAGGAGAAATCCTATGAAACTGCTGGTTTATTCTCATGATGCATACGGTCTGGGTAATATCCGCAGAATGCTGGAGATTTGTCAGTATCTCCTTCAGACTGTGCCGAGTTTATCAATTTTACTTTTATCGGGTTCACCAATGCTTCAGGGCTTTCGGCTACCCAAAAGACTCGACTATATTAAACTCCCTTGCCTGAATAGAGGTGAGGAAGGAAAACTTGCTTCTAAATATTTGAAAATGGATACAGAAGCAATGGTGAAATTGCGGGGGGATCTAGTTCTGACAACGGCTTTGAACTTCAAGCCAGACTTAGTTCTGGTTGACAAAAAGCCCTATGGCTTGAAGGATGAGTTGAAGGAAACCATCAATGCTCTCAAGGATGATTTGCCTGAGACAAAGTGGGTGCTTCTGCTGCGAGATATCCTTGACCATCCCGATCGCACAATTGCCGAGTGGCGAGAGCAGGATAATTACCAGGCCATTCAGCATTTCTACGATCAAGTCTTGGTGGTGGGTTCTGCGGAAGTCTTTGATGTTTGTCAGGAGTATCAATTTCCACCTGTAATCACGCCCAAAGTCAAGTTCTGTGGCTATATTCGCCGTCCAGTTGGGCTTCGAGATAGAGAAACTCTCTGGCAAGACTATGGGATACAAAAGAGCGATCGCCGTGTCTTAGTGACAGCGGGGGGCGGAGAAGATGGGTATCCATTGCTTCACACCTATCTAGAAGGACTCAAGTTAGTACCGCAGGATTACCCACTAAAGAGCTTTGTGGTTGCCGGCCCAGAGATGCCATCAGAACAGCGAGAAAGCTTATTCCAGTTCGCTAAATCCCATCCCAACGTTCAGATGTTGGAATTCACCGATGACTTGATGAGCTATATGGAAGCTGTAGATGCCGTCATCGCTATGGGAGGATATAACACCTTCTGTGAGATTCTATCGGCTCAGAAGCCTGCCATTGTTGTCCCTCGGGTCAGACCATCCCAAGAACAATTGATTCGAGTCAGTAAGATGAGCGAGCTGGGTGTATTAACGCAAATTTTACCCGAAGAACTTACCCCTGAATATCTGATACAGTGCCTGTTTCATCAACTTGCACACCCTGGCTCGTTTGTGGCCAGTATGAAGCAACTTGACTTGAATGCACTTCCCCGGATTGCCAATCACATTTTGGCTCTCCTCTCGTTTGGGATCACACCCCTACCAGAACATCCCGTTGATGCCAACATCAAATGCCTTTGTGCTTAACGCCATCCAGTGCAAATAGCTGCACGGATGTAAACCATCGTTAGCCGCATAACATCTCTAGGATTAATCGCCCCATGCAAAAAATTCTCTTCTACTGCCAAAACTTATTAGGTATGGGTCATCTGGTGCGAACCACAGAACTGATCCGCGCCTTATCTAAAACGTTCCAAATTTGCTTGATTGATGGCGGACAGCGAGTTGAAGGATTTGAAGTTCCCTCTGGAGTAGAGGTGGTTCAACTGCCCACAATCCAGGTGGAAGTTTCCGACGCTTTAGTTGGCAAACAGCTTCGAGTGGTGGGGAGTACGATGAGCCTGGAAGCGGTTAAGGAACTTCGCAAAGTGTCCTTACTCCAAGTATTCGATCAATTTCAACCCGATTGTCTGATCACAGAGGGTTATCCGTTCAGCAAGCATAAGGCGCTGGCTTTTGAAATGCTCCCCTTTCTTGAACATGTCAAATCATCTGGTTCTCCAGCCAAGGTCATTTGTAGTTTGCGGGACATTATTATGGTCAAAGAATTTGCAGATCGGGACTGGGAAGAGCAGCGCAGATGTGAATTTGCCAATCAATACTATGACGGAATTCTGATTCACTCTGATCCTGCAATTCATCGCTTGGAAGATAATATTTCTAGGGTGAGTGACCTCAAAATCCCGATCCATTACACAGGCTATGTAGTCCAGTCAGAACCACAGGACATTGAGGTCAATGCTGAGGATACGGTGCATCTGAGCGATTCCACGCCAAAGATTGTGGTTAGCGTGGGAGGAGGCAAGCTTGGACATGATCTCTTAGAAAGTGTGATTCAGGCTGCACCCCTTCTCAAAGAAAAAATTCCCCATCGCATTATTATCTTTGCGGGGCCGCTGATGGAAGAAACCCATTATCAGCGCCTGAAAACTCTATCATCGGGAGCATCAAATCTCACCCTGCACCGATTTACGCCCAATTTAATTGCCCATCTCAAAAAGGCTGATCTGTCTATCAGTTTGGGAGGCTACAACACCACCATGAATATCTTAAAGACGGGTGTTCCCGCCCTGATTTATCCTGCCAATAAAGATCGAGAACAGGCCATCCGGGCTGAAAAATTGGAGGCTCTCAATCTCCTGAAAATTCTTTCGCCTGAGGATTTAGAACCAGAGCGTCTTGCCTTGGCGATCGCCGACTGCCTAGCTCAGCCACACCCACACCAGCATCCTCAGCTTCAACTCAATGGTGCCCAGGCAACCTCGATCCTTTTGCAAAATATACTTCAGCCCACCTTAACGGCTGTCTAAACCAAGGAGGTGAAACCAGTGAAAAAAATTCTGTTCTACTGTCAGTATCACCTGGGCATGGGGCATCTTGTCCGTAGTCTGGAAATTATCCGCAGTTTGGCAACTGAGTTTCAGATTTGCTTTGTCAAGGGAGGGACAACAGTTACAGGCTTAACGCTTCCTGGAAATGTCGAGGTAGTCACGCTACCGATGATTCTCTCTGAAAATCGTCAAGTTAGGGTTCCCGATCCTTCTCAAGATCTGGAAACAGTGAAACAACAAAGAACCGCCAAACTTCTGGAGGTGTTTGATCGATTTCAGCCCGATTGTCTGATGATTGAGGGATACCCATTTAAAAAATATCAGTTTGAATTTGAATCCATTCCATTATTAGAGCGGGTAAAAGCCTCTCGTAAGCCGATAAAAGTTGTCTGTAGCCTGCGGGATGTGGTGATGGCACAACCCTACGCCGATCGCAATGAGGTCATTACCAAAACCTGTCAACGGCTCAATCACTATTTTGACCTGCTGCTGGTTCACTCCGATCCTCGATTTCATCGATTGGAAGAAAGTTTTCCGGCGATCTCAGATATCCATTGCCCCGTTGAATATACAGGATTTGTTGCTCAAGCCCTTTCTGCAGATGCCATCTGGACGGAAGAGGATGTTGCAGATCTTTCACGGGCAACCCGATGATTCTGGTCAGTGTTGGCGGTGGGCAGTTGGGACATGATCTGCTCAAAGCAACCCTTGCCGCCAGTCCGATTCTCAAAGATCTCCTGCCAGACCACCATGCTCAGGTCTTTACCGGACCCTTTATCCCGCCAGATCTGTTCCAAACCCTGGAGCAAGCAGCAGCAGGACAGAAAAACTTGACGCTGCGGAAATTTACCCCAAACCTGATCATCTACATGAAGAAAGCTGCCCTCTCCGTCAGTTTGGGGGGGTATAACACCACCATGAACATTCTGCGCACGGGTACTAACGCGATAATTTTACCGTCTAGCAAGGATTGGGAACAATCCGTGAGAGCTGAAAAATTAGAAAAAATGGGAGTCTTAAAGCTCCTACAACCTAAAGATCTTCCGCCTGAGGGACTGGCGCAACGAATCGCTGAGGTAATTGCCGCACCCCTTAGTGTAAAACCCTTTCAGCCCTTTGAATTACAGGGAGCTGAAACAACAACAGCGCTCTTAAGAGCCATTTTAGAACAGCCTGTGGCTGCATAGATTTTAGAAGGTGTTATTACAACATCCGCTAAGGAAAAACCTGAAGAACCATTATGAGGACAATCCAAATGACTGATACTTTATCTCTAAAACACTCTACCCAAACTGAAGCTTTAGAACAGCCGATGGTAACTATCGTCGTAGTTCCACGAGAGCGTTTCAGCTACGCTCAGCAATCTCTAGAGAGTATTTATGCTGACACTGACTATCCCTTTGAGCTAGTTTATGTCGATGGAGGTTCTTCTCCTGCATTGAAAGCTTATCTGGAAAAGCAATCCCAAGAAAAACAATTTAAGTTAATTCGGACGGAGCATTACCTGTCTCCAAATCGCGCTCGCAATCTTGGCATCCAAGCTGCTAATGGCAAATACATCGTATTTATCGATAATGATGTCCTGGTAAAACGGGGTTGGTTGCAAAAGCTTGTTGAGTGTGCCGAAGAAACCGAAGCGACGGTGGTCGGTACCTTAACCTGTATTGACTCTCCTGTCCATGAAATGGTTCATAATGGCGGCGGCACAACCTATATTGAGATGCGTACCGGAAAACATAAGATAAGCCGTTATGCGGTACAAAAAAGCTACCTGGAAGGCAAACGAGTCTCCAAAATTCCTGAACAGCTCACCCGTGTACAGTGTGAGTTTGTGGAGTTCCACACGGCTCTGGTACGGAAGTCTTTCTTTGATGAGTACGGGCTACTGGATGAAGGTCTGCTCAGCACTCGGGAACACATTGACCTCTGTCTGTGCGCAGCGAAGGTTGGTGGTACTGTCTACTGTGAACGTCAAAGTATTGTCACCTACATGACGGGTGCTGAATTTGATTGGTATGATTACACCTACTTCAGCCTGCGCTGGAGTGATGCTTGGGATTTGGCGAGCTTTGATCATTTCCGCAAGAAGTGGGATGTTGAAGAAGACTGGTACTTTGAACGTCGTTATAATCGTCTGGGTCGTCGGCGCTACCGGGCTTTGATGCGTCCTATTATCAGCCGTTTGCCTTGGAAAGAAAAGCGCAATGACTTTGCTGATTGGCTTCAAGTTGTAGAGCGCCCCATCAATAACTTTATTAGCGATCGCTATGCCCGCAAGTATGACTATGCCCAGCATAGTTTCGGGCTGCGGCGATCGCAAAAACTCAAAAATGGGAAGAAGTTTGAAAAACCGGAAAAGAGAGAAGTACAAGCTTTTACTGACTCTGCGGTCAGCTAGGATCTATTAGAAATCCCTTAAAAATTGACTCCATGATGAATCAATCTGAAAAAGAACTGCAGGGAATCCTACCAGGAATTTGGCATATGCTCGTCAAATTCTGGCCCCAAATTCGCAAGCGACAATTTTTGATCGGTGGCTCCATGCTGGCGCTTCTGGTGGAAACGGCGCTAGGATTACTGGAACCTTGGCCGCTCAAGTATATCTTTGATGATGTGCTGCTCTCTAAGACAACTGTTGTCCCTGAACATGTTGCCTTCCTGGGACTATCTCCGATGTGGCTCCTGGCGGTGCTAGCCTTTGCTATTGTGGTGATCGCCGCCCTCCGCAGTGTCACGTCCTATTTAAGTACCTATGGGATGGCACTTGCAGCCATTCAAGTCCTTGCCGAGGTACGCAGTAATTTATATAGCCATATTCAAAGATTGTCGCTTTCCTTCCATCAACAGTTCAAAAGTGGAGATTTAATCACCCGCGTTACTTACGACATCGAACGATTGCGACTGGTCACGATTAAAACTGCCCTTCCCTTTCTTGCCAATATCATCACTATCGTAGGGATGGTGGGTATCATGTTTTGGCTGAATTGGGAGCTAGCCTTAATCTCTATGGCAGTTTTTCCCCTTTTCTCCCTCACCACAACCCGAATCGTGAGTCGTATCCGCAAACTTGCCAAGAAACATCGCCGCACAGAAGGATTGATTGCCGATACCACTAGTGAAACTTTGAGTGCCATCAAAGTGGTACAGGCACTCTCTTTGCACGAGATGTTGGAACAGAATTTCCTGCATCAAAATACCAAAAGTCTAGATGAAGGGGCGCGATCGCTCAAGCTAGCAGCTTTTCTAGAAGGACTGGTCAAGGTATTGATGGCACTGATTTTGGCGCTAGTAATTTGGCGGAGTTCTCTGCTAGTGATTCAGAAGACACTCACCCCTGGGGATGTGCTCATTTTTGTGAACTACCTGAAAACGGCTTTTGAACCCATGCGCCAAATTGCGAAGCAAATCGGCCAGATCGCTAAGGCTACTGCCTCCGGGGAGCGAGTCATTGATATTCTGGACTACGAACCCAATGTCAGGGATTTACCAGGGGCAAAGGTTGCCCATCCCTTCTATGGTGCTGTTCAGTTTGAGCAGGTTTCTTTCGGGTATGATCCAAACCTTCGCATTCTGAAACACTTAGACTTAAGTGTTGAACCCGGTCAGCAGATTGCGGTTGTGGGACCATCGGGAAGCGGCAAGTCCACGCTGGTGAGCTTGATTCTACGGTTGTATGATCCCACTGAAGGTAGGATTCTAATTGACGGCAAAGATATTCGCAGCTATAAGCTGGATTCGTTGCGACAGCAAATTAGTGTGGTCATGCAGGATAGTGTCCTGTTTGCTGTGAGCATCCGCGAGAATATCACCTACGGTCGCCTAGGTGCCACCGATCAAGAAGTAGAGCGTGCGGCTCGTCTTGCCAATGCCCATGATTTCATTATGGATTTACCGGATGGGTATGACACGATCTTAGGAGAGCGGGGCGGTAGTCTATCCGGGGGACAACGCCAACGAATTGCCATTGCCCGTGCCGCCATTCGCCACTCTCCCATTGTGATTCTAGATGAACCTACGACAGGGTTGGATAGTGCCAGTGAGCACGCTGTCAATGAAGCCCTGAATCGCTTGACACGCGGAAGTACAACCTTCTTAATTTCCCATAACCTGCTCGCTGTAGAACATGCCGATCAGATTCTTTATCTGGAAAAGGGAAACATTCTAGAGCGAGGCACCCATGGAAAATTGATGCGTCAGGCAGGACGCTATGCAGCACTGTACCGCTTACAAAATGAATCAAATGGACACACAGGAGTGGAATATGTCCTGGAAGTTTGAAACCCTATCTGCCCATGAAACGCGAGTCATCCTAGTGCGTCATGGTCAAAGTACCTTTAATGAGCAAGAAAGACATCAGGGCAGTAGTGATGAATCCGTTCTCACGGAACTCGGAAAAGCTACGGCTCGGCAAACAGGCCAGTTTTTGAGTGGGGTGGTTATTGATGCGCTGTATGTGAGTTCCCTAAAACGGGCGCAGGAGACGGCTAGCGAAATGCTATCGATGATGACGCCCACAGTCAATTTGCAGGATGTTCACGTCGTTTGGCAGTTACGCGAGATTGATTTACCAGCTTGGCAAGGGCGCTTTCATAAAGAAGTGCAGACTGAGTTTGCAGAAGACTATCGGTGCTGGAAACAATATCCCCACCGATTTACGATGGCAGATCCGCAGACGAAACAACGCACCTATCCTGTGCGCGATCTCTATGGGCGATCGCAGCAATTCTGGCAGGACATCTTACCGCGCCATTTTGGACAAACCTTACTAGTAGTCAGCCATTCGGGCACCAATCGGGCTTTGATTAATACAGCATTGCATCTGGAGCCTGCTTACTATCATTCCCTCAAACAATCCAACTGTGGGATCAGTGTCCTGAAATTTTTCCAGGGGAATACTCTTTCGGCTCAATTGGAAAGCTTGAATTGGACAGGACACCTGAACGAGAAATGGATGGCATCAAAAGTATGATTTTTTGAATATCTTAAGGAGTATATCCATGCTATATCGTGAATTTGGTACAACAGGTTGGAATATTTCAACGATTGGAATGGGTACCTGGAATATTGGCAATCAGTGGGGCAATATCGAAGAAGATGTAGCGCTAGCAACGGTTCGCAGTGCCTTTGAAAATGGCGTAAATCTCTTTGACACCGCAGAGGGCTATGGCATCCCTTACGGACTATCGGAAGAGCGCTTGGGAAAAGCCCTCAAAGGCATCCGAGATCGCGTCCATATCGTTACCAAAATCGGTAGCTGGGGACGACGCACCGGGGAAGGATTGCCCAAGAATGTGGACAATATCCGTCTTTGTTTGCAAGCTGCTCTCTTCCGAATGCGAACCGATTGGGCAGATGCCGTCCTCTGCCATGAGGGAGATATTGAAGATCCCACGGTTTATCTTGAAGCTTTTGAACAGATGAAGGAGAAAGGGTATCTCCGTGCTTACGGAATTTCTACCAATGATTTTGAAGTACTGAAGCGATTCAATGCCAACAAAACCTGTAGCATTGTGGAATTCGACTACTCCCTTCTCAATCGCAAAGCTGAATCACACATGCTGCCCTACTGCCTAGATCATGGCATTGCAGTTTTAGTGCGGGGACCTTTGGGTCAGGGATTGCTCTCAGGTAAGTATGGCAAAGAGACCATCTTTACCGATACAATCCGGGCAAAGTGGCACAAAAATGAATCAAAGCAGGCAAAACTTAAGCAGAACATTGAAGCTGTCACTGCTCTACAAAGTTACTTGAAACCCAGTGAGGACATGGCAACCACAGCATTGCGCTATGTAATTTCTCATTCGGCACATCCTGTGGCAATTCCAGGGGCGAAATCCCCTCAGCAAGCAGCTATGAATGCCCAGGCAGGCGATCGCTTGCTGTCCCATCAAGAAAGAGAAACACTGCTTCAAAACCTTAGTACAGAAAAACGGGAAGGTATTCCAGTAGGTCAACCCGTGACCCACATTTACCCGTAAGCCTAGTAGTCCGTCAGGATGGATTTGAGGGGTAACCCAAATCTACAAAACTTATCACGTTCCTAAATAATCGTGTTATCGGGAATTTCAGCATTTTTGAGGGTGACCACGATGCCACTGCGAATATAAAATCCCTGATTTTCGCGGTTGGATTCTTCGACGTTATCTTTATTGATAATTTTGACATTGCGGCCAATCCGGGCATTTTTGTCAATGATGGCTCGGTTGATTGTGGTATTTTGGCCAATCCCCAAGGGAACCTCAGTATGTTCAAAACCCGGTTCGTTTTCTGCAAAGGGTTGGTAATAGTCAGCCCCCATGATCAGAGTGTTATCGATGGTACATCCAGCTTCAATGCGAGATCGCACCCCTAACACCGAATGATTAATGTGGCAGTTTTTGAGAATACAGCCTTCCCCGATAATGGATTCTGTCACATGGCAATCTAGCAACTTACTGGGGGGTAAATACCGCGAACGGGTATAAATGGGGGCTTCTTCATCGTAAAAGCTGAAGGGGGGCTGGGGCTGGCGCGTCAGGGCTAGATTGGCTTCAAAAAAGGCTTCAATCGTGCCAATATCTTCCCAATAATCGTTAAAGAGGTAGGCTTGGACATTGTAATCTTGAGCCGAAGCCGGGATAATTTCTTTGCCAAAATCCGTTGATTCTGGATATTGCCGGAGCAGCTCAATGAGAACGTCTTTCTTGAACACATAAATGCCCATAGAGGCGATAAACGGCTTTTGCTGGGCTTCCTCTGGCGTCAGTCCCAGGGTGGTGGTATCCACGCGCATCTCTTCTAGGGCAGTGCCTTCGGGCTTTTCGCTAAAGTCAATGACTCGACCTGCCTCATTGATTTTCATCAGACCAAAACTGGAGGCTCGTGCATAGTCAATCGGCAATACCGATAAGGTGATATCCGCTTGTGTTTCTTGATGGCGCTGAATAAAGACCCGGTAGTCCATGCGATAGAGATGATCCCCAGAGAGGATCAACAATTCCTCCACCTCCCGCCATTCTGATAACAACCACAGATATTGGCGAACCGCGTCGGCGGTGCCTTGAAACCAATTGGGGTTTTCTGGGGTTTGTTGGGCAGCCAAGACTTCTGCAAATCCATCGCTAAAACTAGAAAAGTTATAGGTTTGGGAAACATGGCGATTGAGGGAAGCGGAATTGAACTGGGTCATCACGTAGATCTTGTTGATCTCGGAGTTGATGCAGTTACTCATGGGGATATCAATCAGGCGATATTTGCCTGCTAAAGATACAGCAGGCTTCGCCCGTGGCTTGGTCAACGGATATAGCCGGGTACCAGCACCCCCACCTAAAATGATTGCTAAGACTTTTTTCATACAAATGACCCCTTCACTGCCAATCGCCTCCATTCTCCAGTGTCGGATGGTCTGTTGCAGTTGACAAGAGCAAATTGATTAAGAGCCGCTAAGCTTGGGTCACCATATCCGTGAGAGCGGTGTGGATGGTTTGGGTTAATTCGCCAACTGCCCCTCTGGCACTGCGGCGATCTCGGTTATACATTGGCCAGCGATCGGAGACAGAAATAGGGTCACCAATGGCCATGTGCAGCGTTTGCGCTCCCAAATTGGGCGGATCGAAAGGGTTTCCCCCTTGGATGTAGGTAATAATTTTCCACAGAATCAAGATAATCTCAGCAAAGCGATCGCCCGTGGGCTTCTCCAGAATATAATTGCCGCTCACCATGGTGAGGCGTTCCACCAAGCGCATATGGCCGATTCTGAGACTAGCTTCTTGGGCTAGCCAATCAGCCATCCCTCGCTCTAGGGGGGTGAGGGTCGCCAAATCTTGACGATAAATGCGATCAAATCCCGCTTGCTCTAAACGCCGACAGCGATCCACGAAATCCCCTTTACTGGGCAGACCAAAATAGGTCTCAGCCGCTTGTAAGGCGACATCTAATTGCTGTTTGAGTTGGAAGGCTAGATTGGCATTTCGATCAGGGATGCCATTGATTTCCAGAGTTTTCTCCTCACCTGCCGGTCGGCAGAGATGATAATAGCGACTATAAAAAGTATTCATCTCCTCCAAGAGGCGCTCACTCACCCGCAAAACCTGACTGTACAATCTATCCGCTTGCGGATCACTCAAAAGCTGGGGAGCAGGATCGGGCATAGCGGCTAATCCCAGTTGGACTTCTAGTTCAGCCATCAGGGTTTTCAGCCTCTCCCACGGCGGAGAACTATAACTGTAGCGAATATTGATAGGGACGATGTAAACGGATTCGGATCGTCCGGCTTTGAGAAGGTCTTCAACGCACCAAAAGCCCATCTGGGCTACCCCCGGTTCTAAGGGGCTGACGATTTCATTGTGCTCGTTAGTGCCCCCTTCTGGGGAAACGGCAATGGGATAGGGACTATTGGCAAATAAATCTCGGGCAGCCCGTAATCCCAGGCGATCGGCCTTGCCCCTAAGAATGGGGGTGCCGCCTAAACGCGGAAATAACCAGGTCACAAACTGACCAGCCCACAAGGGAATACCGCGATCATAAATAAAGTGGCTATAGGTTGGGGTTTTAAAGGTAATGCCCGCTTGACGAGCCGCTTGGGGGACGAGTCGCCACAGCATATAAGACATGGCAAAGGGATCTTTGGTGCTAGGATGCCGAAAGGCCATCAGAAATCGCGTGTTCCCGGCCTGAAATTCTTGGTAAAGCTGAACTAAGATATCTAGATTGTCAGCCTTAACAGAGGCGATCGATAATTTCCAAGGTAGCCAGAGCGGCAGCAGAAACCGCACCGCTTCCACTACCATCGGATTGAGAGACTGCGGGATAAAGGCTAAGGGGGGTTGGGCTTGAGAAACAAACTGGGGCAAGGATACAAGCTCCCTATGGCGTCACTGTTGATCACACTACCCTACGAGAGCAGCTTTTTTATCATTGACTGAGAAGGTTGAGAAGATGGCCAACGCAACACACCACCGCCCCAAGACAACTGTTGTCTTAGCGATGAGTGCCGATGGCAAAATTACGGATGTCCAACATTCTCCGCCAGAATTTGGTTCCTCTGCAGATTATGCACATCTAGAATGCCAAGTTGCGGCAGCGGATGGCATTTTATTTGGGGCTGCTACCCTGCGCGCTGGAGAAACGGCAATGCGCGTGGTCACACCAGCACTGATTGCCGCCCGCCTAGAGCGAGGTCAGCCAGAACAGCCTGCTCAGATTGTTTGCACCCGCTCTGGTCATTTAGATCCCACTCTCCGGTTTTTTCAACAAGCCGTGCCCCATTGGCTGGTGACGACATCTACAGGAGCCGAATCCTGGCAAGGCCAACCTCATTTTCAGCAAATTTTCACCGATGAGACCCCGAACCACACCATTGATTGGCTAAAGACGTTGCAAGCAATGACACCTTTGGGAATTGAAAAGCTGGCAGTCCTAGGCGGTGGTCAAATCGTGGCAGCCCTGTTAGCAGATGATCTGGTCGATGAACTGCACCTTACAGTATGCCCCCTTTTACTCGGTGGAGCTTCAACCCCCACACCTGTCGCAGGTCAAGGTTGGCTGCAACAAGACGCCCCTTGGCTTGAGTTACTCTCGGTTAAACAAATTGAGAATGAAGTCTTTCTACACTACCGCCGCCGACGTTAATGATCTTGTCTTCATCAATTAGGCTGGGGTCAGAAGTCTTTAATCTCCAACACAGATACAGCAGATTCAGAGTTTATAAGGCACCGTAGCAGCAATGGGTAAACCAATTTTTGAGGTGTTCAGGATCTGACTTTTCCCGTTAAGTCTCCTGAGTGGCCAACTGCCACCCCTCCATCAGTTCATTTAATTTAGCTCATCCTTTCCACAGCACTTGAATTACAATCGGTGTGTTGCAACAATGCTCGAGATATCCTCCGAGTCTTGCAACTGCTTTAACAGACCATGCAAGCGTCAGTGTTTTGGGAACCTTCGGTGTCTTAGTAATGAGAGCTTTGAGTTGTAATGGTGTCAGAACATCTTGTGCGGGTAAGTGTGGGTGTGTGCGCTTTGGACGTAGTTGAAGATGAAATTGGAGCGCAACTGAAAACGGACGTGGCGGTAATGATGAGTAACATGGAGTAACTTTGCATAGAAAACAGTTCTAAACATCCCGACTTCCTGGTACTTTGAGAAGAAGGCACTTGAGCCGACCCCCTCAAACCGCTCACGGTCTACTGAAGATGACTGTGATCCTTTACTGATTACCCCGCCACTGCAATCTATGCGAATTGCTTTCTTTACCGAAACCTTTCTCCCTAAAGTAGATGGGATTGTCACTCGCCTCTGTCATACCGTTGCTCATTTACAAAAAGATGGGCATCAAGTCATCGTCTTTTCCCCAGACGGAGGTATTACCGAGTATCAGGGGGCACAAGTGCATGGGATATCGGCATTTCCCCTCCCCCTTTATCCCGAACTCAAGTTAGCCCTGCCTCGCCCTGCTATTGGTGATGCCCTGTTTAGATTTCAGCCCGATTTAGTCCATGTGGTCAATCCTGCTGTCTTGGGCTTAGCAGGTTTATTTTTCAGTAAGTTGCACCATATTCCTTTGGTGGCGTCTTACCACACCCATTTACCCCATTATTTGAAATATTATGGCCTCGGCCTGTTGGAAGGGGTGTTGTGGGAACTGCTCAAAGCAGGGCATAATCAGGCATTGCTGAATCTATGTACCTCCAACGCCATGGTTGAGGAATTAGGTGAGCAAGGGATTCAACGGTTAGCCCTCTGGCAACGGGGGGTGGATATCGATACGTTTGGGCCTCACTTGGCGTCCCCGGAGATGCGATCGCTCCTCAGTCAGGGTCACCCAAACGCCCCCCTACTGTTGTATGTGGGACGATTGTCTGCCGAAAAAGAAATTGATCGGATCAAGCTCGTCCTAGATGCCATGCCAACTGCTCGCCTTGCCCTAGTCGGCGATGGTCCCTATCGGCAAGAATTAGAAAAACACTTTGCTGGCACTCAAACCTACTTTTCAGGGTATATGTCGGGGCAAACCTTGGCCTCAGCCTTTGCCTCAGCCGACTGTTTCATGTTTCCTTCTCGCACCGAAACGCTGGGCTTAGTGTTATTAGAGGCCATGGCCGCTGGCTGCCCTGTGGTTGCCGCTCGTTCTGGTGGCATTACCGATATTGTGGAAGATGGTGCCAATGGCTACCTCTTTGATCCCAAGGACGACCAAGACTTTATTCAAGCTACTCAACGCTTACTTGATCACCCTGAGGAACGGGAAGCCATCCGGCACAGTGCCCGACTTGAAGCTGAGCGCTGGGGATGGGCTGCTGCCACCCAGCAACTTCAGGGATACTATCAGTCTGTCTTGGGACAACAACCAACACCGGCGGTAGGAACCCACTCTTCAGCATCCCTTTCCTCCAAGTAGGCATTAGGACCTGTCGTTCCTATGTCACAATAGATATCTGGAAAATAGGTAATTGCTATGTTTGAGGCTCTGTCAGAACGGCTAGAATCGGCCTGGAAGACCTTAAGAGGTCAGGATAAGATTTCTGAGGCCAATATCCAGGAGGCGCTTCGAGAAGTCCGACGAGCGCTATTGGAAGCAGATGTCAATTTACAGGTCGTCCAAGCCTTTATCGAAGAGGTACGAACCTCAGCCCTGGGGGCTGAAGTCTTGGCAGGCGTCCGTCCTGATCAGCAATTTATCAAAATTGTTCACGATCAACTGGTAGACGTGATGGGGGCTACGAATGCTCCTTTAGCTGAGGCCAAACAGCCCCCCACCGTCATCCTCATGGCTGGCTTGCAAGGCACGGGTAAAACCACAGCAACGGCTAAGTTGGCTCTGCATCTACGCAAGCAAGGGCAAACTGCTTTGTTGGTGGCTACAGATGTGTATCGTCCAGCCGCAATCGATCAACTCGTCACCCTGGGCCAGCAAATTGATGTGCCCGTCTTTGAACTGGGTGCCGATGCCAACCCCGTGGAGATCGCCCGCCAGGGGCTAGCCGCTGCTAGGGAGCAAAAAGTCGATACGGTAATTGTAGATACGGCAGGTCGTCTGCAAATTGACCCAGAAATGATGGCAGAGCTGGCCAATATCAAAAAGGCGATTCAGCCCGATGAGACCTTGCTGGTAGTCGATGCCATGACCGGGCAAGAGGCGGCCAATTTAACCCATACCTTTCATGACGAAATTGGGATTACCGGTGCAATCCTCACCAAAATGGATGGAGATACGCGTGGAGGGGCTGCCCTCTCCATTCGTCAAATTTCGGGTCAGCCCATTAAATTTGTGGGGGTCGGTGAAAAAGTAGAAGCCCTGCAACCCTTTTACCCTGATCGGATGGCATCGCGGATTTTAGGGATGGGAGATGTGCTGACCTTGGTGGAAAAAGCTCAAGAAGAGCTGGATATCGCCGATGCCGAAAAAATGCAACAGAAGATTCTGGCAGCTGAGTTTGACTTCACGGATTTTCTCAAGCAAATGCGCCTGCTCAAAAGGATGGGTTCTTTAGGGGGGATCATGAAGTTGATTCCTGGTATGAACAAAATCTCTAGCGATCAGCTCCAAGAAGGAGAAACGAAGCTGAAGCAGACGGAAGCCATGATCAATTCCATGACTAAAGAGGAACGGCGTAATCCTCAGTTATTGGCTAACTCCCCTAGCCGTCGTCGTCGGATTGCCAAAGGCTCTGGCTATGCTCTAGATGATGTCAGTAAGTTGGTCACAGAATTCCAGCGGATGCGTTCAATGATGCAGCAAATGGGTCAAGGTCAAATGCCACAGATGTCGCCAGCAGGTGGAGGTAACTTTGGCGGTGGAGGTCGATCAGGCGGCTGGCAAGGTAGCGGCATGGGTAAAAAGAAAAAAACCAAAAAAAGAAAAGGGTTTGGCGATTTATAAGAGCATGACCAAGGTTGAGCAAAACTTAAACGACCTGATGCCAGATAAGACCATCATTCAGTTGGGGAGGACCACATAAAAAAGCAGCACTCGCCACTGAGTGGAACCCGTCATTTTAGAGGATCCATGCAGCAACAGAGGGCGCATTACTAGCACTCCGCCTTTAGGCACCAGACAGGATACTTCCCCATACAAAGCCCGAAGTTGAAGAATCATTGGTGCAGTTAAACGACTATAACGGTGAGATGCAGGCACCACCTTCAGAGAACCATTGACAGGCGTAGAGTCGTCTAGGTGTACACGTAAGGCAACTAGTTGCTCTAAAATCCCCACGGAGGGTTGCACAAAGGTGATTTCTTCTTTAACCACCCCTCCCCATTGCACAGCCGCAGAATTAGGTTGAACAGCAATGCTCACATCTTGATGAAGTGGAACTAACCAATTCTGATGTGGAGATTTATCAAAATAAGTGCATTGATTAACTACTGAGTTAGATCCCAGAAAAACTGAGATCAGCGGATGTGTTTTCAGCTTTCTGGCTAGATCTCGACACCAGTCCTGTTCCAGTAACCGTCTGCTTCCTGGCCGAGTTTCAGTGACTTCTGCTAACCGGGTACACAAGTTATCACAGGTTTGGACAGACAAAAGCTGGGGTACAATTCCATACCCTTCCTGCTGAAAATGTTCCATCTGCATGTTTGTAGAAGCGTCTTTTCCCTAATCCGATAATTACATATAAGGAAGACTAATTTTTAGTTAGATGGAAGAATCCCTCGATCCAATAAATATTGAATAACTTGGTTGACGCAGTCTTCTAAGGGCATTTCTCCCGTCTTGATCACCATTTCAGGGGTTTCTGGAGGCTCATAGGGTGAGGATATACCCGTGAATTCTGGAATTTCGCCTGCCCGTGCCCGCTTGTACAATCCCTTGACATCTCGCTGTTCACAGACATCTAGACTAGCCTGACAGTAAACTTCAATAAAATCTCCCGTAGGAACTAATTGGCGGACGCGATCGCGATCGGCCTTAAACGGCGAGATAAACGCAGTGAGGGTAATCATGCCAGCTTCCGTAAACAGCTTGGCCACCTCACCCACGCGACGGATATTTTCTTCTCGATCCTGACTCGAAAAACCCAAATCAGCACATAGACCGTGACGGACATTATCCCCATCAATTACAAAAGTACGGCAGTTCATGGTGTATAGCCGTTCTTCAACCACATGGGCTAAGGTAGACTTGCCCGCTCCCGATAGTCCTGTAAACCAGAGAATAACACTGGCATGGCTGTTTTGAGATTCTCTGTGTTGACGCGAAATCTTGGCTTGATGCCAAACAATATTAGAAGCTTGCATAGATACTCTCAAAATACCTCAGTGGATGGCTAATGGTAACGCTAAGATCTGTCTTTAGAGCTAACCTTCTTCTTCTTTCGAGATTTGGATTCATTTTCAGAGGCATCATCACCGTAATAATCTTTGGCATAGTAATAGTAATAACTATCGGGTTCATTTTCAGGAATAACCCCATTAATGACTAATCCCAAAACTTTTTGCCCTGATTTTTCTAAAGTCTCTTTTGAAGATTGAGCCGATCCCGTATCCACTAAGCCGGGACGGGTAACCAACAGAATCCCATCCGTCATTTTACCGAGTAATAAAGCATCTGCTGCTACTGCTAAGGGTGGAGAATCAATCAAGATGTAATCATAAGCTTGGTGAAACTCCTCCAGCAAAACCGCCATATGATGGGAGTCAATCAAGGGAACTGGGTTCGGTGGAATCACACCAGCAGTGAGAATATTGAGATGATCATCTTCTTGGCGAATGGCTGTCGCCCAGCCTTGCTGTTCTACTAAAACATTGCTGAGACCAACGGTATTGGGTAATTCCCACACTTGATGCTGGGAAGGACGACGCAAATCAGCATCAATGATCAAAACCCGATTTCCCAGCTCGGCCAGAGCCAAGGCTAAATTGGCCACAACCGTTGATTTACCTTCTTTTGGGATAGAGCTAGTCACGACAAAGACCTGTACCCGATGATCAGAACTCAAAAACTTGAGATTAGCCTGCAACATTCGATAGGATTCACTCACCGATGAGCGAGGATTATCGCGTACAATCAAATCCGGTGTCGGTCGTTCTAAACCTTTACGAGAGACTTTTTCAGCATCTTTAAGGAAGGGAATATTGCCTAGTACCGTGTATTTGAAGATATCCTTGGCTTCTTGTACCGTTTTGATGGATGTATCCATCGCTTCCAGTAATAACGCAGCGCCGATGCCCAGCAAACTGCCTAACAACATCCCCACAGCTAAATTAAAGACTTTACGGGGTGCAATGGGTTCTTTAGGCAATGGTGCTGTAGCGACAATACGGACATTACCAATATTCTGATTTTCACTAATTTGTATCTCTTGTAAAGCTTTTAAGAGACCTTCATAGGTGGTTTGGGCGACCAGTTTATCTCGTTCGATGGCAACCAAATGCTGCTCCAGCCTTGGCAAGAATTTTTGCTTGCGCTTGTAATCCTTTTGGTTGTTGGTTAAAGCAATGGCTTGTTGCTCTAAACCTAGGCGTTCAACTTCTGCATCTACTAAAGCATCTGTCAACTTCTGCTGTGATTGTCCTGCTGTCAGATTGCGAAGGGGTTGAGAGGTGGTGTTGCCAATGATCTGACCCACTTCCCGGCTCAATAAAGACTTCAGCTCTGCCTGTTTATCAACCAACGCTAAAACATTAGGATGCTCTGAGCCATACAATGTGCGGGTTTCAGCCAATAAAATTTCGTTGGCTTGAGACTCTTCTAAAATTTTCTTCACCCCAGGAGACTGGCTTAGGTCATTGACCTGTCTTGCTTCTGAGGTTGTCATTCCTAACTTATTGCGTAACGCCTGGGCTCGCGTATTCGCATTCACCATTTCACTTTGAATCTCCGAGAATTCTGTTTGTTGTTTTCCGGTAACTTCTGCTTGAACTCTCGCTTCTTCTTTGAGATCAGTAATGCCATTTTCTTCCTTAAATTGTCGCAGGGCTACATCTAAACGTCGCAGCTTAGCGCTAACCAGCGGAACTTGTTGTTCAATATATTGGCGGGCAGAGGCTGCTTCTGCACGGTTGGTAGTAATGTTATTGGCTCGATAATCTTGCATCAGTTGGTTCACTACATCTACTGCCTCTTGGGGATCAGTACTTTTGTAAGAAACCTTCAAAATATCGGTGTCCTTGATATTGGTGACGTTTAGAGCTTCTAGAAACACTTCTGAGGTAAGGGGTTGTCCATCCTCGTCTTGTAATTTGAGTGACGTGATAGTTTGCCTGATGATAGGTTCAGAGCGAAGAATCTCAGCTTCAGTGGCGATGGGGTTACTTTTGGCTGATAACGCCTCTAATCCCCCTAAACCCTTAACATCTAAATCAGAGATAGATGCACTTCCTACTTCTTTAAGCTGGAGGGTACCTTCTGATTGAAAGACTGGCTTCTGGAGAAAAGTTGCTAGGGCAGTGAGTGTTACCACCGTGCCACAAACAACCGTTGCCGGCAGCCATCGACGCCTTAAGATCCGCACATAGTTTTTAATGTCGATGCTATCTTCAGCGTATTCCATACTCTTTAGCCACTCTGTCAGTCGATCTCAATTAGTTGCCGAACAAGTTATTGAGGTTAATTTAACCTGAATTGACGATAAGCCGAAATCCTTATGCCGTCACTAAAAACATCACTCTATCAAACTATGGGTCTGTTTTAGCTGATGTGAGTAACAAGATTGCCCTAAAACCTAAACTGAGGTTAATGTAGCTTCCAGCCAGACAAATGGCAAATGGGTTGAAGTTCGGGAATGGTAATATCTGTCCGTAGGTTAGACGCATAGGTAGCTCGAAAGTTGCCGTTTTAGGGGATGCGCGCAACATTGTAGAGCCAGATTAACAGGATGCCGTTTATGCAGTTTACCCTCGGAGACCATAGCCTCTAAACTAAATTAAGTTAGCTCAATCGCGTCATTTTCGATGAAAAAAGCAGACTTGGCGAAGGCAATTTACCTAACCTCTCATCTTACAGGGGAATTTTTATTGAGATCAGGCCAAGTGAGCCATAAGTATTTTGATAAATATCTATTTGAAGCCAATCCCCGGCTATTGCAGCGATCGCAGAATATTTAGCCCCTCTAATCCCTGAACCTGTGGATGCGTTAGCTGGGTTAGAGATGGGAGGAATCCCCATTGTGACGATGCTCTCGCAAAGGAGTGGCTACCCCTCCCTGTTTGTGCGCAAAAAGCCAAAGCCTATGGCACCTGCAAGCTGGCTGAGGGTGGGGACATAGCGGGCAAAAGGCTAGTCATTATTGAAGATGTTGTGACTTCAGGCGGACAAATTGGATTATCTGCCCAAGACTTACGGGCTTTGGGGGCAACAGTCACCGATGTTCTCTGTGTGATTGATCGTGAGGCAGGTGGGCAAGCGAACCTGGAGGCTGAAGGATTGAAGCTGCATCCATTATTCACCATGTCAGAATTACAGCAAGCGGCTGCTGAGTGAGATCCGTCTGTTCAATCTGCTGTTTCTCCCAAGGCTTCGCCCACCGAAAGCCGCAAGCCATTGACAAAATCCCAGCCCGATTGAGGACGTTTACCGGCCATCTGCAAGGATCGTAGCAATAATAAACCTTCCCCCGTTTGCACGATGGGTCCTTGTTGCGGCGCAAGGTAAACAATCCTGCTGGGGGGATAGCTCCTATCGATAGAGACGGCAATGTCTTGAGTAAGGGCAGATAAATCCTCTGGCAAATCCCGGGCGTAGCGTGGACCTAAAGGTGCTGAAGACAGGATTTTGAGAGCCGTTCCTCGCAGTTGGGTGACGCAGTTGGGGGCAAATCCACGGATCTGGTTGTGGAGGGCGATCGCAGATTTTGACCAATCCAATCGATAATCCGATTTCGTAATCAAGGGGGCATAGGTGGCCTGTTGTGGATCCTGGGGCATGGGTGTTAAAGTCTGCGCTTGCAGTTGGTGGAGGGTCTCTATCAATACCTCCCCAGAAAGGAGGGCGAGGCGATGGGCTATCTCCAGGCTATTTTCTAACAGACCTACCTCAATCCTCTGTTTGAGGAGCATGTCGCCTGTATCCATCCCCGCATCCATGCGCATGGTGGTGATGCCAACGTGGGGTTCACCGTGGTACAAGCTCCATTGAATCGGGGCAGCGCCGCGATATTTCGGCAGCAAAGATCCGTGACTATTAATGCATCCGAGGCGAGGTATAGCCAGGATTTCAGCAGAGAGGATTTGTCCGTAGGCCACAACGACGAAAGCATCAGCGGCGTGCGATCGCAACTCCGTCAACACCGCTGCATCCTTCTTAATATTCTGGGACTGCCAAATCGGCAATCCTGCTGCTAAAGCGACGGACTTAACGGATGAGGCAGAGATTTTCCCCCCTCTGCCTCGCCGTTTATCCGGTTGAGTCACAACTCCTAAAACTTCAAAATCAGGCTCTTGCAACAACCGTTCTAAGCTGGGGACGGCAAACTGCGGTGTTCCCCAATAGATCAGCTTCATCACCCTGCCCCATCTCGATACATATTCTCAACCTTGGCATGATAACTCGCCGAACTTGAGAAAAGACAGAACACTACCTGTGAAGAGCAAATTACACAGCCTTGTCAGCCGCTCCTTCAGTCCCCTTCAACATTTGCCGCAGGGACACCAGCCCTTTTTTGACTTGGCGAGACACAGTGACGGCGCTAATCCCCAATAGCTCTGCGGTTTCCTTTTGGGTCAAGTCATGGAGGAAGACAAACTCCAACACTTCACAAGTCCGCTTTTCCAATTTAGACAAGGCTTGACGCAAACGGACTTGATCTTCCTGAACCAATTGGAAACTGTGATATTGGCGATCCGGTAATAAATCCCCCAAGGACATGGATTCTTGTTCAGTCTCATTCACTGGAGCATCCAAACTTAAAACGGAACGATTACAAGAAGCAAGTTTCACTTCCTGCCATTCTTTCTGGCAAATATCAAGAGCCGCGGCTAGTTCTTGATCCGTGGGTTGACGCTGTAATTCATCTCGCATTTCTCGGGTTAAATGAATGGCTTGAGATTGCAGCTCATGCCATTTTCGGGGAATACGCACTTGTGGGCTTTTATCTCGAAGATAGTGCTGAATTTCGCCGCGAATGTAGGGAACAGCAAAAGAGCTAAAGGCATTACCCTTAACTGGATCAAACCGCTCAATCGCCCGGATCAGACCGAGGGAACCTACCTGCATTAAATCATCGAAACTTTCACTAGAATGCCCTACCCAACGATGGGCTTCTTTTCTCACCAACCCAAAATTCATCTGCACTAAACGATTCCGCAACTCGGTGGATGGAGTCTGTTGATATTGCTGCAATAACCCTAAACTTTCACTTTTGAGTTCTTGAGGAAGCGTTGCGATCATGTCAAAAAAGTAAGGTGATGTAAATTAGTTAGTCTGGATCCGTTCAAATTTTTAACTTGGCATTATGAATCTGATTTGAACCTTTCACTAACTTACTAAGGTGGGTAAAGACGAACATCAGCAAATCCACGGAACTTTGCCGATGGCAACTTAACATTCCTTATCTGCTCAGCTTGAACATTGATCCCCATACTGCCGTTGAGATCCGTCAAAAACCTTTCCATTCCTTAATGCGGGGATTATTTTGCCCTTAAACAGCGATCCTCAGAGGAAGCATCCCAATTTGAGGCTATTTCTGAAATCTAGACAGTCCATCAAGTTTTCTGTATTGCTTCAACCCACATTCAGCAGGTTCGGTCTAAATGTAGTGGTTTACAAAAATACAAGCACTATTCATAGCGTATAAACTTTTATGCTTGCGCTATGAATAGTGTGTCGGCAATAATGCACCGCTCTACCCATAGTGGTGCCGAATGTGAATATGAGTTTCAAGATCCAATGTCTTCCCCAGTGTGAGAAAACCCCTCTGGGACTTCCTGACCCTAGTGTGTCGGGCAGCTAATCTTAGAGACAATGGGTTGGTACTCTTGACCAGAGAACGGACGAAATTCCTGGGGCCACTTAGCAGTCATATTGCACAGTAAGCGAAATTGGAGCGGTGTCGGTGCAAGGTTAACTCGTTCGATGTGTACATGGACTAGTCCTGGCTGCTTTTGCAGAATTTCTAGAGCATCTGCCACCAAATATCGGGGACAGTACCCGACAATGTGGTGATCTTCCGTACATAGCAATAAAGCCCGAGGGTCATACGGGTTCTGGAATTCATTTGCCAAATATAACCGTTCGTTAAGCTTAAACTTACTAATCCGCTCTACTGAGCATTCTGGAAGGTGTCGCAGCCTGTGAGAGAAGAAATGGATGTGATAAAGTCCATTTTCATCGGGCACTGGACACGGGAAAACTTCAAAAGTGTCTGTTGCTTTACGTCCCCCACTCCGAGACAAAATTGCAATGGGATCATCCTGATGACGAGGAATGTCTAGCCACTCAATATAATCTCTGTAATCTGGGCGAGAAGGCCGCATCAAGCGGTTAGAGAATAAGGGGAATAACTCAGCAGACCTATATTCTCTCTTCAGATTTGGAAATGAATGGAGTGCCTGAAATCCACACTTGTCCTGAGCATCTTGAACACCATAAGTGTAGACAAACTGATACTGTGTTCCATCACGTCTTAGACGACCAATTGGGAACCAAGAGCGACTATTAGGTTCTTGCCAAGCTAAAAATAGTGTTTGCACCATGGTTTACTGCAACCTTAGCAGCCTCTGTTGATTAATTTCTAGTATTCTTTGAGCAAATTCAAGCGCAGCAGAGGATATCCGCTCACTGGGAAGGCGGTTGAAAAGCTCTAGCGTATTTGGGGCTGGCACCATTGCCAGACGATCCAACCAAATACGGGCTGCTTGAGGGTAAATTTGTGCTGCTTGACAGAACGCATCAAATGTTTTGAGAGGTTTTGTATCTTTAACTCCAGCATACAAGCAAGATCTACATTTTTCCACGTAGGCTTGGACAGAAAAGCCAGAATCTTTTGTCGTGAGTCTTGCCTGTCGTTTTTCATCCGTCTCGTTCCGTCCAAGACTAGAAGCGTGATCATAGGTTTGTGCTAGATAATTTTGCTGCCCGATGCGGATAAAAGCCCAATTCTCATGATGCCTATCAGTATTCCCAATCCAAGCATCTAATAATAATAATAAGTAGCCAACAAAAAGATCGGCAGCAGTTCTAACCCCGTCTGGCGGCGTCCAGCCACTGGGTAAATTCACAGATGAATCCTCAATGATTTGGAAAACATTGCTGATGGTATGCTGGGACGGGTTGCTAGCTTCACCTGGATAATCTGGCATTAGCTGCGCGAGAATCTCATTACCAGGAATCAGACTTCCACCTTCAGGCAAGAAAGAAGGTGAGATTACGCCTTGCCAATTATCAAAAGTGGCTAGCTCATAATCTGCGTGTGGCAAACCTAATAATTCACATAACTCGGCTGCTACTTTCTCTGACCAATCTTCACCAGTATCTTGGCGAGCTTTCTTGTAAAGGCAAAGTCCCCGCTCTTGATCGCGAAACCAGAACTTCTCCTTTGTTCCCATTTCCTCCAATTCTTCTGGAGCAGTTTGGGGAACTTCAATAATTGGGAAGGTTTCCGGCACGGACGTCAGCAAATAGCCCTGGTATTTAAATGAGTTAGCAGTTTTGATGCAGACCTACACTTTTGAGAGATCCTATCTTGAGCGATCAAAAAAGCAGACGCGCTTAAGGGAAACACATCTGCTTTGGAGGAACCTATTCTTGAATTAAGGTAAAGGGGTTAAGCTTGGACTCATAGAGTCACTTTAGTCAACACGACCATAGAAAATACCTTGGACTTTCACTTCCAAGGGATCGATAGCACCCAAGTCAGAATCGGAATATTGTTCGCTTTCGAAGGTACCGCCGAATTCACCTGTCTCTTTATCCACAGCCGCTATCGTCATTGAGATACTGCCCTTGGTGACATCAAAGCGCTTGGCATTAGCACGATTTAAAACTTCGTCATCGGGATCAGCGGCCAAAGCAACTGCTGTATCGTACCCGGTGGACACACCACGACCTTTAGGATCGAGGAAACCAGAGGTGCGGTAAGAGGGAACAACATATTCACCTGAGAAGGTAGTGCCATCGGCAATAGAGCTACCAGAGGCGGAAGCTACTAATTCTTTAATGGTAAAGAGCATGGGTACTCTTTCCCGCCCCGAAATTTGGACAGTGATGGCTTGGAAATCCATGCCATCTTTTTCCTTGAATGTTAACTTACCCCCATCCGTAGATAAGGGTCCCTCAATTTGCTCTAGGGTGGTTGTCTTGCGCGTCATGATATTGGCAGGCACAAATTCTGCTTGCTGCCGGGGATTAGAAGGCTCTTCCTTGACGTAGAAGCTGGTTGGTTGCAAACACAGATCCAAAATGTATGAGGAACCAGAGACAGAGATGGAGTCACCAGAACCTACATCAAGAATTGGACAGTTATTAGCTAGACCAGTCCCTTTTACCTGGTCATAGGTCATTGAACTGGGAACAACAGCTAAAGCTTGAGCATTGACTGAGAATACCCCCAGACAGACCGCTAAAAAAGTAAGGATTAAAGTGCGAAATCTCATTGATCACCCTCTAGTATCAAAAGTTATGTAAATTCTTGCCGGACTGACATCAAGGCACTGATGACCATCTTTGGTAAGACTTTTAGCTTTAGAGCCAACAATAATTTCTATCGGTAGTGTCACAAGACGATGACCTGGACAAGAGCCGCACTCAGGGATATAAAATGCTATGCTCTGGGTGCAAGGATGCACCAATGGTAATCGCCGGGGAGAAGGGTGGAATCTTTGTTGATACCACTTGAAAAAACCACCACTACAGTAATTGATGGGTGGTCTTCTGCGATCGCAGGAAGGATTCCCTCTCTCATAGAGCATTGTACACGGCGTTGACGCATTTACTATGCTTGGTTTTACAAATCAGATGTTTAACATAGCCTCCATTCAACCCTATTCTTGATGAGATAGGCATCTTTTTGATCAGGGGATAGATGTCAGCTCTCTAACAAAAAACTCAACCACCAGCCGTAAGCCACAAACAATGAGCATTACAGAACGGGTGATTGAGTAAGAAGTGAGTGGCAAGTGAGATAGCCTACTCTGTATTAAAATTGATAATCCTAATCCCCATCAAATTTCAGGGTGCCAAAATCGGGGTGTTTTCCACAAGCTTGATTAGGCAGCCATAGTAGCAAAGGCAGTCTCTTCTACAGGAGATTGGAATGTTGTAGAGGTTCCATTGCGATGATTGTGGCTAGATTGTGCTAGTTTTTGCCAAGCAACCGCCATCGTAGAAGGCAAAACACCCACCAATTTTGCTAGGACATCATTGGAAATTAGTTGAATTTCTTCTTGATGAAACTTTTGGGATAACAGTTCTAAAATTCCAATAGCGCGATCAAGAGGTACATCCTGTTCGCAAATTTGCTGCATTTGCTCAATATTTTCCATCCGTTTTTGCAACGCATCCTGTCGCTCATTTGCTGTCTCAGGAATTTGTAACTCTACTTTACCTAAGATATGGATGGCTACAACCTGCAAATCAAACATTCCACCTATAGCCGCACCAGGTTCGATGAATTCAGCATAATAAGGCTTTTGCAAAATTAAGCCTGCGGAATGATTAGAACCCAAAGATAATAATTGACCGTTTTTAGCATCTCAATGGTTTGCTGGTTCCCAGAGATACCGAAATTATCATGTGAATCGATGGCTTTCATAGGAGGAGTAGGATTAAATAACAAAACAACTGAGTCGAGAAGGTTTGACAATGTCTGATTACCTGGAATCTGCAAAACTGTTCAGCAAAGACTTTTTGATCTGTATTAGGGAATTGCAGTGGGGTAAGCGTTGATTTAAGAAACATCAATCTATATCTGTAAGTTTGCTCTAAGCGAGACAGATGTGCTTCCGTAATAACACTGGAAAATGCTTGCTGTGAGAATAGATCAGCGATTTACCCTTGACCCTAAAGATCCGGCCAATCCCCCTCACTCCGTAAATGTTCGGATAGGGAACCCTATCCTTTTCTCAAATCAGTCAACATCTGACAATACCAGCGCCAAAGAGAGATATCCTCGCCTTGCCCATCTGGATAGCTTGATATTGACCGTTCAAGACCGGACACAGCAGGGGAATTACTGAGTCTCTTGGCCATCATATCCAGGTGCCTCAATCCCGTTCATCTATGCAGAGGGGGCGGTTTGAGGCCAGACATAGACAAGGCCAGAAACCACCGTCAATAAAACCGAGCCACCATAAATCAGGACAGTAATGGTGGTCCATAGACCTGAGAGGGGGGCAATGAGCAGAGATACCGCCACAATCTGAACCACTGTTTTGATTTTGCCCCACCAATTGGCTCCCGCAATTTGGGTCTGCTGAACCCGCCAGCCAGCAATGGCCAACTCGCGGGTCAAAATCAGGACCACACTCCAGGCAGGAATTTGCCCTAACTCGACTAGAGCAATCAAAGGACCCAGAATGAGGAGCTTATCCACTAAGGGATCGAGGAACTTGCCTAAGTCGGTGACTTGATCCAGTTGGCGAGCGAGATAACCATCCAGCCAATCTGTGCTGGCCGCCACCAGAAAAATGCCCAGGCAAATCCATCGGGTCGTGGGGGTTGGCCCCTCAAGAGCGTGGCTATGTAATCCGTACATGAGAAAGGGCAAAGCCAGTAGGCGAGAGATCGTGATCCAGGTTGCCAGGGTCATAAGTTTGTTAAAAACGGAGACGATATTCGAGAATGCCAACGGCTTCCCCATCTGTACTGATAGCACTGCGAACGCGAATCTGCTCATTAATGTCGTAACTTGCATTAAATAAAGTGGCTTCATCTAAACCCGTCAGGATTTGTAAGGCCGATACCGAAAAGCGATCGGTGACGTCGTACCCCAATTCTGCGCCAAATGCCAATACGGAGTCGCTTTGATCCGCACTAGGGATTAAGACGGGGAAGACTCGAAAACTGACCCGTGTCCCCAGAGCATCGGCAAATAATCCTTCAAAGCCAGTCAGGAAAGCGGAGCTGGCTAGATTCACAAGGGCCAATTCCGTATTGCCTTCTTCTAAGGAATCGGGAACATTCCCTCCCAGTAACGAGAGGATTTCACCTTTGGAACGACTGGGGGTACTGGTGAGTTGGACGACTTGATTAAAATTATTCACCAGTTCACTGGCGCGTCCTTCGACAGTGGCTCGCACCCGGACGGATTCTACTGCGCCAATCCGCCCCGCAGGTAAATCTTTAAATTCATTCAGCTCTGTGGCGCGACCCCCGACAATATCTGTGGCTGTGGTGATCATGCCAATACTCAAGTAGGGATCTAACCCTAAGCTGGGGTTAAATTCGGCAAAATTGTCCCGGCGCGAATCAATGCGAAAACGGCTAGTAAACAGATTGACAGACCCTTGACGAAATCGAATAATCCCTTGAGGTCGGGGGGTATTTACCGAGCCATTCACCGTCACATTGCCTGCTGCCACAAAATTGAGCAGGGGAGGCTGGGTCACTCGCACATTTTCATTGAATTGGACTTGCAGATTATTGAATTGTAAGGGGGTGTTTAATCCCGATTGACTGGGAGAAGCGGTAGCAGGAGCCTTGACATCGACATCGGCTAAAATCACCTGACCATTGGTGAGTTCCATTACCCCGCCCAGTTGGGGCGCAAGCAAGGCTCCCGTCAGCCTCAGATCGCCATCAATTTGACCTTTATAGAGACCTTTAAAATTCAGTTGGAGAGCCTTAAGCGCTATTTTCAAAGAAGAAGGGGGTTGTTGGTCGGGGGTAAACAGGGGTAGGCTACCCACCGCTTCCAGTTGGCCTTGGCTGTAGAGACCCGTGAGGCTGTTGACATGAATGCGATCGCGATCAAATTCCAGGGTTCCCGTCACCTGCGTGAGCGGCTCTAACAGAAGCTCGGAGGCCAGAGTAGCTTGATTAAATTGAATTTGTCCCTGGAGCGAAGGTCGAGCCAGGGTTCCCGTCACATCTAGGTCAACCTCTCCCTGACCGCCGACCCAGTTCAGTTGATTGTTGCTGAAGAGATTGATCAAGGCTAAGCCTTGATCTTCGATTTTAAGGCTGACTTGCAGGGCATCGCTGTCCGATTTGACCGTGGTCAAGGGCAATTGATAGGGAAGGTTGCCGGCAAACTGCAGAGGAATAGCCTGTGAACCGCCTTGGAACGTCAATCGCCCCCGATCATAGGCAAAGGTGGTTCGCGCTTGATTGAGGGCGATGTTGTTGAGCATGGCCTCAGTCCAAGCCAGTTCCCCTTGTAAGCGGGGGTTGGCTAGGGTACCTGCCAGGGTGGCTCTGCCATTGAGGATTCCGGCCACGTTAAAGGGCAACTTGAAGCGCTGATTCAATGCTGCTAGGGACACATTGGTGAGGGTAAGTTGACCGGATTGTTCCTGGCGACCGATTCTGCCTTGGAAACGAACGGCCTGAGCCCCACTGGTCACCACAAAAGGTCGCAACGTCAGATTGCCGTCGGCGAATTGGCCTTGGGCGACAACGCGATCCACCGTATAGGTGCCCCACTTTAAGGGCTGAGTGGTCAACGCAAAGGTGGTGTTGAGTCCTGTTTGCCCCGATCCAGAGAATTGTAATTGACCTGCGAGTTGGCCCGATAACGCCGTCCAATCCGGCAAGATTGGGGTGGGAGACGCTTGGGTCTGCTGTTGGCGCTGCACCTGATCCAATTCAGCTAGACGGCGCAACTGCATCAGTAACGGCCCTTGAGCAATACCAATGGGCAGGGTTTGCACATCGGCTGCGCTGCCCTGGGGCTGGGGTTTCGGCTCTTGGCGACCCAAGTTCAGGGCATTGGCAGCGGCCAGAATATCTGCGATTTCTGCCTGCTGGATTTGTATAGCCCCAGAAAATTGAGGGTTACTTCCTGGAATCACCTTCGCCTGGATTTGGTAGGCATTATTGCGGTCTAGCAATTCGCCTTGCTTGAGCAAGATGGTATTGTTGGCCAGCTCAAAGGTACCCGCAAAGCGATTGCCCACAAACGGCCCTATTCCTGGTTGACGGATCTCTAAGTTGCCAGTGCCCTGATAGGTGCGGGGATTGAGGCTAAACTGACCCGCTGTCAGTCCTGAGAGTTTACCGAAGTTGTTGACGGGCTGCCAATTGAGCGCTGCCAAGGGAAAGTTGGCAAAGGCCACGTTAAGTCGTCCCTGTTGGGTTTTGCCTTGGGCCCAGGCTTGATCGCGGCGAATATTAAAGGCGGTGGGGAGCTGGTTAGGATCCAGGGCCAAATGAATGCGATCTCGCTCCCCCGATAGCTGCAAATTCAGCCGCGCGTCTTGGCCATAACGGAACGGCCCTTGCAAGACTGGTTCAAAAGGAACACCGCCCACCAAGAGATGATTCACTTCCAATGTCGATTGCAAAAGGGGATTGGCGACGGTGCCCGTGAGTTGACCCACCAGATTGGCCCGCCCCGCCATCGCCACTTGGGTCGGACCCAAGGGTGGCAAGGAGCGCAGATCATAGCCCTGAGCCCGCACCCCTAGGTTGAGGGTGGTCAGTTGGGGACCTTTGGGGGTATCCACATCCAGACCCACTTCACCTTGGGCTAAAAATCCAGGGGCGGTGGCTCGATCGACGAGAATCTGCTGACCATCCCAACGGATTTGAGCGGTGATCAGATCCTTAACTAGGGCAATGCCATCGGAGAAATGTAGGTCGCCTTGGGCGCGGGCGTTGGCCACACTAAAGGCATCCAAGGGGCCATTAATCTGGAGCTGGCCTGTCATCCGCCCGCGTGTGTCTGGAGAATAAGCCCTTAAAGCCAGACCGGGGGTAGTGGTAGTCACCCTGACCCGGTTATTTTGAATCCGGCCTTGGGTCTGGAGTTCACCCCCAGGAATTTGGGTGATGATCTGCCTGAGTTGGGCAATGCCTCGCTCTACAAACACCGTTCCTGTGGTGGGAAATTCTCCCCGTTGGGCTTGGAAATCGACCTGGGTTCGCACTGCTGCCGGGAGACCCCAGAGTTGGATTTGACCTTGGATTGGCCCCAGGGAGAAACCTGGATCTGCGTTGTAGAAACGGGCGATCGCATTCCCCGGAATATCCACCGCTTGCAGACGGGTCATCAATTCCCCACCGGGTTGCACATGGAAACGGGCTTGCCCCCTAAACAGGCCACCCACCGTTGGTTGCGCCTGAATATCCGTCATCTGTAGGAGTGCATCTGCGAGTTGAAACCGAGCGGTAAGTTGCTGAAAAGGCACCCGATCCAACGTCGGTTGTCCAGCTACAATCACGTTCCCAGACAGGATGGGTTGATTCAGCGCCCCATCAATTCGCAGATCTTCTCCTTTCACCTTGCCAGTGACCGGAAAGGGCAATTCCGTCACTTGTAGAGTGGCCAGTAGCGGTTGGGCCTGCACCCAAGCTGTTTTGCCGACGAGACTATAGCCGCGATCTGGATCAATCCAGCCCGTGGCTTGCATCGGAATTTGGCCATAGTTCCCCTGCAAGCCTTCTAGTCGCACGGCAATCCCGCGAAAACGCAGGTAACCCTTGACCTGACGAAAGGGTTGGGGAACGTTATCCACCTTCATATTCACGGTTTTGAGGAGAGCAGTTCCCTGGACATCAGGGCGCTGCTGGCGGCGCAGCCGGACGTTGACCCTGGCGCTCACTTGGCCTGAATCCACGGCCACGGGCAGGCCAAAGGCTCGATTAAACAAGGGAGCCGATAGATTTTGTAACTGCAAGCGCAGATTCGCTTGACGCTCCAGAAATGACGCCATGCCTCTGGCTTGCAGCCGACTATCTGATCCCAGTTGCCCCTTGAGATTAAAGCGGAACCGTTGCCGAATGCCCAAAAATCCACCGTACCCTGTAAACGCGACAGCCGACGGGGCTGTTGGCGTTGGTTATCTAGAATCAGATCTTCTGGGACATCGGCAATTGCCCCTTCTATAGACGCGTGTCCCTGCAGTTCGACCGGGCGACGAGGCTGGGCTTGCAACTGGACATCGCCCTGAATTTTGTCAGCTTGGATGCGAATGGCCTGATCAGGAATCCAAACATTGCCTTGCTTGAGGGTGGTATCGGCATGAATCGTTAAGGGCTTTTGCGGTTGGAATTTAACTTGAAACTGGCCATTCAGTTGGCCTTGATCAATCTGAAAGGGCAGCTTCGGCAAGAATCCCATCCAGGGAGCTGCTAATAAATCCTGGGTATGGGCATTCACCACTAACAGCCGTTGAGAGGCTTGCCATTGGCCTTGGGCGGCGATCTGTCCCCCCGAATCGACCTGAGCTTGGCTATTAAAATTCAGGATCTGGGGATTGGCGAGATTTAGCGTACCCTTGAAGCGAGTGAGTCGTCGGGAGGAACTGCCCCAAGGATCCAGTTGGGCAACGCCTTCTTGCCATCGCAGCTTATGCAGTTTGACTTTGATCCAACTATCAGAGGGTTCTGAGCGCAGACGGGTGGCTAGCCATTGTCCATTTTTAGTTTGGTCTAAGTTAATCTGAGGCTGATCTAGAGTGACGTCTAAGTTGAGGGTGCGGCTCCACAGGACAGACCAGAGATTAAAGTGAATTTCCACGGCTTTGATTTTGGCTGAGTCTGGATCAACCGTGATACACCCCGGTTGGGTGGGGGTACAGGCTGGGATCTCAGAGGCTCCAAACTGGATGTGGGTGAGGGAGTACGATCGCACAGCCCCGATCTGCACCGGGCGGTTTAGGGTTTTGCTCAGTTCCTTGGCAACCTGGGGAGTGAGATCTTCTTCGATATAGCGTAGCAATCGCCAACTTGTGCCTGAGATCGCAACAAACAGCAAAAAGCTGACGGCGATCAGGCCATGGCGGCGGCGAGTTAAGAGCCGCCTAAAGGGGGATGGACGGGGAGAGTCTCCAGGAGAAGGGGTTTGGGACATGACATCCCTCAAATGGTTACAGTTAATGGACTCAGCACTGAGTCCTTGAAAAAGCCCAACTCAATGCCATAACGAATGGATTGTAATCTTATTCACAGAAGGGGTTTGGGGGAGTAGGTTCCCCAAAGATCAACGCTGACTAGGAAGAAGATAGCTGATTTGGCAATGTTCAGGCATTAACTTGCAGATATCCTAACCCCCGTTCACGGCTGAGAAGCGTCCACCATGAGTTTCCTAGCCCTGCTATGATGGCACAGACAAAACAACGATTATAAGGCTAAATGCTATCCTTGTTCAGCACCCCTAATGGTGCAATTTAATGTCTATCGATTGCAACTTAGGATCATGCGTGTATTTGTTTTGTTGTTCAATGCTGGAACTGAGAACGAAGGCATTCACTCCTTACAAAAGCAGGTTTCCACGGAAGAAGGCAGCTATACACAGGATGTTGTGCTGGCTTTTGAAGAGGAAGACGACGCCACTCGCTTTGCCTTAATGCTGGAAGCTCAAGATTTTCCAGCAGCTACGGTAGAGGGATTTGATCAAGCTGAAATTGAGGCTTTTTGTGACAGTGCGGGCTTGGAGATGGAGGTGATTCCCGTCGGCTCCCTGGCTGTGCCACCCGAAGCGAATGTCGAGCAAACGGATTGGCAACCGGAGCAGCCTCCCACGGACAGCAATGATTTGGATCAAATTCGGCGTCGCTTAGAAAATCTGCTGGATTAACCCGTTTTCCCGAGTTAGGGTTTCCATGCTGGGCTACTTTCTGGTTGTCGTTATCATTATTTTAGGCGGTGTGATCGCCACCCTGGGTGATCGGATTGGGTCGCGGGTGGGTAAAGCGCGTCTGAGTTTATTTAATCTGCGCCCTAAAAACACCGCCGTCATAGTTACAATTTTGACGGGTGCGGTGATCTCGGCTTTGACCCTAGGTATGGCCTTTGCTTTTAGCCAACAGTTTCGGGATGCTTTATTCCGCTTTGATGAGATTCAAAAACAAAGTCGAATTGTCCAGAAAGAGCTAGATGAAACGCAAGGGGAAAAAGACAAAATTGAAGGGGATCTAGGAACAGCCCGCACGAACTTAAGCCGAACGGAAGAACGTCTCAAAACTGCTAATCGCTCCTTGGGGCAAGCTATAGCACGGGAAAAGCGAATTGAGGGGCAACTCAAACGGCTCCAAAGCCGTTACCAACAATCCAAGCGGGAAATCAGTCAGTTTGTGGGGCAAGCGAAGGAGTTGCGATCGCAAATTCAATCCCTGCGTATCCAGCAAGACAATTTGCGGGTGCAACGCAATCAATCCCAAGCTCGCTTGCAACAGGTTGATGCCCAAAAAAAACAGCTAGAAACCGCCGTTGCTGAAGCCGAAACCGCCATTGCCCAAGCCCAAACCCGACTGCGAGAGGTGGAGGTACAAAAGCAAAATCTCACCGCCACGATTGCCCAAGAGCGTCTCCAACTACAAGCGGCCAACCGCCAGCGTCAGGATCTGGAAGTAGAAGTCCAAACTTTAGAAGCAAACCGTCAACGCTTAGAGCAAAACGTAGAATTTCTATTACTGGGTCTGCGCCGAGGCACCATTGCCATCCGCACAGGTCAAGTTTTAGCCTCAGCCGTTGTTCAAGATATTAATACCCAAACTGCTGCCATCAAAGCCATCGATACCTTACTGCTTCAGGCTCGTCAAAATGCGATCGCCCTTTCCAAATTATCGGATGTCCCCTCTGATCAACGCATTATCCAAATGCGACGCTCTGACGTGGAACAACTCATTCCACGAATTGGGGATGGTCAATCCTATGTGATCAGGATTCTGGCCGCTGCCAGCTATTTGCAAGGAGAAAGAGCCATCTTAGTCATCCCCCAACTCGCCACCAATCAGGTGATTTACCAAGCCGACACCCGCATCGCCCAGATTACCGTCCAACCATTTCAAATGACGGATGAGCAGCTTCTCTTCCAAATTAATCAACTCTTCAATGTGGTCAATGAGCAGGCTATTGCTGCTGGTTTTTAGCGGATCCACTCACTGGAAACGTGGGGTCTTTTCGCCAGGTGAATTTATTCCGATTCATTTTGGCTCTCAAGGATCGCAACGATCAAGACGCTGTTCAAATCGTCGCTATCGCCCCTGAAACTGTTTTGACGGCTGGACCTTTAGCTGTAGAACTAATCGCCATCAAAGATGGGCAGGTGATTTTACGTAGTAATCCCCCTTAAACATCTACTTCTTGGAGTGTATCTGACAACTCCTAATTTACTCTGATATGGGATTAACCGAACAGTATTGAGGGCGGTGGGATTCTGGTGAGGATGTGATCTTATGACCTTAACCTTACTTGACCAAGGCTGAGAGAACTGTATTCTGACTGATTTCAGATTGATGTTGGCTGGTTTTGGGCAGGGTTTTTAAAGGGGTTAACTGCACTGCACAGGCTTTAAGTTCTGGTTCTAAAGAGATAGGGCAGGCTTCGGGATGGGTAAGGGCATTGGCTTCGGCATGATCTGCCCACAAGGCTCCCCAGTGCATCGGCATAAATACTGTTCCTGGTGCAATGGCCTTGGTAATTTGGGCCGACAGACGGGCGAATCCCCGCCGCGATCGCACCTCTACCTGCTCACCCGCTTGAATACCAATCTTGGCGGCGTCCCGGGGATGAATTTCTAAAAAGGGTTGAGGGTGCATGTTGGCGGTTTTTTCAATCCGACCTGTGCGACTTTGCGTATGCCAATGCCCATATAGCCGCCCCGTCGTCAGCACAAAAGGATAGTCAGGATCAGGGGGTTCTGCCAATCCTTTGGCGTGAAACGCCGAGAACTTAGCTCGACCATCTTCTGTGGGAAAGTGACCATCGGTGTACAACCGTTTGTTGATTGCCATTCCCTCTTCATCATTCAGGGCAGCGGCTGGGTAAGGCCATTGAATCGGACCATTGTCTTGCAGATGTTCATGGCTAAGCCCGGTCATATCGCAGAGGCGATCGCGGGTGAATTGCACAAATTCAGCATAAACCGCCGCCGAATTGGCAAAGGCAAACTCTCGTTCAAATCCCAGTCGCCGCCCCACTTCCGCAAAGATTTCCCAATCGGCTCTAGCTGCACCTACGGGTTCACGGAAGGCGGGGCAATAGGTGACCACCCGTTCAGAATTAGTCATAATTCCCGTTTTTTCACCCCATTGCGCTGCTGGCAAGATCACATGGGCATAGTCGGCCATTTCCGTGGGGTAGTAAGCATCCTGATAGACCGTAAACCGAGACTGGCGTAAGGCGGCTTTGGTGCGCTCAATATCCGGCATACTCACTGCCGGATTGGTTGCCGCCACCCAGAAGAACCCCACCTGCTGGTTCTCTAAACCCAGAATCATATCCCATGCCGCTAGACCGGGGTTGGGGGAAATACTGCCTGGGGGTAACTGCCAAATCTGTTCTACCTCTTGGCGATGTTGGGGATTTTTCACCACCCGATAACCGGGCAGAATATGGGATAATCCCCCTGCTTCACGCCCTCCCATGGCATTCGGTTGACCCGTGAGGGAAAAAGGTCCTGAACCAGGTTTGCCAATCGTGCCCGTCATCAGGTGCAAGTTAATAATCGTCCGCACTTTGGCTGTGCCTTCTGAGGATTGATTGATCCCCATCGACCACAAAGATAAAATTCGTTTTGACTCACTCCAATAGCGGGCGGCTTGCTCTAGGTCATCCATGCGAATCCCACAATCCCTGGCCACTAATTCGGGGGGATATTGGTTAATCACACTGACAAAACTGGCAAATCCCGACGTACATTCATCAATAAATAGGGAATCAAATTTACCCCAGCGCATCAATAAATGGGCAATGCCATTCAACAGATTAATATCGGTACCCGGTTTAATGGCCAGATGTAAATCTGCTTTTTCCGCTGTTTTGGTTCGACGCGGATCGACAACAATCATTTTGACGTGGCGATTTTTTCTATGATGCTTGAGCAAACGATTAAACACAATGGGATGACACTCAGCCGTATTGGTGCCAATCAAGAAGGCACAATCCGTTAACTCTAAATCCTCATAGCAAGCAGGTGGCCCATCGGAGCCGAAACTCTGGATATAACCTGCCACCGCCGAGGACATACACAAGCGAGAATTGGCATCAAAGTTATTAGTTCCCAAACACCCTTTAAAGAGCTTTTGGGCAATATAGTAATCTTCTGTTTGAAACTGGCCAGACCCATACATGCAAATCGCATCTGCCCCTTGAGCGGCATGAACCGTTTTCAGTTCTCTAACGACACGATCTAAGGCTTCATCCCAGGTGACTTGGCGAAAGGGCTGATCCAAAGTATCGCGCATCATTGGGAAGCGCAGTCGATCTTTGTCTAAAGCCCCCGTCACCGTCGCCCCTTTGACACAAACCTGCCCCTGACTAGACGGATGGGTGCGATCGCCGCGCACATACCAGATGGGCGTACCCGCACTATCCCGATTGACAGCTTTACCTGGTAAAGCAGGGGGCAAAACTTCTAGGCCGCAGCCCACGCCACAGTAGGGACACAAAGTTTTTACTGGGTCTATCATGAACGTATCTGAGTTGAGAATTAATGACATCCTTCACATCTATATTGGGCAATTTGTGAATTAAAAATTGTAGGTTTAACTACATAATCTTTAGTGATCAATGCAATCAATACATTGATTTTATGCAAAATTCTCATTCAAAGCCAAAAATCAAACACCTTCTCTTTCTTGACATGGGATATACAAACACAATCCTCGAACCATGCAAAAGCTAAACTTTAGAGCTTAGCTCAGCAAAAATTTTTCTGAATAATCAAACCAATGGATCAACAATAATTTTTGCCAAGACTAGGGAACAGAAACAACCTGTTCCCTAGAAGTCTTTTTATATCGATTGCCTGCATTGATTTAGAAGCTAAAGGTAGTGCGAATCACGCCCACAAAGATATCACCATTATTAGAATTTCCTTCAGGATTAATCAGATAAATCACCCCTGGGGTAATAGTGATATAGTCATTCACTGGGAAAGAATAAAGCGCTTCTAAATGGAAGGTTTGATCTGGGTTTTCTCCAGCCACAAGATTGTCATTATCGATCACAGTTGGGGGTACCCCAAAAATCAAGCCTCCCGTTGCTCCTTCAATCCCCAAATTAAGGAAGGCAAGATTCAGTGCGCCATTGATAATATCAGCATTATTGCTGGTTCCCGCTTCATGGGCGATCGTATAGCCAAACCATCCCCCTACTGCCAGCCCATCTGTGAGCTTAAAGGACCCTTCAATTCCAAACGAATCTCCACTGAGGGCATTGCCTCCAAAGGGAATATTCGATAGCGCTGTCCCTACACCGAAGCGGATATTGCCATCTGGGGCATCGTTGCGTATATAGGTTAAACCCACTTGTGAATCCTCAGTAGGTTCGATACTGATTTGTGCTAACAGGCTATAGGTGCCTCCAAACAGTCCACCTTCATCTTCTCCATTGGCCAGAATCGTTTCGGTGGCTTGATTCGCACGACCAGCCAAGTAACCGAGATCTAAACGCAGGTCGTTCTCCTTATTAAGGGTGTAGGAGGTTCCTACCCCAGCGGTATTAGGAATGGCAACCGTTCCGATTCGATAAATGGGATTGCGCTCCCCAAAGAAAGAAAGAGCCCCTTTTGCTCCCCCCAAGCCTTCAAAGTAGGGGTTAATGGTGGTGGCATAGTAATGGTGGAAGGCTGCATTGGCGAATAAAGTGACTTTCAGGTTCTCGCCAACGGGGAACATATAGTCGAGGCGGTCTAAAACAAAGCTATTGTTGGTATTGCCTGTGTCAAAAGCAAGACGAGTTTGGAGTGTGCCTGTGGCATCTGTTATCCCTGGCACATTCGGGTCGCTAAAGTTTGGTTCTCGATTAGAACTTTGTAGACGAGTGTACAGGCGATCCTTGCCTGTGAAGCTGGTGAGGAAATTTAAGCGAGTCCGTTGATTAAAGGATGGACGTGAATCAATATTAGTATTTGTGCCTGGAACATCTCCAACTACTCCACCAAAGCCAAAAATTACTTCGCCATTGAGTTTTGTTGTAGTGGAAAATTGCTGGGCTTCTAATGTGGCCGTCCTGGCCTCTAAACCGTCCACTCGCCCTCGAAGAGTTGCCAATTCAGCCGCAAATTCATCTTGCAGGGCTTTTAAGGCATCTAAATCTTCCTTAGTCGCAAAGCGATTACTCAGATTATCTAAACAAGCGTTCACCAATGCTGCTGCTTCCCGCCGTGATATGGATCGATTAGGCTTAAAAGTGCCATCGGGGTATCCTGCCACACACCCATATCGCTCGACCAGAGACTGAATGGCCTGGAAAGCCCAATCATCGGGTTGAACATCTGATAATTGTGAGACTGAAGTTACTTGGGCTTGAGCATCCTCAGGTGTATGTAAGCTAGGATCAGTTGGGGAAGGGATCTCATCCTGCGTGCCAACAATTTCGGTAATAGAAGGTTGAGGTGCTGAGAGAGTAGGTGTCTCAAAAGATTGAGCTAACTCCCAGGATGACAAGTCATCTGCAACCTCAAGCTTAGACACCTGATCCCAATTACCACCCCTTGGTGCTAACTCTAGTGGTGCTGTTGTAAACTCAGAGCTTGGAGTTGAAGCCGCAGAAATGGCTTGAGCAGGCAAGCCACTCAACAGGACTATCCCCAAAAAACTGCTACTTCCCAGCAGCCGATACTTAGACAGACAATTTGACATTCATTTTACTCCTCACACTGAATCGCGACGTTGTTTAAGAACAAGTTAAGTTCAACGTCCGCTACAGTTTAATGAATCCCTAAAAGCTAATTTGTATTTCTTCGTACAATCACCATAAAAACTATTGGCTTATTGCATTACTCATATACATAAATTGCATAATAGTGCTGTTAGCATCATCATGGTTGAGATTCAATAAAATCTTCTTATGAGTAGAGAATTCCTTGTGCAGAAAGCTTACTCTACTAATATTATTTTTCGAGATAGCAATAGGCAGAATTTAGTTAGTAGACCTCTTGCACGAATCGATTTTGGATACGAATTTTCAATGCTTTGAACATCCTGTTTTGCTATTCATGCAAGAGGTCTAGTGTCTTGAATTTTTCGCCACTCATCAGAGAATAAAAAATATGCTTTCAGAGGTCTCATTAGATAAGGGTTTCAAAGATCACCCAGTTATTCTCCGGCTAATGGCGAAAAAATTCAAGACACTAACAAATGGGGAGATTTATTACTCTGGTGGGCTAGACATTCTCAATGGAGGAGTCACAACTTGAGCTATATTTTCAGAAGTTTTTTCAGTCCCTTGTCCGTCAGCATAATGAGCAGCAAAGGAATCCTTGGGTTCTTTAAGAAAAAAAGCACACAAGCTAGCACAAATCAGAGCAGACAGACCCATCACCTTGAATAAAGTGGGGGCGTCGGTCAAACTAAAGATCGTTAGAAAGACAACGCCTCCAAAGTTGCCATAAGCACCCACGTTACCCGCAATTTGCCCGGTAATTTCTTTCTTAATTAAGGGCACAATGCCGTAGGTGGCACCACAACCTGCTTGAGCAAAGTAAGCAGCGATCATGGTGATTGCGATCGCCACTGGAATCGGCCACCCAGCATTCACACCTTGCAACAGCAAGTAGCTGAACCCAATCCCGATTGTAATCAAGGTGATTGTCCACTTTCGACTTCCCAATTTGTCGGAGATTAAGCCGCCGCTGGGACGCGACACTAAGTTCAAAAACGAATAGGAAGCAGCCATCGCACTGGCCATGACCGGACTCAGACCGAAGGTTTTTTCAAATAAAGGGGGAAGAACGGTAATTGCTGTTAACTCTGTCCCAAAGTTGGTGACATAGGTGAATTCCAGCAAGGCGACTTGACCAAATTGGTACCGTTCCTGTGGAGCAAAAGTCTTGCGCCCTTGCAGCAATTCTTTGTTCACCTGCCATGCCTGATAGCTTTGATAGGCAAACAGGATAGCTAGCATCAGCCAAGCTAAATACATGCCCTTGAGATCTAAGAATTTGACCTGCATCAACCGCCAAGCCAGCAGACCTAGGGCAAAAATCAAGCCAAAATTAGAGAGTATATAAGCCCAGAAGCTCGGCACACTCGTCACTTGCATCCCGCCACTTTTCTTGGGCTTGCGATAGACCTCTCCATCGGGTGTGTCTTGCACACTGTTGTAGTAAATCCAACCGTAGAGGGCTGTAACAAAGCCTGATAGGGCAATAGCAAAGCGCCAGTTCAAAGCACCCGCCGCTAAGAAGCTGGTTGCGGTGGCAATAATGGGCATCAAGGACTTTGCTCCAAAAGCGCCGAAATTGCCCCAACCGCCATAGATCCCTTCCGCGATCCCAATCTCTTTGGGGGGGAACCATTCAGACACCATCCGAATGCCGACCACAAAGCCTGCACCCACAATGCCCATGACTAGCCGTGCCAAAACTAACTGATTAAAATCTTGGGCAAAGGCAGTCTCTAAACAGGGAATCAGGGCAAACATCAACAAGCCTGAGAAGGTGACTCGTGGCCCAAACTTGTCCAGAACCATGCCAATGATGATCCGAGCAGGAATGGTCAAGGCCAAGTTACAAATGCCAAGTGTTTTTATTTGTCCCGGATTGAGTTGAAACTGCTGTTCCCAGGTGGTCTGGAAAGGAACAAAATTAAACCAGCAAACAAAGGTGAGGAAAAAAGCAAACCAGGTTAAATGCAGGATTTTGTAGCGGCCTCGCAAGGACCACATTTCTGTTAACACGCAATCTTCTCCGTATTAGGACATGAAAAACATAAGACAGTATGGCAAGAAGAAATCGGGCTAGGGTTTAAGCTCCAGAAAAGGTCACGCATCCACAACAACCTGCCCCAGAGGATGAGCAATGCAGGTCAAGACATAACCCTCCGCTGCTTCCTCTGCTTCTAAGCCATCTGGTTCAGCTTCATAGCGAAACTCTCCTGTGATCAGCTTGGCTTTGCAGGTGCCGCAGGTTCCTGACTGGCAACTGCTCTCGATCGCGACCCCTTTACTTTCAGCAATTTCTAGTAAAGATTGACTATCGTCACACTCTACAGTTTGTCCTGAGACTGCAAACTCAACGATCGCAGGTTGGGCGGGTGGTGCTGTAGAGGCGGGCGGTGCTGCGGGAGCGGCTGCAACTACAGGAACTGTTGTCGGCGGCATGGAAGGGGGTGGAGCGATAAAGCCGTTGCGACTGGGAGCGGTTTGCAGATGCCGCTGACGGGCTAGTTTCGAAGTTCCAGAGGGCGGGCGAGGTGTGGTTCGCAGTTGTGCGCCAAACTGCTGAATGAGAATTTCTTTTAAGACCGCTTTGAGGTCATCGCAGGGGATAGCCTTTTGCACTTTTTCCCCTAACTGGGCCTCTTTACCCACTTTCCCCCCCATAAAAATGTCTACGGCTTCTACGGTTTTGCCGTCTTTGCGGGTTTTAGTGCCCATTAAGCCAATGTCCGCCACTTGCGGTTGACCACAAGAATTGGGGCAGCCCGTCCAGTGAAATCGCACTGGTTTGGGCATTTCCAGTTCGTCTTCTAGTTCATCGATTAAAGCCACTGCCCGATTTTTGGTTTCTATCAGGGCAAAATTACAAAACTGACTCCCGGTACAAGACACCACAGCCCGTGCCAAGGGATCGGGAGCAATAGAGAACACCTCTAAGAGGGGTTCTTGTAAAAAAGGTTGGAGACGGGAATCAGGAAGATTAGGAATAATCACATTTTGCTCAACGGTGAGCCGAATTTCGCCACTGCCATAGACCTCCGCCATTCGGGCTAACTCAAACATATCGTTGGCGTACAGGCGACCAACAGGAACATGCAGCCCGACAAAGTTCAAGCCCGGTTGTTTTTGTCGATGAACACCAATGTGATCCCGTTTCTCCCAATCAAATTCATCTTTGGCTGCTGCGGGTCGGAGGGTAATGCCCATATAGGCTTCCACTTCTGCCCGGAAGCGCTCCACCCCCCACTCATCAATCAGCCACATCAATCTGGCCTGGTGACGGTTGACCGTAAGCCATTGTCGCGGTAGACAACCAAAATGGCTTTGCTGATGGCAACTACTTGGGTATCGTCAACCCAAACATTGAGAGGGATAGCTGGCACACATCGCTTGGCGGAGAAGAACCCACCCACTAAGACGTTAAAGCCCAGTTTGCCGTCTTGATAGGCGGGGACAAAGGCAATGTCATTGATTTCGGCATGAACCGAGTTGTCTCGACCGCCTGCGATCGCAATATTGAATTTGCGGGGCAGGTTGGTAAAAGCTGGATTGCCTTGGCTATTATTGGTGATCATGTCCTGGACATTACGGACTAAGCCGCGCGTATCAATCAGCTCATCCGCATCAATCCCGACCACAGGTGATCCCGTAATATTGCGAACGTTATCCATGCCAGACTGCACACTGGTTAACCCCGCTTCCTGAAATCGGTTAAAAATATCAGGAACATCTTCAATGCGAATGCCTCGCAGTTGGATATTTTGCCGGGTGGTGATATCGGCATAGCCGTCCTCGCCGTAGCGCTGGATCACCTCAGCCAAGACGCGCATCTGGCCACTGCTGAGAATGCCATTGGGGGTACGCATCCGTAACATAAATTTGCCCGGGGTAACGGGCCGAAAAAATAGACCCACCCACTTGAGACGTTGGGTGAGATCGGTTTCATCCATTGCTTCCCAGCCGATTCCGGCAAAATGAGGCAGTTCCGGTAAAATAGCTAACCCATCTTTTTCGGCTTTAAAGCGCTCAAATTTATTGGCTTTGGCGGCAACTGGGGCGGTATTGCTGGTCACGGCTGCATCTTATTCCTTTTAGGTTTAGCAAGCACAGATTGATCACAATTACTTTTTGTGATGGGTTCATTAAAGCGAGTCCCTAGGGGAGTATTCGTATCGGCTGTTACAAAGTATTTTCCGCAATGCAATTCCTGCAAGTTGATAATGCCAAAAATACATTGAACCCGGCCTATCGCTCTGGTAGTTTGAGAGAAAATAGCAAAGGCTACCCTCTCCACCAGTGTCGTCAAGTGCCATGAATCAATTAGTGTCTGTTTTGTCTGAGTTAGAACAAGGCGATTTTCAGTCTCGGTGGGAAATTGCTAAACAGATTCCCGATTTTGGTGAGGCGGCGATCGCAGCTCTAGTGGATTTACTGCACAAAACCCCTGAGGATCCAGAGTTACAATGGTTTATCGCTCGAATTTTGGGTGAATTTCAGCATCCAGAGGCCGTGATCGCCTTGGTAAACTTACTGGAATCGACGCAAGAGGATGAGGTCGTGGAAATAGCAGCGCAAATGCTAACCCACATGGGACCGAGGGCGATCGCAGCCCTAACCTCGTTATTGGATAAACCCCAATCACGGGCTGTGGTGGTGTCCGCCCTTGCCCAAATCCAGGATGTGGCCGTGATCCCCTACTGGTTAAGCGTGATGACGGATCCCGATGCCCGTTTGCGCGCGATCGCTATTAAAACCCTCGGTCGTTTCCACGATCCACGAATTGTCCCTGCTCTACTTCAGGGGTTGCAGGACGTCAGTGCCAAGGTGCGTCAAGAAGCTATTGCTGGCATTAGCTACCGTGCTCCCTTATTTCTAGCGCAGGATCACAATCCAGTGACTCTCATCCAGCCATCTCTTCAGGATTTTGATCTGCAAGTCTGTCAACAAGCAGCCCTCGCCCTTGGTCGCTTGGCAACGGATAGAGCAGCAAAAGCTTTACTGGTAAACGCTGCTACTACCAACACCCCTGTTTCTGTAAAACTAACGATTGTGGAAGCCCTGGGGCAAATCGGTAGCCACCAATCCATCCAGTTTTTGCAACAACTCTGGCCTTACTCTCCTCAATCTTTGCAAATCCTGGATGACTCTCACTCCGTCCTAGCCAAGGCAATCGTCAAAGCTTTAACCCTTAACCACCAAAAAGGGCTGCAAGCAAAATCTTCCAGTGTTTTGATCCATTGTCTGCACCATCAGCCTTGTCCCGATCAAGCCATCAACAAAGCCATTGCTAGTGCCCTAGGTCAACTGGGCACTGCACAAGCGATACCGGAATTGATTGGCCTGTTAGGAACACCGGATCTGGGGGTGAGACTCCATGCGATCGCGGCTCTAAAGCAGATTGCCCCAGACCATGCCTATAGACAATTGCAAGCCTTGGCACAGGATAAATCCCTAGAAAGAAGACTCAAAGAAGGGGTAGCAATGGCTTTGCAAGAATGGTGAGACTGCGATCGCTGTTCTGCCCTTACGGATTGATATAGCGGTTTTCATATGAGTGGCTACAGTCTGAGGCATTAGCAGCAACATAGTAACCGCAATGGGTGAACCAACCCATCGTGTTTTTGATGGTGAGCGCATTCAATGCTTCACTAATGACTTGATCCAGTACTTCATAGCTACGGGCCACTATAGAACCCATTTGGGATCTTATAGAAAAGCTATAATGGGTCAAAAATGTCATATAGCGCTACGGTTATGTGCTGAGACGTTATAGAATTGAGCAAGAAATATCTCAAAGAATCTCTAAGGCAGGTTCCTACAGCTATGACCTCCAGCGCAAAGCCCTGGCTGCGCTTGCACGAGGAGA
>JAAUOM010000230.1 GCA_012034865.1 Acaryochloris sp. CRU_2_0 | reverse complement strand
AAACCTTTGCCCTGATCGAGAGCTGGGGCTATAACCTAATCGTCGCCTGGTGGGGACAAATCTCCTACGACGATGATTGCGACATTGACGAGCTGCCTCTGGATCAAATTGATCAGATACAGCACCTTACCCCTAGTGCCTATCTGCAACTGGCCCAAGCTGCAATCCAAGACCAGTGGCGCATTGAGCAGGAGAAGCAAGCCCGCAAAACCTGGAACAAATCTCGACAATTTACCCCTACTCAAACCATTAATGAGCAGTGGTTTACAGTGAATCCACATGACCTTGAAGGTGTTGATATCTTTGCCCTCAAGTCGGCGATGGGCACAGGCAAAACCGAATGGCTCAGGCAGTATTTTGAGGGTGTGAATACGGGGGCAGTCGCCATTGGATACCGTAATTCACTGTTGCTGCAATCGTGTGAGCGCTGGCCGGGGTTCTACCACCTGCACTCAGACAGTGCCTTTGACCTGGTGCGTGACCCCCACTCTCGAATTGCCTGCTGTATTGATTCCCTCAATCGCTTTGCAGACAAGGACTTTGAGGGGAAAGTCATCATCCTGGATGAGAGTCTGAGCGTGATTTTGCATAGCCTGATGAGCAACACCCTGCTCGGCAAAAGGGACCAGTGTTTAGCCAAACTGCAAGCGGCAATCAAGAATGCTGCCCATGTAATTCCGATGGATGGCAATAACTCCGATGTGGTCGTCGATTACCTAGCCCAACTGCGGGGTGGGGGCAAGGTTGTCAAAGTTCTTAATACCTACCAACGTAAAAAACTACGGATTGAATTGCTAGACAAAACCTATACCAGCAAAGGTAAGGCAGTCGATGAGCGTTCCCCCGTTCTCCAACTGGCCTTGGATACCTTGGCTTCTCTAGATCAAGCCCCTGAACACTGTGCTCGGTCAATTGTCCTATTCTCTGATTCCCAAAGACAATGCCAGATTGCGGAAGAAATCTTTGAGATGCGGGGTTACTCTACCTTGCGGGTTGATAGCAAAACCTCGACCAGCAAAGAAGTCAAGGATTTTCTCAAAGATCCTGATACTTATCTAGAAGAGAATCAGCCACGGGTTCTGATCTACAGTCCCACCGCTGAAAGTGGTCTGAGTGTAGGCATCCAAGACTATTTCTATAAAGGGTTTGGTATGTTTTTTGGGGTTCTACCCATCTCCAGCATGACTCAGATGATGCAGCGGGTCCGAGACCTAGGGGAGATTGCCATCTGGTGTCGCAAGTACGCTTTTAGTGAGGAATATGACGGCAATCGCTCTCCTTTCCCCAAACGGATTCAAGAGCTGATGATGGATTGCATTCAAGCGGATGCAATCGCCTCAATGACAGGAACAGATCGGGAAGCGGCAACCCAACAATGGCTGCAAAAACTACTGCAAGCCCTCGATGATCCCCATTTGACTACACACAACATCCTGGCCGCGTCTCTCAACTATGAACAACAACATACTTGGGATTGCCTCAAAACCGTCCTCACAGAGGCAGGCCATCACGTCGCGATCATCGATCGCCTCCAGAACGATGGACTCAAGGCTGAATCCACGGAAATCAGAGAACGCATCCTAGACTCGGATGCTGCTGCAATCTTTAATGCAGAAAATATCACTATGGAACAAGCCATTCGTATCAAGTCTCGCTGGAGTTCAAGCTTAGACGATCGCTGGTCTTGCGAGAAGGCACTCTTGTTGCACCGACTTCCCGGCATCCAACACACGGAAATCTGGGGACCAGAACTGATCAAGGATCTGCTGTTCAAACAACGCACTCTTATTCCCTCTCTGGAACGGTGGTGGCTATTGCACCACATGGACGCGGCCCATGAACGCAGTCGTCGGCGCTGGGAACAGCTCATGGAACAAGAGCCATCCCCCTTCCTGCCTGACATTCGCAGTGATTTTGCCACGCTGCAAGCGATGCAAGAGATTGGCCTACTCAGATTGTTCGAGGGGGATGATCCCCTCAATGAAAACTCAGAACTAATTCAACAGATTTATCGCAAATGCAAGCGGCGAAAGATATCTACCGCTTTACGTCGCAAAGTAGGCAGACAGCACCCAATAGAATTTGTCAGCCGACTTGCCCGATCTGTGGGAGCCACCACCCAATCTGAGCAGTGCTGGGTAAGGAACGAATACCGGGGCAAACGCAGTTATTTCTTCTTAGCTCCTGAGACAGATCAGGTCAAATCCATTCTCTTAGAATGCATTGATCAGCGCTTGAAAAAATATTGCTCAGAAGTTGCCGGAACCATTGATGGGGAAAGGGAAGCAGAGGCTACAACAACCCCCAAAAATTATATAAATATAGGGGGTGATGTAGCCATCGGTATAGCTGATCCCGATCCATTAGATGAGGAAGAAAATTCAGTGGAGAGTGAGGTGATTCAACTGCCCTTTATCAATTTGTCGGCATCGATAAAAGTGGGTGATATTGTTCGCCGGAAAGAGGATGGTGCAAGGTTCCGGGTCAAGAGTGTCAGCGATGGTAGAGCCTGGTTGCAGTGGCTGGATCAGCACACGCCGATGCTGGATATCCTGCTGCCATTGTCAGAGCTGGAGCTGCTGGCCAATCCCTCGGCACCACGCAAGACCAGGCCGATTCGGGAATTCCCGGAAATGACGGGGTGAATTTCGGGTTCTGAAATTTAACTAACAAAAATTTGAGGTAACGCTGAAGGTGTGTTTCAGGCGTCGGTTACTGACTGCTCAGTCATGAAACTTCTTGATGCAAAAGGAGGGTTGCTATCTGAATTCATTTGACTTGAATCATCAAGTATCGCTCGTGAGCTTGGACAGGGAAGAGGGGCTTCCTTGAACATAGTGTGAAGCGATCGCAACAATCTGTCGGCTGGATAGCTATTTCCAAAAGACTTGTCTTGTAGTCATTTCAGAGGTTAGTGATAAGTGCGAAGGGTGAGAATAGGCTTGGAATTGTTGCTGAATCGTTACCTAAGCTTGCCAGAAACCAATCGCAACATTTACAGTGAAGGGCAGTGAAATTCTGCTAATTTCACTCGCTAGAAATTCAACAAGTTTCAATTCTCAACCGATTCATTTAGCAAGGAGTCAAACCCTTGCCCAAAGACCGTTTTAAAGTCGATTCTTAACTGGAATCTTTGACAGGATGCCTGCTCTTTCTGTGTTACACAGAATTAATTTCATTTAAATTTGTAAACCACGGCCTGCCCAATTACCACACCGCACAAGCCGTGATTTGTAACTCCGTAACAGGAGCATTTTCCATGTTAACTACAAATATTGATTCTGGGGAACCCCTTGAAGGCGATCTCAACCTTCAAAGTCATGCTCAGCCGGATTTTCAGGTGATTGAGGAGTACAAATCGCTGTACTTACAATGCGCGATTCTTGTCCAAAGTTTTATGTTCCGGCCAATTTTAGACACCTATGATAACTTGTTTAGGCTTGGATGTAATGCTCCAGAGTTGAGCCTGGAAATAGACCAGCGGGTGGGCTACCAATTGAAGCTGAGTGCCTACTCGCAAGATGATCGCTTCAATATTTTGTACCACGGCCCTTATATCCAGTCTCAGATAGTTCATCATTTTCTTTCTAAGCAAGGTGCCAAAACTATTGTGCGTCAATTATTGCAAATCAGTCCAATTCAGGAGTTGAGTCAATCTGACTCGTCTTCTAGCACTGCCGCATAGTTAGCCTTGGCAAGCGGGGGCACCTGGTCTCTCGGTGTTTAATTTCAGTCCAATCCACAAAGTTACGCTTCACACCACGAAGGAGTCAGACAATGCAAACGGCGATCGCCAAAATAGGAGACACCCACCTCCTGGTTACCCCAGACGGAAAGCCTTTGCCTCATAAGGATAGCGAATCTCCTGTTTTTCATATCCTTCCCAAGCTCTACAATCCCTACTGTGATATTAACTTGAGCGATATTACTTTAGCTACGGC
>JAAUOM010000103.1 GCA_012034865.1 Acaryochloris sp. CRU_2_0 | reverse complement strand
TTTAAAGGCAAATATCGGGTGGAATCTATCCGCCTGCCCCACCGAGATTATGGGGCGAATGGGGCGTATTTTGTCACTATATGTACCCAAAATCGTCGCCATTTTTTCGGGTCGGTGGTTGAGGGTCAGATGCAACTGTCTGCGATCGGACAGGTTGCACAACGGTTTTGGGCGGAGATTCCTCAACATTTTGATCAGGTTGATGGGGATGCCTATGTGATTATGCCGAATCATGTTCACGGGATTGTGGTGATTGATCGGTCTAGGGGTGGCGATGGTTTAATGCCACAACCGTTGACGTCCAATGACGACGACATTCGGGTATCGTTGCCACGGTCAACCCACACCGATGGGTTAATATCACGACCGTTAACCCCCGACGACGATGCAATGCGGTTATTGCCCCCACGGTTAACCCCCACCGATGGTTTAATATCACAACCGTTAACCCCCGTAGAGACGTTGCACTGCAACGTCTCTACATGGCGTGGCGGTTACCCGAAAAACCCTGATGGGGGTCATCCCACCGATCCCCATATGACCCAGATATCCCCCCGTGCCGGATCATTGGGGGCAATTGTCCGATCCTACAAATCTGCGGTGACTCGCTGGTGTCGCCAAAATGGTTTTGATGATTTCGGTTGGCAACCCCGATTCTACGAACACATCATTCGCCCCGATGGATCTTTAGATCGCATTCGTCGATACATCCACAACAACCCTGCCAAATGGTCTGCTGACCGAGACAATCCCGCTGGTTTAAGGATGTAAACCCAAATATCCATCCTCCTCAAGTTCCCAATTCTTTCAGTAGTAATCCCTAAGCACGATGAACCCCAAAACCTGCAACTCAGCTCTGCCCCGCTACCCATTGCCCCCCACAGAGCAACCCCAAGTCCAAGCTTCTATGCCCTCTCGCCGCCAACCCCTCAAACAACGGCTGGGCAGTCTCGCCCTTTTACTCTGCGGCCTGGGTGCCTGGGCCACCCCCGCTTGGGCAGAAGGCAGCCGTAGCTGGTATCCATCCACTGCCACGGGCCATCGGGCTTCCCTTTACCAAACCGGAAGCCCGCCTGGGTCAGCCACCTTGCTGGGAGGATCGCTACAAACTCGCTCTATTTTCAGAGTCTATGCTCAGGCAGGGGAATATATTTTGCTAGGGTCTACTGCCACAGGTTTAGGGGGCACCTCTAACATCCGGGTTTTTAACCCTGGTTTAGTCACGGGTACCATTGGCCAAGAGACTGTGCCAGGTTCTCCTTCCTTTAGTTGTAATGCCCAAAGAACCAGCACAGGCAATACCCTTTTAGGAGATATCAATAGCAGAGCCGAAGAACTAGCAGGGCCGGATACAATCACCAATGCTACTAACGGGGCCAGGGGAAATGCCATTACCAACAGCTATGTGCCCTGCTATTATCAAGCTCCTTCGACTGGGATTTACTCCGTTATTTTTGACCCGGTCAATACGACGACTGCTGCGGTCGGGGACTTGGGAGATATTAACATGGCAAGCGCCAACTATTTCAATGTTAACCAAGGCAACCATATCTCTGCTTGGGATGTCACCGTCCGTAGTAGCCTAACCTCAACAGTTGATCTAAATGGGCGGATGTTTTTCTACTATACCTATGTCCGCCACGGCACGAATCCTCGCTTTGCCAATTTCTCGGTCTATCCGGTGACGCTAGATGGTTACCGATACCAGATTGATTTGAGAAGTCTTGACCCCAATGCCTTTATTGTTTATGGCAATCAATCTGGTTTCTTTGACCCCGATGGTGTTACACCGCTCTACCACGACATTCTGGGTAGTGATGATGCTCTAACCACGATCACAGGGGGAGCAACCATTCAACGACCACAGTTCCCCATGTTTTTTACACCTCCTACCAGTAACCCTCAACTAAATACAATCTTGACGACGTTAGGGATTCCCTCCACCCCCACTGCCCCTGCCATCTCTAGTTTTGTATTTACGGGCAATACCACCAATAATACAGGGTCTATCTTCTCCACAGGAGGAACCTTTACCTATACCGCCAATGTGGATCACTCCTACGACATTGTGATTAGCCGGGATGGGGTCAACTTTGATCCATCCAATGCCAACAATCGCCACCTCAGAGGACTGAAATCCAGCGGTACGGGGCTAAGCGTGACTTGGGATGGCAAAGACAATGTAGGTACGAACTTCCCAGTCGGCAATTACTCGGTGCAACTCTTCATTAAAGCGGGCGAATACCATTTTCCTCTGGTTGATGCGGAGAATAGTCCCAACGGGGGGCCTTCCTCTACCCTCTTGAATGCCCCTGGCTCTTGTATAAGTGGCAACTGTAGTACAGCCTTTTATGATGACCGAGCCTATACCCTATCTAATGGCACCATCGTGGGCACCTATAGTGGGGGCGTTTCCCAAGTGCTACCTGGGAATGGCCCCCCCGCTACAGCCACCTCTGGTTCCAGTGGGTTTAACAGCACCACGACTCAACGCACCTTTGGCAATGGCTCAAGCACAGGTTGGGGAGATCGGAAAGGACTCGATTTTTGGACTTACTTCCCTAGCACTACATTGAGCGCTCCTTTGCAGGTTTACCAGGCAGATTTTGGCGATGCCCCCGATACCTATGGCACGGATGCCACAGCGGGCAATAGCAGCAACAGCAGTGATCCGGTTGGCGCACTACATTTCATTGTCAGTGGTATTCGTTTGGGAGCCATAGCTCCCGATGGTGAACTCAACGCCCAGACCCCGCTAAATGGGACAGGGGATGGTGCTGATGAAGATGGGGTTAGCAGTTTTAATCCCTTGACCACCACCACCACCACCTATAGCGTTAATGTCACTGTTGCCAATGATCCGGGGGGCAATGGCGCGTCTGGAGAACCCTCTGCCACCTTGACGGGCTGGATTGACTTTGACCGCGATGGGATTTTTCAAGCCGATGAAGCGGCAACGGTAACTGTGCCAGATGGAGCAACAACTGCCACCCTCACCTGGAATAATATTGGCTCTAGTGGCCCTAATATTAATCTCGGTGCCACCTATGCCCGCTTTCGCTTGACCACTGACAGTAGCATCACCCCCAGCACTCCCGGTGGATCAGCCATTAATGGCGAAGTGGAAGACTACGCCCTCAGCATTACCCAAGGCAACCCCAACCTAAATGCTAACTTCTGCCAAGCAGGTTCAACAGATCTGATGTTTATCCTGGATGACTCTAGCTCCGTCGATGACACAGAAGTTCAACAGCAACGGGATGCAGTCATGAATACCTTGACTTACTTTGCCAGCAATGGCATTCCTGCTCGCGCCAGCATCGTCGCCTTCGACAGTGTGGGTCGCCCCGTGATTACCTCGCTCGGTGTGGGTACCTATCTCAATGTGACCACTGCCAATCTGCCCCTTTTCCAAGCTGCTCTCAACAACGCTTATGGTGTTCCCGGTAGTGGTACCAACTGGGAAGCAGGTTTTCAAGCTGCCCGTGCTGTTGTTACAACCACCAGTATTGAACCCGATGTGGTGTTCTTCTTCACCGATGGCACCAATACTTCCGGTGGTAGCCCTGACGATGATGCAGCTCAATTCAAAGCAAATGGAGCACACATCTACGGAATTGGCATTGACGGGGTAAATGCCCCTGGACTAGATATCGATGACTTTAGAGGGGTAACCGATGGCACAAATACAGCCGCGTTTAATGGATCGAATACCCCTCAAGCTGATTACCTGGAAGTGACCAACTATTCGACCTTAAATACTCAATTGACGGGGTTGGTCTCTACCCTCTGTCCGACCAGTAGTACTCCTAACCTGATATTGGTCAAGCGGATCACCAAAATTAACAACAGTACCACGTCCCTCTCTGGGGATAATCTGGCTGCTTATAAAAATGAAGCTGCCAATCCCTATGATGACAATGTTCTCGAAAGTGCTACCCCTCCCGATACAGACAAATGGCCCAACACCACGGGCAATACCAGCAGTACCTTTTTGATTGGGGGTACCAATGGGGGACAGGCCAAGCCAGGGGATGAAGTGGAGTACACCATTTACTTCCTATCGACGGGAATTAGCCCAGCTCACAGCGCCCAACTTTGTGACCGAGTTCCCAGCTTCCAAACCTTCGTTCCCAACGCCTTTAGTTCGGATCCAGATGCACCGAGTGGGGGTGTGGGGGCCAGTCGCGGTATTTTAGTGCAGTATAATGGCCAAACGCTCAGCTATACCAATGATGCCGATGGGGATACGGCTGCTTTTTATCCACCGGGAACCACCCTGCCTGCGGTCTGTGGCGGTGTCCTCACGAATAATCCCACTGGGGCAGTAGTGGTGAATTTGGGCACAGGAGCAACCAGCAATGGCAGCACCAACTTAGGGGGAACCGTCCCCAATGCCACGGCTCCGGGGACACCAGCAACTTCCTTTGGATTTGTGCGTTTTCGAGCCAAGGTGAATTAACTTAGATCTTGCAGCATTCTATGATAGATAGCTTGTCAGCTTTCTTTAAGTAAAGATAACCATGACTCAGTCTTATCAAATTACATTGCTGCCCGGTGATGGCATTGGTCCCGAAATAATGGCGGTGGCAGTCGATATCCTCAAAGTGGTGGGTCAACATCAGGATTTGGACTTTGAGTTCAAGGAAGCCTTGATCGGTGGAGTCGCCCTAGATGCCGTGGGAGAGCCGCTACCTCAAGAAACCTTAGAACTCTGTCAGCAAAGTGATGCAGTCTTGCTAGCGGCCATTGGTGGCTACAAATGGGATGTCTTGCCCCGGCATTTGCGACCCGAAACGGGATTGTTGGGGTTACGAGCTGGATTGAAGCTATTTGCTAACCTCAGACCGGCTCAGATCTTTCCTCAGCTCATGGATGCGTCCAGCCTCAAACCAGAAGTCATCAAAGGGGTGGATATTATGGTCGTCCGCGAACTGACAGGAGGGATCTACTTTGGCGAACCTAGGGGGGTGTTTAGCACCGAAAGCGGTGAACAACGGGGGGTCAACACGATGGCCTATACGGTTGCCGAGATTGATCGCATTGCTCATGTGGCCTTTGCCACGGCTCAAAAGCGGCGTGGCAAGCTCTGTTCTGTGGATAAGGCCAATGTGTTGGAAGTGTCACAATTGTGGCGAGATCGCATCACCCATCTGGCCACCGAGTACCCGGATGTAGAACTTTCTCACCTGTATGTGGATAACGCCGCCATGCAACTCGTGCGCTGCCCCCAGCAATTCGATACCCTGGTTACCAGTAACTTATTTGGGGATATCCTCTCCGATATTGCGGCGATGCTCACAGGCAGTATTGGCATGTTACCTTCAGCCAGCTTAGGGGCGAAGGGTCCAGGTGTGTTTGAACCCGTCCACGGTTCGGCACCTGATATTGCTGGCCAAGATCAAGCCAATCCCCTTGCTCAGGTGCTGAGTGCAGCGATGATGCTGCGCTATGGTCTCCATCAACCAGCGGCGGCTAGTCAGATTGAAGCAGCGGTTTTTACCTTGTTAGAGCAGGGGTATCGAACGGGGGATATTCAATCCCCAGGCACGACGGTCTTGGGCTGTCGGGCGATCGGAGAAACCTTGATCCAAATTCTGAATCAGGGTTGAATCCTCCAAGTTTTAGAGTTCAAAAGATGGGTATCCAATCTGGATGTTTGTCCACCACTACAATGCAGCCTTGGACTGGCAGCCGTAGCGTGATCGGTGCCACCTTGTTTCACGAAGGGCTGGAAAGAGATTACACCTCATGTCGTCTATCTGTAGCGAGGATGAGTTAGTATAGATATTGAGATGCAAAGATCGGTTCCCCGTTTGTTTTCAGAATTGCCAGGTTTTATCCCACTCAATTTTCAAGGCTACGCACCGAAATCTAAATCTCTACAATCTACTGATTTTGGAACTTTCTTTTATGTCGATTTACGTGGGTAACCTCTCTTATGATGTTACAGATCAAGACCTCAGCACCGTATTTGCAGAATATGGCACTGTCAAGGAGGTCAAGCTCCCTACTGACCGCGAAACGGGTCGAATGAGGGGTTTCGCCTTTGTTGAGATGAGCAGTGATGCTGAAGAAGCCAAAGCCATTGATGAACTAGAAGGGGCTGAGTGGATGGGACGCACCCTCAAAGTGAATAAGGCAAAACCTCGTGAGAACAATAGGGGTGGCGGTAACTTCAATAAACAAAACCGCTGGTAAACCTGAATTGCTTTGTGATGATTCGATCCCATAACTCGATATATGTTGAGTTATGGGATTTTTGGCTAGCCATCTGTATCATAGGGTGCCATATCGGTGAGCGTTCTGAAAACGCGGCAATTGCACTCTGGGGATCGCTGTCTGCTGCCTATCGACAATGTTGGGAGCCGCTATGTCTTGTCATTCTTAGCCGGTAGATATCCTTCTACCAGGCAATCTTCACCGACGATCTGCCAACGCACCCGCTCAAGGGAGAGCGCTTCTGTCATTTGGTTGAATCCCAAGTCACCCACGGGGGAAGGCGCTGCCTGTCCGCCCACAATTTTGGGAGCAATAAAAGCGAGGATTTTTTGGATGGAACCCTCTGCGATCGCACGCGCAGACAAGGTGCCGCCACATTCCCACAGAACTGACAACAATTCCTTTTGGCTTAAATAAGCCATCGCTGTTTGCGGTGTCAGTTCGTCTAGATTGGCGACTTCTACCCCTTGTTGATTCAAATAGACTTGGAAGTCAGGATTAGGACAGCCTTGGGTGAGCACTAAGGTTGGCGCAATATCTGTTTGCCACAGATGAGCAGTGGGCGGTAAATCCAGGGTGCGACTCATCACCACCCGCAACGGGTTATGAGGGGAACTCTGGACTAGCGCATCAGGATGGGTGGTCAGATGGGGATTATCCCGACGAACCGTATTCCCACCCACAATCACCGCATCACAGGTAGACCGCAGTTGATGCACATGGGTGCGAGCCACTTCCTGGGTAATCCAAGCACTATGACCTGCACTCGTGGCAATTTTGCCATCTAGGGTCATGGCATATTTAAGGATACCAAAGGGATGCTGGTAGCGAACCCGATGCACAAAGGCTTCATTTAACCGTTGACAATCTGCTTCTTCCACCCCCACGACAACGTTGATCCCGGCTGCCTGAAGCCGCTCAATACCTTTACCGGAAACCCGTGGATCGGGATCGACCATGCCAACAATCACCGTGGCCACGCCCGCTTTAACTAAGGCTTCCGAGCAAGGAGGAGTGCGACCATAATGATTACAGGGTTCTAGGTTGACGTAAACCGTTGCCCCTTGGGCTTGGTCACCTGCAGCTCTAAGGGCAAACACTTCGGCATGGGACTCTCCTGCTTTGGGATGATACCCTTCCCCGACAATTTTACCCTCGCGGACAATCACACATCCGACTAAAGGGTTGGGGGTCGTCAAACCTGCTGCCTGTCGCGCCAAGCTCAGACAACGCTGCATCATCTGTCGATGCTGAGAGTGTTGGGGGTCACTATTGACAACATCTGTTATGGGGGAACGGTGGGGGGAGGGTTGGTCTGCATAAGGCTGAATCTCCATTACGGCCTATTCCCTAACTCGACTAAACAGGGCAAACGGTTTATCCCTACTCTAGCTGAGCGTAACGTGGAATGGCTCTTGATAGTCATCAAAGCTGCTGGTTTCTCAGAAATTGCAACAAATTATCAGGGAATGCAGAAGCATCCATAGACGCATGGGTAAGGAATCATTAGACTAAAAGGCAAGATGAGGATCGAACAGTGCTCCGCTTTATTGGCACCGACCAGGAGTCTTAAGAGATGATTACCCCGCTCATATCATTGGTATGCGTTGGTCTAGCCTATGGAATGCTGGGCTGGAATTTTTCTGCCTATGATCTGAGCTGGGCAATGGGGGCTTGGTTGATCGCGATTACCCTAACCATTTTGCTGTTTTGGGGAGAGAAAATTACCCAGCGAATGTTCCGATTGGGACCTAGAGGGATTGTTTCGATGTTAATCCTCAGTGCCGTTGTCACCCTAGCCGTAGTCGCTTCTGCCTTATTTGCCATGACTCTGTTGCTGTTAGCCACGCAAATGCTGGCTTGTTTGGAGTTGCAATCAGCAGGATTAAATCGGAGATCGATTCTTTTGTCGATGGTGTTCTTGTCCATTATTGCCCTCGGTGGAGGCTGGCTAGCGGGGAAGACCTATTACCCTGGTAGCGAATATTGGCTGACCTCTTAATACCAGTTCTCGATAATCAGGCTACAGATCGGGGTAGAGAAGGTAGGGAAGATACGGGAGAATTGGTAGCTCAATTTCGGAGAATTGGTATTTGCTGATGGGATCTTTCACTTTGATCAACAAATCACAGCAAAAAAGGGAAGCCGATTTTGCTTCCCTTGATCGCTTTGGGGATATTTCCCTGAGCGAATTGATCACTAATGCCTGTTAACGGTTTATATAAAAAGAGCGAGTTTTTTATTTGAAGCCAACCGCTGCTTGCCAGACAAAGGCGAGCGCCAGAAAGAAAAGTGGAATCACAGGCATAACATCCACGATAGGGCTAAAAACAGAGAAGGCTTCAGGTAGTTTCGCCAACAGCAGAACTGCTTCCATGAATAAATGTTCCTTCCAACACAGCTTTTTGAATCGCTATGTATCTTAACATGAATGGGGGATCTAAAGAGGTGTCTTGGGGCAGAGGGGTTGCTCGTGGTGTAAGGGATTTAGATACTGGGTTGATCTTTAGAGGAACCCTCAGTTTTGATCCTGCTACTGGTAGCAAGGCATGAATTCGTAATTTGCTAGGGAAATTGCGACAGAGGATGGCCTAGTGGTCTGTCAAGACTGTTTTGATGAGTTAGAATCCTCAAAATATCCTCAAAATAAGTTTTGTAGATTTGGGTTACCCCTCAAATCTATCCTGACGGACTACTAGAGTAAGGTCTTGGCTTTGCCCAGAGATTGGGGAGGGGGAGCTAGCCACTGTGCAAATTCTTGGGGAAAGCGATCGCAAATAATGGCGGCGCGGATGCGTTGGGTAAAACCGATCAATTCAGTAATGTTGTGGATGCTGAGGAGGGTGTAGGCGAGTAACTCGCGCGATCGCAATAAATGACTGACATAGGCACGGGTAAAATGCTGGCAGGTATAACAAGGGCAAGTGGGATCCAAAGGTGTAAAGTCTGCACGGAAGCGATTATTTTTGAGGTTCCAGCGTTCTCCTTGGACTAAGGCATTGCCGTGACGCGCTAAGCGGGTGGGAATGACGCAATCGAACAAATCGATCCCAGCAGCTATGGCTTGCACCATTTCTCGATAGGTGCCTACCCCCATGAGATAGCGCGGTTTATGGGGGGGCAACAGGGGCGTGGTTACTTGGACAATCTTCTCAATCAGTTCAGGGGGTTCGCCCACACTGACGCCACCAATGGCATACCCGGGCAAATCAAATTCTACAAGGGCTTGGGCTGAGGCTTGCCTGAGATCGGCAAAGGTGCCGCCCTGGACAATGCCAAATAATGCCTGATCTCGGCGCTGGTGGGCTTGTACGCAGCGGGCTAGCCAACGGGTGGTGCGCTCCGTTGCCCTTGCGACGGTTTCGCGGCTGGCTGGGTAGGGGGGACATTCATCAAAGGCCATAATCACATCTGCACCCAGGGCATTTTGAATGGCGATCGCGGTTTCCGGTGATAAGTGAATGATTTGGCCATCTCGCGGAGAGCGGAAGCTCACGCCTGCTTCGGCAATGGCGCACATTTCGCTGAGGCTAAAGACCTGAAACCCCCCGGAATCGGTCAGCAGAGGACCAGGCCAGTGCATAAAGGGGTGCAAACCCCCGGCTTGTTTGACAATCTGTTCTCCCGGTTGCAAGTGCAGATGATAGGTATTGGCCAAAACCATTTGTGCCCCTGTGGCTTGCAATTGATCGGGGGTCAGGGTTTTGACATTGGCTAGGGTGCCAACGGGCATGAATCGAGGGGTGTCCACAGAACCGTGGGGTGTATGAAAGGTGCCAGCACGGGCCTGAGTGAAGGAGCAGTGTTGATAACAGTCAAACCAAAAGCGATCGCTCAAAATTACCCCTATTGTAGTGATAATGCCTTACCCAAAAAGCTTTGATCCTGGCGTTGCTCTATCCCAGTTCAACGCTCCGAGATCAACAATTAGGTAGGAAACAAAAACACCGACCTAGCCTTACAGGAGAGAGTCGGTGACGATTGAATTTGATTATATGTTTAGATATAAAAGCGCCACAGCCAACCAATTGCCAGTTTGCCTTTTAAACAAGGAAATTGCTCAAGGTGACAGAATAATCAGCAGCCCGTGAACATTGATATTAAAACGTCTAGGATTGCAGGCAACTCCAAGATTAGAGGAGGGCACCTGTGGGATGATACACCAACCACAGCTCCAACGCATAGCGAGTGAGCAGCAATAGGCTAGCAGAAACAGAAACCATAAACAGGCCAATCATTAGATTAGAGGACAAAATCTCTAACCGTTGGCTTTGACGAGTCACATGGTCGTTTAGATCTCTGATATCAGCATCGAGTTGCTCGAACTGATCCAGGATGCTTTGTTTGAAACCATATGTGTTTTGAGTAATCCAAGTCATAGTAACTCCTACGAGATTAGGCGAGGAAGCATCCATATTAAAGATCTCGCATGGCTATGCAATTTTGTCATTGCAGGTGCAGGTTTACTGAGCGGTACACTTGAGCTAAGGTACTTAGTTCATGCCCCTTAAAGGCGATGGCTTATAGATGCATGAACCGCATACTAGATCATTTTGCCTAGAGCTTAACAGCAATTTACCCAAATTAAAATATATCAAACTTAGCCCAGCATTTAGATACGAACTTCTGAACTTCCTCTGGCTCTCTCAATCAAGAACACCGATCCACTGCAACCTCTATATTCTGGGCAAAATTGCTGTGCTGTTGGCCTCTGACCGAGAAATGGATTGCAGAGCAGTCCAATCCTAACTTCTTGAGAGTAGATACTGGAGAAAAAACTTGCCGTTGTCGTTCTCAACGCTTTACCATCAATCGAGTTGAGGGCAATATGCTCCGTTGAGAGCGATCCAGACTCACAACCATCCCTGAAAATTTTGAGGAACACCCTTCATGGCCCAGTTTGGTAGTGGATTAACCCTATTTTTGAGTCTCATGGTTGAGGCCATGCCATTTTTGATTTTTGGGGTGTTGGTTTCGGGGATATTGTTGTTGTTTGTCAATGAACGTCGGCTGATTGCGCTGTTCCCCAAACATCCATTGCTGGGAGCCTTAGCGGGAAGTTTGTTTGGGTTTCTCTTCCCCGTCTGTGAATGCGGGAATGTTCCTGTAGCCCGCCGTTTATTGATCCAAGGGGCTTCGGCACCCGTAGCAATTGGTTTTCTCTTGGCCGCTCCTACTATTAACCCCGTCGTCATTTGGGCAACTTGGACAGCATTCCCGGATCAACCTGAAATTGTGATTTTGCGGATTGTGTTCTCGTTGGCGATCGCAACCCTTGTCGGCTGGGTTTTCAGTAGCCAATCAGACTTGAAACCCTTCTTACAGCCTAGTATTGCCGCCCTCATACCCACCGCTCCAGTAGCCAAAATTTCAGAGTCTACTCAGACTTCCAGCCTCTTACAGTCCGGCACCTTTTTCCTCGATCAACCGGGCAAACCCATTCCCCTCGACCCTGCCCATCTAGATACGGTCTTGGCGATGTCTACCCCTAACCGTAAATCGGTCTGGGATCGTCTGCCTTTACTCCTAGACAATACCGTCCAAGAGTTGCGGGAAATGGGAGGCGTCTTGGTATTAGGGAGCCTCCTCGCCACTCTTTTGCAAGTGGCTGTCCCTCGAAATATTATTTTGGCGATTGGTCAAGGCCCCGTTAGCTCTGTCTTAGCGATGGTGGGTTTAGGTGGCATCATTTCTATCTGTTCCACCGTCGATGCCTTTTTTGCGCTGTCTTTTGCTTCAACCTTTACCAGTGGGGCACTTTTAGCTTTTTTGGTTTTTGGTCCCATGTTCGATCTCAAGAGTTTGGGTCTATTATTGATGGTGTTTAAAACCCGTGCAGTTCTGTATATATTTGCGTTAGTCTGCCAACTGACGGTGTTATTTACCCTAGTTACCAATCTCTGGTTTAGCTAGAATAACCTCAGCTCACGGATAATAGTCATGATCTCAAAGCGTTTACCCACAAAGTATGAGCCTTATCTTGCAGATGGTTTAGTGACGCTGGCTCTGCTGAGTTGGGGAATTTTAATTGTTCATTATTGGCACTCTGGCAAGCTTGGACTCCTGATTCATCCCAATTACTATGGTCTGACCTTAGCCGCAGGCTGTTTCCTGTTGATGTTAGCCTGTTTGCAGCTCTTAAAAATTTGGCAACGGCTCACCCGGCCTCGTTCCCAGCATCTCTCCTTGCTGTCTCCCACGGGGATGAGTGGAATTATGCTACTAGCTGCCCTGATTGGACTAGGGGTGACTCCGCGCCCTTTCACCAGCCAAACGGCCTTGCAGCGGGGCTTACAGGATACAACGATGGTCACGCGGGCGCGACCCCAAGTCTTTCGAACCAGCAGTAAACCCGAAAGCCGTACCCTCTTAGAATGGATCCGAACCCTCGATGTTTATCCAGAACCCGATGCCTACAAGGGTCAAAAGGTGAATGTCGATGGCTTTGTCGTTTATCCAGAGTCTTTACCAGAGAATTATTTGACGTTGACCCGCTTTGTGATTAGCTGTTGTGCCGCCGATGCCTATCCCGTTGGTTTACCCGTCAAATTAAAGCAGACGCGCAAAACCTATGCTGCCGATGCTTGGCTCACGGTAAAAGGAGAAATGATTACAGAAACCTTGAATGGCCAGCGCCAACTAGTGATTCAAGCTACTGACTTAAAGCCAATACCTGAACCCGATAATCCCTACTATTACTAATGCACCTATCCTTTATCAATTCAACTTGCAGCAGATGATAGCCAACAGCAATACCCACTGGCCACAACCCAAATACACCTGCAAACGTTAACCATAGATAATCAATCCTTAACAACAGGTTGACCTCTGCCAAGAAGACACCATGAATCTCAGCCAACAACAACAGCTTTTGACAGCTAACCTAGCCCAAGCCAGAAACACCATCACCACCCTTACCCAGATCAATCTTGAGCTTCAAGCCCAAATCCGTGACTTGAACCGAGTTCAGCAGGAAGCCCAACGCCAATACAGCCAAGCTCAATCTGCCCTGCAAACTTTAGAACAACAAGTCGCTGACCTAAGTGCTACCCAGCTTCCCACACCAGATTCAACAACGCTGCATACAGAAATCACAGCCTTAACGCAACAGAATCAGGATCTTTCAATACTGATCACTCACCAGCAGCAAGAGATTGATAAATTACAGCAACAGCTCAACACCACTAAGCAAACGCAACAAGAACTCGCCATTGATTATCAATCTGTCCAGACAACCTTAGCTGCCCTAGAAACACAAGATACAGCCCTTAATGTTGAGCTGATCACTGATCTCCAAGAGGCACACACGCAAATTCAAAACTTGCAGCAACAAGTGGAACAACTCACCCAGGATAAAAAACACCTAGAAACTCAACTTCAGCAGTTTATCCTAAAGACAACTGCCACCACACCCATGCCGACCTCTGACACCTCAAAGGTTAAGGCAGAGCATACTTTACCCCTCGCAAAACAAAATTTCGTGATCAACGGGTAAACTTTCCCAACTGAGCAATGAACTCATGCCCTTTGACACATCCTTTGCCTGCCTCAATGATGTCGGCCATTCTCCCATAGGCCACTTGTCTCAATTGAGACCTTCCTCCTATGTCTGTGTACAATTACCCTAACAAGAAGGGAATGATCACCGTTGAATTTTATGAGTTTATGGGGTTCACCCATTCAAACATTGTGGTTAAATCATCTCACTCATTGGCAAAATCTGTTGGAGATATTCGGGCTCCTCAAACATTAAAATTCTCAAAAGGCTTAGCGGTTCGTTGGCCGAGAATTGCCGTTCTCCTCGCAAGCGATTTTTTAGCCTTGGCAATTGCTTGGGAAATTGCGATCCGCTTCAATCAGTTTTATGCTCCAATACCCGATCAGTTGATTGGTTGGTATTGGCTAGGATTGCCCAGTTTATTTTGGATATTCTCACTCATGATGGTGTTAGTCCTAGCCTGTGGCGGACTCTACAACACCTCTGGGGCTTGGAAACACTACGTGCGTGCAGGTCAGCTTGTTAGTCTTACCTATTTAGGGTCGTTGGTGATCAGCTATTTCTATGACCCCAAACTAGATGCACCGCGCTCCCTATTTTTCACAGCCTGGTCTAGTAGTGTAGTCATGGTAATTGGTTTACGCCTAGTGACAACACTGGTTCTAGAACAAATGGGGTTGTTTCATCGCCACAAAATTCCGGTATTTATTATTGCGCCTGCCGATCGCCTGCCAAGTTTAGCCAAAGTGATTGAGCAGCAGTCTCAATACCGACTAGTTGGAGCCTCTCTCTCATCTACCGCCAATGCCACCAGCATGATGCAGTTAATTTGTAAAACGACTGCGGTGGAAGTGTTAGCAGAAGGATTACCCCAAACAGAATTGGCATCTATGCTGTATTGGCAGCTCCGGCGCGAGGGGATTACATTACGGCTGTTGCCCTCCAGTGTGGAAATGTTGCATCGACGGGGCATCCCAGAGATGTTTGCTCATGTTCCCACATTACGAACCGAAGCGCCTTTGTTGGGGGGGGTAGATTACCAAGTTAAACGATTAATTGATATTGTTGCCGCTTTGGTGCTGCTGATCTTGTTGGTGCCTGTATTCCTTGGTATTGCTGTTGGCATTAAGCTTTCTTCCTCGGGTTCCATCTTTTTTGCCAAGAGCGGGTAGGGTTAGGGGGGCAGGTTTTTCAGATGTGGAAGTTTAGAACCATGGTAGCTAATGCTGAGGCTCTCCAAGCCCAATTGGAATCCCAAAATCAAAACAAGG
>JAAUOM010000102.1 GCA_012034865.1 Acaryochloris sp. CRU_2_0 | reverse complement strand
GGAGCAAGACCTTTGGTAAAGGTCTGGTGCAATCGGTTCATCCTTTGCAGGATGGATCGGGTCTGGCGGTGACGGTGGCCAAATACTTTACCCCTAAAGGCCGAGATATCAATAAAAAAGGCATTGACCCAGATATCGAGGTGAAACTGACCGAGCAGCAGCAACAGGCTCTTTCTCAGAATAGTGACAAAATCGGTACTGCCTCTGATTCTCAATACATGCAAGCCTTAGCCGTGCTGAATCAGCAAATTGCACGGCAAACTGGACAGCCTGCACCTCAGGCACAGACTCCCATAGCCGTCCCTCAGGCTCCTAGCGCTGCTTCTACCAAAACGGCTCCTGCTAACCCTCCGCCGTTGAGTCCCTCCTCCCAAACGGATGTGTATAACGTTGCGAGTGCAACAACCGTGATGATTGCAGGGCAAAATCCGGGTTCTGGTGTTGTGATTGCCAAAACAGGCAATACGTACTACGTTCTTACCGCTAAACATGTGGTGGCGACAGCCGATGAGTATGAGATTATTGCGTCTGATGGCAAGCGATATACCCTTGACTATCGCCAAGTCAAGTCGTTTCCTGGTATTGACCTGGCCGTTGTCCAATTTCAGAGTAACCAAAATTATGCGATCGCGCGCCTAGGCAACTCCGATCAAATCAAGCAGGGAGCCAATGTTTATGTATCGGGTTGGCCTCTGCCAGGAACCGCCATTACCAAATCGACCCATCTGGTAACCGAGGGTAAAGTCGCTGGGTTGCAAAAAGGAGAATCTGAAGGCTATGAGCTACTCTATGGCAATTCGACGGCTCCAGGAATGAGTGGAGGCCCCGTGTTCAATACTGAAGGTCAAGTCATTGGCATTCATGGTCGAGCGGAAGGCAATCAAACCAGTGGCAAAGTGGGCATTAATCTAGGAATTCCGATTAACCTGTTTTTGCGATCGGCTCCTCAGACTGGACTAGACTTACAGAAGCTAGGCTTGAGAGAAAGCCCATAAGTTTACAGAAGCTGGGTATAGATTCAGTTTACCCGTTGGGTTGGGAAAGTCGTGATCGCCTTGTACTTGATCCAGCAGACATCGACAGTCCTAAACAAGACATTGTCTTAGCCTACCAAGCTCCCCATACCAGACAATACAGAGAATTTGCAGTCGGATAAGATTTCTTCGCAATTTAATATACCCCAATTGTTTTAATCGCTAGGTGAAACTCCCCAGGGGTAAATCGGGGATTGAGGGCACCATCATATTCAAACTTACTGAGCATAATCTGCATCGCTCGGATGGTTTGAGATTGGATGGGGGGAGCATCCTGCACGGTTTTAGCTCGGAATACAGGAACAAGCTGATTAAAGGGAATTCTCACTGTGATCCATTGCCGTGCGATCGTATCAAAGGAATAGGCATAAGCAATGCTATCCCAGGAATCCTGATCACGGAGCAAGAACTTATAGCGCTGGCCATCCCCTTTTACTTGCACTTCAATCCCCTGATAAGCCGATAAATTCAAAGGTGGCTCGAAATTCCGAGTCCGCACAGAGGCAAAGCCCCCTGAATTAGCTGTAGAAACATGACCTGAAAAGACGGCTACACCCCCATCGTGTTGTAAGCCACTATTACTGACCCCACCCATAACTACATCATCAACCGCTCCCCAAAGTTGACGAATATCTTGGGTGGATTGGCTAAAATCAAAAATCAGATTAGTTTGCACAGCAGGGGGGCAGGCGGGATAAATCCAGGCATCATCTTTTGAAACCAGTTGAGGATGGGAACTGCTTCAAAGTAAGAGAGCGTTTGCAGGAAACGACCTACATCCCAAGATGGGCGAGTTTGTTCAGGCATAAGGTTACTGGTAACAGAGGATAGGCGATGGTCAGCTATGTTCCATTGTAAACATGAACAAAGGTTGGCTGACTTCTATCCCTGCGCCATCGGCTTCAGCTCACTTTCTTGTGCAGCTACCCGTTGGCCAAACCATTCTGCCAAGATCGGCCCTAGGAAACAGGTCACCACAATATAGGCAATCACGGCATTAAAGACAGGCTCATCTACCAATTTTAAATCTTTCCCAGAGGTGACAATCACCAAAACCAAGGCCGCTCGGGACATCGTTAAGCTGCAAATGGTCATGACTTCATTCCAGTTGTACTTAAAACTCTGACCCGCAATCCAAGCCGCCGCAAACTTAGCCAGAACCGCACCGCTGATAATGATGGCAGCAACGCCTAAACTACCAGGGGCAGTGACAAATATTTTGGGATTGGCCAACACACCAACAGATACGATAAAGATCGGGATAAATAGGCTGTTACCCACAAAATCAATGCGGTTCATTAAGTCGCTGTGCAGCGGAATGGACTGATTTAAGGCTAAGCCAGCAATAAAGGCTCCCACAATCGAGTCCACCCCTAATCCCAGGGTAGCGGAGGCGATCGCAAATAAGGTCGTTAAAACAAAGATAAACTGCAAGCTCAGGGGAATGTCTGCTTTGGGGTTAAAAAACTGCTGCGCTAGTTTGGGAATCCCCCAAAAACAGAGGGCAATGAGTAGGGGTAAACCAATACCCAACTTCAGCCACAGCTCCGCACTGACCTGGCCTTTGGCACTGGCTTGCACCAAGGTAAGCCCCACTAATGTCAGGAGGGAGGTTAATACCGTGCCCCCGACAGCCACCCCAACGGGTTCGCGTTGCACAATCCCCAAGCGGATCATGATCGGATAGGCCAACAACGTATGGGGCGAAAACAAAATTCCCATTATTGCCACCGTCAAAAAGGTGGATTGCGTGGCCGAGGCGTCAATCAGTCCGATTTTGAGCATCCCTTGAGCGCAGATCATGCCGACGATGAAGGGCAGACCAAAGTTCAGCAATCCAAAGAAGAGCGATCGCAGTCCCAATCGTCGCAAATTACTCAGATCCATTTGCATCCCCGCCAGCAACATAATGTATAGGAGTCCCGCCTTTTCTAAAAAGATCAACTGTGGACCTCGGGTTAATACCCCTAAGCCATTACTCCCTAACAAACATCCCAGCACTAGCAACACAATTAATACAGGCAGTTTGAAGGGCTTGGCTAGGAGGGGTGCCACCAACAAAATCAGCAACAGCACACCAAAGATATAAACCGGATCTTGTAGAGGCAAAACAGGATCTTTTGCAGGCAGAGCAAGCATTAATAAAGACATCAAGGCAGGCATCCTCCGCATTCAAGCGTTAGGGTTTAAAATATTCTGAACTTCTGAATCTGCTCCGATCAGCCTTGTCTGAAACGGTCAACTCAATTTGCTCTGTTGCAAATTGTATCGAGTTTTGGTACATAGGGCGTTTGGGCTGAGGGATGAAGTGCAAATTGAGACGAAACAGTTGTGATCGGTAACAAATTACTGAGTCATGACGCAGTGTATCTTGAATGAAGTGATGACAAGGTTTGGAGATCTATGATTACCTGCACCAACTGCGGCCACTCTAATCCAGAGGGAGCGATTACCTGTGAAGCCTGCTATGTAGAACTGCCGAAAATGTCGTCGTGTCCCAGTTGCCACGCCCAAGTCCCCGAAGATGCGGTCTTTTGTTCTCAATGCGGCACCTCGCTCCAGCAAGGGGTTCAACCACCGAGTATGGATATGGCCACTGCCCCTACGCAAGTCAATGTAGGTAAACCCATTCCCGCCACCGATGTCGTCAGTTTTGAACCCCCAGCTATCGGTAGCATTCCCGCCACCGATGTCGTGATTCCCCTGCCCGATCCACCCCCCATTCTTGATGAAGTCGTGGAAGTGACGGAATTCCCGGATGTGAATTTGGGCTTTGCTCCTACAGAAGTAACACCACCTGTCTTTCCCACCCCTGGGATGGCTGAGATGAGTGAGCAACCGACGGCCAATGTCATACTGCCTAACCCACCCATGAATTCCCCTCTGCCTCCGCCGCCTCAGATCCTGGAGATGCCGGAGATGCCAAGGGCAGAAGTTGCCTCTACTCCCCCCTCACCGATAGCACCCGTCATGCCGCCTTATGGTTCTCAGTCTGAAGCTCCGCCGATTTCATCCCCCCCTGAGCAGCCTGTTGTTTCCCCGATCGCTGCGGTTGAATATCCCCCCGCTCCATCTTTTGAGGGATTTCCCCCTCCTCCTATGGTTTCTGCTGCACCACCTACTCCTAATCCTATATCGGAGTCTCCAGGCCTGAGCAGCCCCCCGGCTAGCGACCCCCGATGCCCGCCGGAGCTACACAGATCCAGTTGGCTGTGGCTCGTTTGCTCCATGAGCGTACCAACACCATAGTGGATTTACCCACAAACCTCAATCTTGTACACATTGGCAAGCCCAACGATCGCATTCCCCCAGATATTGATGTTTCAGGATTTCCAGATAGTGATGTTGTCTCGCGGGTTCATGCTGATATTCGAATTGACCCCGATGGTTATTATTTGGAAGATACAGGTAGTGCCAATGGCACCTATGTCAATAGCCAACCGTTGCGTCCTGGCGATCGCTATCGATTACGAGCGGGAGATCGCATCGCCTTAGGGAAAGAAGATAAGGTCAGTTTCATCTTTCAACCCGGATAATCAAAACACCAAGATCGTTGCTTGAATACCTAAATATCAAGTAAGAGTTCTTGAAATCGGACATCCCTTTTGCCTGAGCAGTCGGGCAAAGGATCTCAACTCACCTGTTTTCATCCCGACGCTCACCCTATTGCCTTCGGCACGGCTCCGCCTACGGGTAGAGCGCGGGGGTTCCCGCGAGGTCAGCTAAGATGAAGGATGGATTACAGATATTTCAGTAGGTCACTCATCTCATGCCCTTAGAAGCAAAAGCTGTCAAGATGCTCATTGAGCAGCAACGCTTTGGGATTCTTTCTACCCATTCCGTTGATGTAGAAGGGTTTCCCTTTGGCTCTGTTACCCCTTATAGCCTTACCGATCTTCATCATCCCTTGATTTTTATTAGCAATCTGGCTCAACACACCCAAAATATTATCCAAGATAACCGGGTATCTTTAACTGTCTTAGAAAACTTGCAGGATGGCACTCAAGATCCCCAAAAACATGGGCGAGTCTGTATTTTGGGACGAGCCACTCCTATAGAGACGACGGGTGCAACCAACGAGACCAAATATAATCAGTATTTTCAAGATTTCCCTGAATCGGAAGGCTACCAAAACACTCATGGCTTTCAGCTTTACGAGATTAACCCTGTGCGGATCCGCTATATCGGTGGATTTGGCAAGATTTTTTGGTTAGAACCAGAGCAGTTACAAGAAGACTAAACGCTACAAGAGCGATCGCCCCTCATGATTCTGGTGCTGAGTAATATCCCTCCATGTTCGCAGGACTTCGGCAACAGACCAAGCTTGGGCAAAGCAACCTCTGGGATGAAAAGGCGGATCGCCGTCAAAAATTTCGCTGATACTGCCCAGACCTTGCGTCTGTAAATGATTAACAATCGGGTCTAACAAGGCTAGGGCTGCCTGGGGATTTTGATAGACGCGCAAGTGGGCTTGCACATAGGGGCCTAATAGCCAACCCCAAACCGTACCCTGATGATACTGACTATCGCGGCGGAGGGGTCGCCCCCATAGCTATCTTGGTATTGAGGGTGATCCGGGGAGAGCGATCGCAACCCATAGGAGGATAGTAAATGCCGACCACAGACCTCAACAACCGCTTTTTGTTGTGCCGCCGTCAACAGTGACGGGTAATCCTCCGCACCTGCCACTAAAGGCAGAGATACGGCGAAAATCTGGTTCGGTCGTAGTGCTAGATCATCTCCCTGGGAACCCCCTAGTACATCCGCACAATATCCCAGGCTGGGTTGCCAGAACTGTTGGAAGCCTTCTAGAACTTGTTGAGCCATCTGTCGATAAATCTGCTGAGGTTGTCCCAAATACTGGGCAAACCGTTCCATGATACGCAGGGCATTGTACCAAAGGGCATTTACCTCAATCGGTTTGCCACAGCGAGGGGTCACCACCCAATCCCCAATTTTGGCATCCATCCAGGTCAATTGAGTCCCTACTTCGCCAGCATAGAGGAGGCCATCTTCCTCAACATGGATGTGAAATCGAGTCCCTTGTCGATGCCACTCAATCACCTGAACCAAGGCGGGGAAGAGATCTTGTAAAAGTTCCTCATCTTGGGTGACGCTGTAATAATTGCGAATAGCCTCAAAATACCAGAGAATAGCATCCACGGTATTGTAATGGGGCTGTTTGCTCCCTTCTGGAAAGGCATTGGGTAACATGCCTTGATCGAGATAACGGGCAAAGGTACGGAGAATAGTCCGCGCGATCGCAGGCCGCCCCGTTGCCAAGGTCAACCCTGGTAGGCTGATCATGGTATCGCGTCCCCAATCCCCAAACCAGGGATAGCCAGCAATGATGGTCTTGCCCTCTGGTTCATCGGTTAAGGGGCGATTCACCAGAAATTGGTCAGCCGCTAGAGTTAATTGTTCAATCCAAGGCGGTATAACTGTTGGTTTTTGAGCAGCCTGCATTTCTTCGCGCAGGGTTTCTTCATAAAAGTGATGCTCCAGAAGCGCTGTAGCGCCGTCTAAATTAGGGTTGGGTAGAGTGCTAGCAACAACCGTCAAGGTGTCCTGGGGTGTTAAGACGACTTCTAGGGTGGCAATATGAAGATGATCTTCTTGATCCTCTAGCCCCCGCTTATGCTCCATCTCTAACTCAAAACCGTGATACCAGTCATGGTGAGTGACCAAGCCTCCTTGACTCACCAGTAAGTAAAAAGGGATAGCCCTGTCCGTGGCAGTGATACAAATCCCTTGGGAAACGGATTGGGTTTGCATCTGCCATTGATCCGTTCGGGTTTGGCTGTGGTGATCCCGATAATTGATCAACGCCTTGATGGAAAGGGCAAGGGAGCCACTACCACGAGCTAATTGATAGTGAATATAGGTAGTATTGGCACCACGTTGCATCCACACCCGTTTCTCTAACAAAGCATCGGCACAAGCATAGTGCCAGCAGGGAACGGTTCCTTCCAGCTTAAATTGCTCAATATAGCGGTACCCCTGAGGAGCAATACTACCGTCTGCCCATTGGTTGGTGGTAATGTTATATGCTTCCCCGTCATAGCGTAGGGTTTCCTCCAGTTTGGTCACCAATAGCATCCGCTCCAAGGGTGGCTTTAAGGCGGCGATTAGCAAACCGTGGTATCGACGGGTCAAGAGTCCCGCTACTGTACCCGCAGCATATCCACCGATACCATTCGTCACCAACCATTCACGGGCAGCGGCTGTTTTGAGGTCACCCGTAATCTCTCGCCCAAATTGGATCATGGTTTACCTCGTAATTTAGGCTTTGTCCTTTGCCCGACCACCAGCGGCGCGCTATGCCTGCTGACGGTAGATGGTGTCAGCTTACCAAAGGGTTAGAGGTTTCGGGTACTTCTTAAGCAGTAGAAAACATTATTGAGAAAACTGTACTGCCCGATCATGCAGGGCTTGAAGGGGTCGAGCATTGGTGTGAAAGTAGGATTTAAAAGTCTCAATTTGTGGGGATGAAGCCTGGATGGGGTGTTTCATGACAACCCAGTTAACAGATTCACTGCAAGGGGGCGTGGTCAGGGAGCCTTGGTAGTGATAAAAACTGAGATCATCAGGTAGGAGCCGGCTGGCATCCACTGGCAGATCAAGGGATTGTTTGGTTCCTACAGTAGGGATATGATCCCAAAGCTCTTCTAGGGTCTCATTGGGACTACCTGGCTCGATCATGACACCAATAACAGCTAGTTGATTGTTAGCATTCTTGTGGACGAGATGCAATTCCATCTCACTGGTTTTACTCTCAATAAGATGTTCACTGGGGGCATGAAAATGGAACTGCACGAGTTTGTAGTTCTCATTATCTAGGGAAATCTGACTACCCGAAGCATAGTTCATTTGCAAAGTCCGTCCCGTATTCACTGCATTGAACGGTGAGGGATGATAGTCAATATTCAGGGTCTCGTTGTGAGCGATCGCAGCTTCAGATCGCAGGTTAATCGGCGATTGGGATTGACCTGTGCTGCAAAGGGCAAAGTCGGCTTCTAGAGCTGCCCAATGGCTAGGATCGGTTACGCCTTCATATCCCCACTGGCGGGCTGTGTTTACATCCTGTTGGCTGGCGGCCAGAGTGGGGTGGATTATTGCTAAAAGGAAAACTACAGCAAACAATATACTGATCAGATAGGAAAGTGTCTGTCGCACTAATCGATCCATAGACTCTGATTAACTAAGAACATTCTTGATATTAAATTAAGCAGGGTGTTCCATATAATAAAGCTCAGTTAAAGAAAAGACCTTTCTCGGTGCAGATAGCATCTAGGGGTTGATCCCAAGGATCGGTGGGCAGATGATCGAGGTAGGCTTGTTCAAAGACAATGCCGATAGTGGGAACCGTAGACCAAGTGGGGGTAGCTAGGAGGCGATCGTAGTAGCCACCTCCGTAGCCGAGGCGGAAGCCGTTGCGATCGCACGCCACAGCGGGCACCAAGATCAGATCAACTTCTGTAGCCCCTAAAAGGGGTAAGTTAGAAGGCGGTTCGAGAATACCGTACTGACTGGGTTGTAGCACCTCTAACTGTTGGGGATGCCAACGGTGCCAGACTAAATCTTGACCAACACAGCGAGGCAGACCCCATTGATGGGACTGTTCAGCTTGTGTCAATAACTCCCTCAAGTCGGGTTCTTGGCGAAACGTCATGTAGGCCAAGACCGTCTGCGCTTGCTGCCATACAGGCGATCGCTGCAACTGTTGGCAGAGAATTTGACTCAAAAGACACCACTGCTGAGCAGGCATTGATTGCCGCTGCACTAACAATTGACGTCTCAGTTGTGTTTTTGTCAGAGCGGAATCAGCACCTGTCAATTGCACTAAAACTGGGTTGCCACTAATAAAAACAAACTATCCACCAGCAAAGTACCCAAGACTGAACCAGAAAAGACCCACCAGCACAGTTGTTCTTTTTGACCTGACCAAGCCTCGGTACTCAGCAAGGGACGAATACTAAGGACACACAGTCCTACAATCAAGACCATTGCCCAGAATTTTCCGAGGGGAGTTTGAGTATGTTCCAAGGCTTGAGGGAGCAGAGCCATGGCTTCAGTCTGATCGGTCTGAATCAAAACCCGCCAAGTGGGCATCAGATCGACCAAGAAAAATAAATATCTGTAACGGTCGAGCCAATTAAGGAGCCTAAGAAAAACAAAGACCCAATTCTCAAGCGTGAATGGAGCAACGCCCAGATCGCTACAGGCAAGCCAATGGCTTCCATGGGAACATGCAACAGGGGTTCCGCCCGAAACCAGCCCCAATAGATGGAACCAGAGAACCAGGCTAAGGCAAAGCCAAAGATCAAATCGCCCCAAATTTGGGTGCGCTCTTGCTGGAGTAAGCCATAACTTCCCAGAAGCCATCCTCCCGTTGCTATCAAACTTAGCCATGGCCAAGTCCTCACCAAAGGTGCCTGAATCAATACCGGCAAAGAGACCAAAAACATGGCGGCACTAAACAGAGACCAACTCTGAAAGGTACCCATACTTTGGAAGGTTTGTCTCAAGGAGCTTTGAAAAGTTTGTTTCAAGGACGATTCTCCGGGTTTCCAAATGATGAATTTTTTAGTAATTGACAAAGCCTATCTAGGCAATATTTGTTAATATTTGTTAATAATCTTGATTTTACTAAACTTACCTTTTAATAAGGGTTGGTTTTGATTAGTGTATCACGGCAAGCTAAAGACCAAAACAATTTGAATTGATCGCACTTATCTGCTAGAGAAGCATACTCTTAAGGGCTTTGCGTAAAACTACGATCTCTACTGAACTTCCATGAAAATGTAAATAATTTGAAGATGTAAGTTGCCAGATAAGCCCTTAAAAGAAAGCACAAAAGATTGCATTCCTTTGGAATGGAGGAAAAACATTTTCATTCTTAATTTTTAATGGGCTGACTATTCAGCGTTTTTTCTTAATTTTTTTAAGAAATTCTGGATCTTCACGCATTGTGTTGGAGACGGTACGAAACGCATATTCCACTTGGGGCAAGGGCAAATCTGTATCCGCTTCCAAAGCCAGTACAACTTTAGTGCCATTACTCAGGGGCAGCAGATAGATTTCTACAACGGTATAGCCGCGATTGGTTCGCTTGTATTGCACCTCTCCTGTGAGGGTTTGTCCCAGAAATCGACGTTGATGATACTCGCGAGCAGGGGCGTTGATGCTTAAGTACGTGGTTTTGGCATAGCTTAACAACTCTTCGTCGGCCATGTTCACGAGTTCTGGCCATTCAGGATTAAGGATGGCCATGCGAATCTTTAAGGTTCGGCTGTCTTTTTGGGCGACAACCCCAACCGTATCATTGCCCAGGGATTTGACTTCAGAAAAGCCCATTGGGGTTTCAAAGATAACACCACTGACAGCATGAGTTTGTCGTTTGGGTGTGCGACGGGTTGAAGGTTGTGCTGTTGAGGGTTCCTGGGCAAAGCTGGAGGTGGTGATAAGGGTTGGAGTTAAGAGCATGAGGGTTGCGATCGCAGCAGGCCACATCCGAAATTGAGTCATAGCGTTAACCAAAAATAAAAAATCAAAGCCATTGCCCTCTTCAGGTTGAATGGTTCCTGCCTTAGGCTGTGGGATAGGTCATCTGAGCAGGTTGCACCGATTGATCAAATTCTGCCGCCGTTAAAAAGCCTAACGCTACACAAGCTTCTCGCAAGGTTTGACCCTGTTGATGGGCCTGTTTGGCAACTTGAGCTGCGCGGTCATAGCCAATCCGAGGGGTCAGTGCTGTCACCAGCATTAGGGATTGATTGAGATAGGTTTGAATTTGGGACGAATTCGGCTGAATCCCCACTACAAGATATTGGGTGAAGGTGCTACAAGCATCGGTGAGCAGACGGATTGAATGAAGCAGATTGTGAATGATCACGGGTTTAAAAACATTCAGCTCTAGGTTACCCTGACTCCCTGCAAAACTAACCGCAGCATCATTACCAATCACTTGAGCACAAACCATTGTTAGGGCTTCACATTGGGTTGGGTTAACCTTCCCTGGCATAATGGAAGACCCCGGTTCGTTCGCAGGCAAGGTGATTTCACCCAAGCCACAGCGAGGTCCTGACGCCAACCAGCGAATATCATTGGCTATTTTAGTCAGGCTACAGGCCAGGGTCTTCATCGTTCCACTTGCCATCACTAAAGCATCATGCGCCGCCAAGCTGGCAAATTTATTCGGTGCTGTCACAAAGGGTAACTGGGTTAGTGCCGCAATCTGGGCAGCCCCTCGCTCCGCAAACTCAGAATGGGTGTTCAGCCCGGTTCCCACCGCTGTTCCGCCTAAGGCCAATTCATAGAGATGGGGTAAGACACTTTCAATGCGCTCTAGATTTTGATCCAGTTGAGCCACATAACCAGAGAATTCCTGACCCAAGGTGAGGGGAACGGCATCCATGAGGTGGGTACGACCAATTTTGACAATATCTTGGAACGCTTCTGCCTTGATTGCCAGGGTGTCGCGTAGATGGATCACTTGGGGCAGTAGACCCTGGACAATTTGTTCGGTTGCAGCAATATGCATCGCTGTAGGAAACACATCATTAGAAGATTGGGACAGATTGACATGATCATTGGGATGACAGGGCTGTTTACTCCCCAACTGTCCGCCCGCCAGTTCAATGGCACGATTGGCAATCACCTCGTTGGCATTCATATTGGTTTGGGTACCACTACCCGTTTGCCAAATACGGAGGGGAAAATGATCATCCCACTCCCCGTTGACAACTTCAGTGGCGGCTGAAATGACGATCTCTGCCACTTCGGGAGAAAGCCGACCTAAGGTAAGATTCACCATGGCTGCGGCCTGCTTGACCAGCCCTAAGGCTCGGATCATTGCCCTCGGCATAATGTCATCCCCAATGGCAAAATATTTTAAGGATCGCTGGGTTTGCGCACCCCAATAGCGATCGCTCGGCACTTCAATAGTGCCCATACTATCGGTTTCTAGCCGAAATTCATTTTCCATAGAGGGGGAAGACATAGGTAATTCAGGCCTTTTTTCAGAGATATCAGCATTTTTTGGGATATAGTACAACCTTAGGGGAAACCTGGGTATCCTGACGGAGAGGATATCCTCAGCCCACTCCAGTTCACTGTTTGTTTGCCCTTCCAGATCCAATCCTGTCATCTGTGGGATAGTAGATCATTTCTGGAAGGTGTTGATTGTGCCCAACAAAGTGGGTATCCTCACCAACAGCATCGAATCCTTCCTCACACGTCAAACATTGTAGATCTGAAGATTTTGCCCATATTGTTATTCAGCCTGTAGCGGACGTACCTGTGGTGACTGCATTCAAAAGTCTGTTTTCCAATTCCAATCAAGGGATAGGCGTTGAGTTAACCCCTGATAGTGTCAATATTGTGCAATTAAAGCAACAGAAGCAAGGAACAAACCTCACTTCTTTTGCGGCTATTCCGCTGCCAGTAGGGGCATTCCAAGATGGCCGGATTCAAGATCCAGATGCCATCGCTGACGCCATCCGTCAAGGCATCAGTGAACATAAAATCAAAGCTAAAAGTGTCATCAGCGCTGTCCCGATTGGGGAAGCCGTCATTCGCCTGATTCGGTTGCCTGCGGAACTGGATGAAATGGAACTGCGGGATATGGTTCTCAACCAAGAAGCAGCCATTTACCTGCCATTCCCCAGAGAAGAAGCAGATGTTGACTTCCAACGGTTGGGCACAGACATTGACGAAGATGGCATTGAACGGGTGGAAGTTCTCTTGGTAGCCACCCCAAAAGACATTACAGAAAACTACCTCGCTGTTTTTCAGCAAGCTGGGCTGGATCTTAAGGTTCTAGAAGTCAGTAGCTTTTCCTTAATCAGAACCTTGCGAAGTCAACTCCTCCAGTTTATGGAAGGGGAGGCCGTGGCCTTAGTCAATATCGATTTTGATGGGACGGAAATTAGTATCGTCATGGATGGAATTCCCCAGTTTAATCGTAAGGTTCCCATTGGTACCCATCACTTAGCGAATGCCTTGAGTCGTGCCATGAACCTCCCCGGATCCATGGGAGTAGATTTATTGCAGGGGATGACGGTTCCTTTAGATGTGAACGACAGTACAGCCAATAATCCTAGCTCTGCGGCAATTCTGAGAATGCTCAATGATCTGTCGGATGAATTGCGCCGTTCGATCGATTTTTATCTGAACCAAGGTGAGAATCTAGATATTACCCAAGTCTTTGTCTCAGGACCAGGCGCAAGCTTAGGGCAGATTGATGAGTTTTTAACGCAACGTTTAGGACTAACCACAACGGTTGTGGATCCAATCAATACGTTAGAGATTCAAAATTCTGAGAATATCCCGATCGCAAAACGTCCTGCCTTGGGTGTGGTCATGGGTCTTGGGATGCGAGAGGTATAAGTGGATGTATTCAGTTGATATAAACCTATTAAATGACCGCCCAGAATTTGGCCAACAAATTGTATCCTCTCCCGGCTATGACAGTGGGAATAAAGCCCCATTATTTATTGGCTTGGGGATAGGAGGTGCAGCCTTAGGGTTGGTTTTAATTGGCTTTGGGGTGATGTCATTTCTCAACCAACGACTGATGGCAGAAGAAGAAAAACTAGACGGTGAACTTGCCCAATTAGCACCGAAGCTAGCAGAAGTCGATAGTCTGAAAGCACAAGAGCAGCAAGTTAAAGCTGAAACCCAAGCCTTAGCTACGATCTTCAATCAAATCAAGCCTTGGTCAGCGACTTTGCAAGATATTCGCGATCGCGTCCCCCCCACCTTGCAGGTCACCAAAATTGAACAAAAAGCGGCAGCCCCCCCTGCCCAGCCACAGCAGACGGGTCAACCCAATGCGCCAGCCCCAACTATGGTTGCCTTAGCTGCCCCGACTCAGTTGGCAATTACGGGCAATGCCATCTCTTTTAACGATGTCAATGACTTTGTCCTCACCTTGAGAAAGTCGCCATTCCTCACGGTTGCCTCGACCAAACTGATGTCGTCGGAGCGCAAAACCAATGACAAGACTCAAGTCTCTCTTGTGGAAAATCAAATAGAGACCACCATTAACGATGTCCCTGCTTCTGAGCTACTGCAAGTTTTAAACGCCAAAGGGGCAACAGGTTTGGCGGCACGCATTGGGTTACTGAAGCAAAAAGGAGTAATGAATCCATGACGGTTACGGGTGGATTTCCACGAGAAGATGATTTGGGGCCTTCCTATCCCACCTTATTCGGGATTACCTTTACCCCCACCATCACGGGTGCTTTAGTGGCAGTTGCTGGTATAGGTCTAGCAGTCTATGCTGCCACCCAGTTTGTTTCACCTAAATTATCAGAATACCAAGAGATTAAAACCCGGGTTGAGCAGAAGAAAACGGATTTAGAACAAAAAGAGGCAACGGCTCAGCGGGTGGATGCGATTGTCGCTCAAGTCAACCGTGCCAAGCAAGAAAATAAGGACGTGCGCGGCTTGTTTTCCGACCAACAAGCCCTAGATACCCTCTTGCTTGACTTGAACCGCGTGATTGTCTCGACAAATGCCGAGCTATTGACCTTCAAACCCACTTATGAAACTTCGGGGGTTGTTGCAGATAGTTCCCTAGGAGAAACCCTCAACAACAAGATTAAGCGACAGGTGACCGCTGTTTCCTTTCAAGGAACCTTCAACCAAACCTTGCAGATTATGCAAGCCATTGATCAGTTGCAAACCGTCTTAGTCGTTCGAGATTTATCTATGGAACTACAAACCACAGATAAGCCGGGAGAACCCCGTAATGTCGTGAAATCCACGTTCAATTTGCATGCTTATGTGCCCCTGAGCGCAGAAGAAGCTACCGCTGCTGCTCAGGCTGCTGCCGCACAAGCCAAACCAGAGGCAAAGACGAATTAAGTGAGTTAATTCTCCATGGATCATGAATTTATTAACCTGTATATTCTCGCCCTCACCCCCAGCCCCTCTCCCAATTTTGGGAGAGGGGAGCCGGACAACCTATCCA
>JAAUOM010000229.1 GCA_012034865.1 Acaryochloris sp. CRU_2_0 | reverse complement strand
GAATAATCACCTTTTGGGCATCTTCAGGGGATAGCCATTCAACATGATCAATGACTTTGGCCGTCATCCGACTCAGTTGAGGAGCGCTGGTTTGACCTGATCCATAGAACTCCTCTTGGAACTGATCCACAGTTTGAATCTCCCCTGCCGCATAGTTAACCTGATACGATGGCTTAGCTTTCGGTGCTTTCGGCGTATAGGCAACCGTCGTTGGCTTATTCAACCGCTTTAATTGGATAGGCTGCTTGGCAGTGGGCTTGGGGGTTTTGTTAAACGCAATCGGCTGCTGCTGGGGATTCGCTTTCTCCTGAATCCGATAGGATGCACACGCAGGCACCTTAAACCCTTGTCGAGCAATGTCAATACAGTCATTGAGGCTAGGTTTGGGTGTACCCCGATTAGCCACAACTTGAGGTCTAGACGCGGGTCGAGGAAGTTGAGGGCGGAAAAGGGGGATTACTCGTTGGGTTCTTGGAATCCTGACTATATTCCTAGGAGTAACGGGTTGTTGCCTTGGCATCACAGCAGGGGCAAGGGGTTTCCTGTTCTGGTTTTTGGGCACTGTAATCGGAATGGCCTCAAACTGAGCGGCTTGGTCAAGGAGGCATTCTCTCTGGTCTTGGCCGCATCTTCGTCGTCGCGTTGCTTCAGCTTTGTTCGCAACTCCTGAATGGTCTTATTCTCCCTGGCGACCACATCAGGGGATTTCTGACCCCCGAAAATGAGATGATGACCCACCAGCCCAACTAGGATCATCAAACCGCCAATCCCCACAAACTGATATTTGGTATTCATATACCAGCGGTGGGTTTTTCGTCCCCCTGGTTCAAGACCTGTCTCCAATCTGGCAATAGGCCGATCTTGGCTCAACGGCTGAGCTAGAGCAGTTAGCATTTCGTCCTGCTCGTTGCGGGTAAAGAGTTCTCTACCTTGTTGCACTTCCTGATTACTCATGCTTCTGTTCCTAAATCCTGAAATTCAATAATTCGCAATCCATCCGCTTGGACTTTGTTCAACACTTGTCCGAGGTCTGTTTTTCCAATCCCCACTCATGACCCAGACGAGGGGTAACCTGCTCAATTCCAAATACGAACCCCAAACGCTCTTTGAAGGCCGCTCCTTTTCGGTCTTGGCCTGACTCAATTACGACTCTGACCGCCCGCACTTCTGCCTGCCATCGGTTTTTGGAGATCTGCTTGACTTGGGGAGGTGCGCTCAGCTCTACGCTGGAGAGGTAGGAACCCGTGAGGAAGCGTTCAAAGGGGAATTTAGCCTTTTGATAGCGGCTAATCCTCGATAAGAGCCACTTTTGACGTAAGTCTGACTCTAGATCAAAGTAAAACGAAGCCGCATGAAAGTTCTTGGGGTACTGGATGCCTTCTTCCGTTGCAATCTGCTGGGGTTGCCAGTCAAACCCGGAGCGAACCAGATTGGCGGCAAACAGCCCTATCTTTTCCTTCGTCTTTTCTGGATCCGGCTCAGTGGGGGCAGCTCCTGAGCGGATTCCATAGACTTGATGGAAGACCTCATAATCCCCCACAGGAGGACGAGTGACCTTGGCGAGAACCGCCCCTTGCAGCAGAAACACCAGGGCGATCGCTAGGTGGAGGAATTTGATGCGCTTTGTCAGCGCGTTAAGCCACCGCTTGATCATCACACACCTCCTAAATCCACAAAATCAACGACGGCTAAGCCATCCGCCCAATACTGCTCCATGTAGGGTGCTAGCTCTGGATCGAGCTGCCACACCGCATCCATCTTGGGATTGATAGCGGCAAGGGTGAACTCAAAGCCAAGCTTTTCACTCGTCACAATTCGTCCATCGGCGTTGGTGACAAACCGCATCGCCCTAACTTCAGCTAGCCAATGGCCGGGTTGTTGGGGAGTGACAATGGGATCTCTGGTGAGGATAACGTGGTAGTCCAGATTCCGCCGATCCACTCCCATCTGAGAGCTGTTCATGCCCTTGCCATATTTGTAGTAAAACGTGTTGAGCCAACGAGTTCTCGCGGGTTCCTTCATCAGCAAGGCGGTGAGATAATAGCTAGCAGGGAACAGGTGACGCTTCACCTCAGCATCTTGCTTGTTGTGGTCCCACTTGTAGCCGAGGGTGAGGATGTCTCCGGCAAATCTCGCCACCACCTCTTCAGAGCGATAGACACCAGGAACGGCTTGTGCCTCAATGGTCTGGCCATTTTGGAGCTGGACAAAACGATAGGAAGCTCCCCCCATCGGAGTCTTGCCGACATTGGCATACACGGACAATTCCATAATCACCATCAGTACCAAAGTGATGGGCAATGCCTTGAACCGTCGCAGGGTTTGAGATATCGATTGAATGGATTTTTCAGCATCAGAACCAATCTCCATCATCGAGATAAATGACAGGGGGATCTGGGAGCCAGGGAATCAGAAGGAACAGGGGTGTACACACGAGGGCAGGCCAACACAAGAACATGAACAAGACTTTGTGGATACCGAAGGACAACGCTAGAAAGTAATAGAACGCAAAGATACAGATCGAGCAGCGCATGTAGGAACTCCAGTCCACTTGAAACCCCGGCAGCTTGCTATCACACAGCTTGAGACCCAGCCAGTAGGCGATCAGTCCCCAGAAGTAGTTCAGCTCTAGTTTCAGGGGCACCCCTTCAATCCAGTGTCTGAGGTACTGGAGACCCAAGGGAGCGCTAATCAGAGCCATGATCACCACCGCCGCCAGAAAGATCGTGATCGTGTTAGCCCGAAACTCCTTACGGAAGCCGAGTAGGACAACATAAATTCCTATCGCGCTGAAGATCAGCATGGTCTTAAGGTCAGAAGTCATTACGCTCTCCTCAGTTGTCGATGAGAATTGATCCGATAGGCGAGGGTAAACGCCGCACCAGAGGCAATGGTCAAAGCGGCACCCACAGCACCCGTGGCCACCCCGCGATAGGTTCTGGCCATCGCAATTCCAGATACCCCGCCGCCGACAGTGGCGAGAATCGGCCCTGAAATGCCTATCGTGATTAAGAATAGTCTTGGCCCAAATTCATGGAATTGCGGCAGACCCGCGAGAACGGCCACCACGCCAATCAAGATCAGGTAAATCTGCTCAGAAATAATGATGGAGAGAATGCCCACAAACCAATCGAGGAGAATTTGGCGTTTACCAGGAATCAGGGACCAGGCAATGGTGATCGGGAAAAACAGACCCCCCAACATAAACATTGTTTCAATACTGGCGGTATAAATGGTGTTACCCAATTCCACGAGGTTGATGTACACAAAATCACCCACACTCGATAAGGCCGCAGCAATCGCATCGCCAACAGCAGAGAAGTCCGCTCCTACGATATATGGGTCAGGAATGCGGCCTGGTCCATTGGGTCCAGGAGACCCCGTACTCACAAAGACTTTCTCAATCCGTTTCACTCCATCACTGACTTGCCTGGATAAGTCGCGGGCTTTGTCTTGAACGATTCGGCAATCTTGCAAATCTTTGCCACAGTCCCGCTGTAGGGCAGCGTAGGAGGACTGAACTTCGGCCTCTAGCGTTTTCAGACATTCTAGAAAGTCATAGGTTGGCTTTGCTCTAGGGGAAGCTCCGCCCCCGGTCCCGGTCGCACGATCTGGGGGACTTGGGCGGCAGGGAAGGGCATCGATCTGCATTCGGCTAGCTTTTCGCTCACGGCCTGACCAAACCGGGCATTGTAGATCTCATTGGCAATGGCATTCGAGATCTGGGTGTTAGCAAAGACAATCGTCTGGGTGCGGTCTCGCATTAGCGTCCGAAACCGCCAGGTGGTATTGGCGATCTTGTAGGCATTGGCATAGGAATTGCTCAGCAAGAACACCACCAAGATCGCCCAGGCGAGTTGAGGGCCAGCAGCAACCAACACCGAAAGGGGACCATCCTTAGCCGTCTTGAATCCCCGCCTGCCAAAACAGGGTCATGGAAATGGCCACCACTCCAATCAAAA
>JAAUOM010000101.1 GCA_012034865.1 Acaryochloris sp. CRU_2_0 | reverse complement strand
GATAAAGAAAAAGATCCCGAATTACGCCATACAGTTCTTTCCCTTGTAGCCTTCCACGAACTCAAAGAAATTGGCATGGATGCCTTCCTCAACCTCAACGATGGAGAAGGTTGGATGCTTCCTGAAACCCTACGCCTTGCCGACTATGGTTTGGGTCATGGCGATCGCGCCAAAGAACCCCAACCCGTCGCCTCTCGCCTGGGCGATCGTTTCCTACCCTGGCAACTCGAAGGCACCCCTGAAGAATCTTGGGAAGAATGCGATCGACATGCCGAAAATCTCAGGCGACTGCTGGGAAATCCCCCTCAACCCCTAACCCCTTCTCCCACCGGGGAAGAAGGGGAACCAGAAATAAATCTAGTCGTGCCTTTTCAGAAAAGCACAAGAAGCCAAGATGAAACCCAGCAGCTCGATTTATTCTAATCTGGCTAACGTTGTCGCATCAACAGACGGTGGTGCTGCATGAAGACAGCATAACGTACCTTTCCACCGTATACAGTGGTTAGAAAATGTGTCTTATGATTCTGAATTTTTTCGGAATCTCGCTGTGAATTCAGGATATTTTTCTAAATCTTGTACAGATTCTATAGGAAGCATTTCAATCCAATTTCCTTCTTCATGAAGTTTATCTACCTAGCCTCAATCGTCTTCAGAAACTCATCTGCTGTCATCACCAATACATCACGGAATGGATGCAATACGAGCAAATCCTTATCGCCACTAATGACGTACTGCGCTTCCCCATTTAATGCCAACTCCAAAACCTTGTCATCTTTAGGATCACGGCACTCTTGCACATTCTCGGTTATTTCAACCAAACCTGCTCGTTCTATTAAAGCTTCTAAAAATTCCTCCCGCTCTTCACTGGTTAAATACCGATTAAATCTTTCGCGCCCCAGTACATTATTCAGTTCTTCCAAAAGGTCAAGTGAAAGTAATACTTCTCCATTTGCCAAGGCATAGCGAAGTGCTTGAGCAGGTTTGCCGTTCTCAAACAGAAGCGCGCTAACAATCACATTTGTATCAAAAACATAGCGCACTTCATTCCTCATTCAAAATTGAGTCCAAGGTTTCTGGGGTCAATCCTCGTGCTTGAGCATTCCGACTAATATCACTCATCACTTCCTCCAGAAGTCTTTTGCTTCGAGTTGCATCACCAAGTTTGAGGCTAAGTAATGCTTCCAGTTTTTGACGCTGCTCCTCAGAGGCTGCCTCAAAAATACGAGCGACCTCAGCATTAACACGAATTGTGATAGTTTTAGTTTCCATGATGTCTACGTGGTTCCAAGCGACTTTACTTTTAAATTACTACTAACGAGATAATCTATATCGGTTCAACCGTTAGCTTAAAGCCAAGTGCCTTAGCCACTTTGGCGACTGTTGAAAAAGTGGGATTTCCCTCAGGAGATAACGCTTTATACAGTCCTTCCCTACTGATACCTGTCACTCGGGATAACTGACTCATATTCTTGGCACGGGCAATCACACCTAGCGCATGAACAATCAAGGTGGGGTCATCCCCCGCTTCCTCAAGACAAGCCTCTAAATAGAGTTGCATATCCTCTTCAGTTTTAAGATGTTCTGCCGCATCCCAACGAATCGTATTGATTGCCATCACTTAATCTTCCAGTTGTTTAGCAAGTTCTTTGACCTTGTTAAGCCCTTAAACCAGTCGTCAAATATTTTTGTTTGGCGAACCTCTATCATATGATAGCTGTAGTTGACACATGATTGATTGTCAACTACAGCTATCAAATAGAATAAGATAGCTCTGGAAGATGTCTAACAGCTCAGATTTTAGAACCCCAAGCGCAACCCAACGCTCCGATATCCCTAGTAATTTTCGCCTCGCCGCTAGCGCCTTCCTCAGTCACACCGAAACCTCGGCAGGCGTGACTTTGAAGATTGCCTGCAAACTGCTTACAAAACCCGCTCCCAAATTCAAGCCTAAGCCATATATTTACTAGATACTAACCATTTCAGCCGAATGCAATCCGTTCGGACATTCTCTCTCGAATCTTGTCTATGAACACCATGAATCCCGAGCTGCTATCCCGCATCTCCATCGACCCCAACATCTGCTTTGGTAAACCCTGCATCAAGGGCCATCGCATTTGGGTTTCACTGATCCTTGACTTTCTTGCCAGCGGTATGACCATTCCAGAACTCCTCGAAGACTATTCCGGCCTCAAAGCCGCTGATATTTATGCCTGCATTGCCTACGGACAAGACTAACTATGCTCAACCCCATCGTCTACACCGAAAAAGTGGTTAGCGACTTCCTGCGCTATCAACTCACCGCCTACCCCTTTGCAGACACCAACCTCTACGAGCAAATGCGCACCTTGCTCAACCTGGAGAAAACCCGCTCCACCCCCCTGCTCAAAGGCCCCTACATCAGTCTGAGCCGCATCTTTCGCGAAGGAACCCAAGTAGACGATCTGATCACCGAAGGCATCTTTCATCCCCACATGAAAAGACTGGTGCCCCACCCTGCGGTCTACGGCCACCAGGACATGGCCATCCGCCACATCCATCACAAAAAAATATCCTCGTCTCCACAGGTACCGGATCCGGCAAAACAGAATGTTTTCTCTACCCCATCATCAGTCACTGCCTCAACCTCCGCGATCAGGGTACACCTGAAGGGGTTGTTGCCGTCATCGTTTATCCCATGAATGCCCTTGCCGAAGACCAGCTAGGCCGTCTGCGAGAACTCTTAGCAGGCACAGGCATCTCCTTTGGCATGTACATCGGCAAAACCCCTGAAAAAACCGCCCAGGTTTCCGGTAAACGCCTCAAACCCGGAGCCTCCAAAGCCGACTACACCCATGCTGTTGCTAAAATCCAACAGGAAAAACGCCCCGATGCCGTGCATCCCCCGGAAGAGCGCGTATCTCGGGAAGAAATGCGCACCCCTGGCAAACAACCCCGCGTCCTACTCACCAACGTCAAACAACTCGAACTCCTGCTCACTCGCCAACGGGATATTGAACTTTTTGATAATGCCCGTCTGGATTTCCTCGTCTTTGACGAAGCCCACACCTTCACCGGAGCCACCGGAGCCGAAACCGCCTGCCTGATCCGCCGTCTGCGCACCTTTTGTGGCAAACAACCCCACGAAACCATCTGTGTCGCCACCTCCGCCACGATCGCAGACCCTGACAAAGGAAAAGAGGCAGGACGCGACTTTGCGGCTCGCTTCTTTGGGGTCTCCAAATCTCAAGTGGAATTAGTGGGCGAACAATACGAAACCGAAGTCTGGGCAAAACGGCGCAAACAACCCACCCCCCTGAAAGGCGATCCAGCCACCCATTTACAGTACGTTCTCAATGCCGTTGAGTCGGAAGAAACCGCTGGTTCTCTGGTGGCAACCGTCTATCAACGCATGACCGGGGATAAATTAACAATTGGCAACTGGCAGGAAGATCTCTACGATGCCCTCGCCGCCAACGAACTGGTTTATCAACTGGCGATCGCCCTGCAAAACCCGCGCCACCTGAGCGACTTAATTCGACAACTCAAACAGCAAATTGGCCGCCCCATCTCCGAAGAAGAACTCCTGATCTGGCTAGCCCTCGGTGCAGCTTCACGCAAAGAAGGTCGCCCTCTGTTGCGTCCTGTAATCCATGCCTTTGTCCGGGGCGTTGGCGGTGCCGTCGTGACCTTTCCCGAACAACAAACCCGCCCCCAACTCTGGCTCTCCGCCGAAGATGCTGGCCTTGACGCCGCTGGAGAAGGACTATATCCACTGCCCGTTTTAACCTGTAGCACCTGCGGACAACATTATTTTGAACACTGGGTTGAGGATGTTAAGTTTACGGGCAAAACCCCCGAAGGGGGACAAGCTCACGGAACTCAAACCCTATGGCGACCCCTCGCTGAAGAACTGCAAGGCAAGCGGTTGTTGCTGTGCGATCGTCTAATCACCGCAGAAGAAAGCGATGACGAAGAAGAATCCCCTGAGAATCGTAATCACCCCAGCTCAACCGTTCCCCTTTATTTTTGTCGAAGCTGCGGCACCCTCCATGCAAAGCCAGCCCAACAATGCACCCACTGTGGACGATCCGGTGAATTAACGGTACTTTTCGCAGTCCGGCAAAAAGCTGACCATCCCGGCATGTTGACTGCCTGTATTGCCTGTCAAGCCCTGGGCCGCAGAAACTTCGGTCGCTATCGAGAACCTGCCCGCCAGATTCGGGCTACAACGGTTTCAGACGTTCACGTCCTGGCTCAAAATATGCTGCAACAGGCGGAGCGCAAACGCTTACTTGTCTTTTCAGACAATCGTCAAGATGCAGCCTTTCAAGCGGGCTGGATGCAAGATCATGCCCGCCGCTACCGCCTACGCGCCCTCATGGATGCCCAGATTCAGCAAGGATCGATTTCCATTGGCGACCTAACCGCCCACCTGGATACCCTATTGGAGCACGATGAAGAACTCAGCCGTGCGCTTGCCCCTGAAGTTTGGCGAGTCCACCGTAAGGAAGCAGAGGGTGTTAAACACAACGAAGAACGCAAGCGCTTCCTGCGCATTCAGATTTTGCGAGAAATCACCACTGGTCTCAAACAACGTATTGGCCTTGAACCCTGGGGGCGTTTACAAATCCAGTATGGTGGCTTGATGCCAGAAATCCCCTTTGCTCAACAATGGGCACCTCAAATCCAGCTCTCACCCGAGGATCTGGTTCATGGCATTGCCGTACTCCTGGATATTACCCGTCGTAATAACATTGTCTTGGATCGAGAAGGTCGAATTTTCTCACGCTTCTGGAGGGAAGGCGACTTTGAGATCCAGCGAGGATATATGCCCCTCCTCAAAGGAGTCCCCAAAGGCTTAAAGCTACAGCGGGGCGGCCAGGATTCTTCTGCTAGAGTCCAGCAGTGGCTCAGTGCTAAAGGCGATACCACTGCCCGTCAAGCTGCACGTCAGTGGGGGATTTCGGTCTTACTGATCGAAGACTTCTTCAATGACCTCTGGCATTGTTTAACTGAAAGAGCTAAAAATCCTCGTACCCAGTCCTCTCTATGGCAGTAGCAACAACCGTCTGGCAAAGTGCGAAAGGGTTTATCAGATCGACGCCGATAAACTGAGACTAGCTTCTCATCGGGGTGTTTATCGCTGCAATACCTGCCGTCGGCCCTATACTCTATACTCGCCCCACCCCACGCATGGCCTGCATGACCTGGCGCTGCAATGGTATCCTCTCCCAGGAAAATGAACACCCCGATGACTACGACTTGCGGGTATTGGATGAGCAATTTGCCATGCTACGTCCCCGCGAACATTCAGCCCAAGTTCCCGCAGACGATCGCGAGGTCATCGAACGAATCTTCAAGGGAGAAAGCGAACTCCTCAATACCCTGGTTTGTACACCGACCCTAGAAATGGGCGTGGATATCGGTTCCTTAGACGCAATTTTGATGCGGAACATTCCCCCCCTACCTGCTAACTATTGGCAGCGGGCAGGCCGAGCCGGACGCCGCCATCGCATGGCAGTGAATCTCTCCTATGCCCGTTCTGCCAGTCACGATCGGGCTTATTTTAATGACCCACTCCGTCTCCTCCAGGGACAAATTAGTCCCCCACGCCTGAATTTGCGCAACACCTTAATGGTGGCAAAACATGTCCATGCTGCCGTCCTCACGGTGCTACATCAGCTTGCGCGATCGGAAAATTCGTTAACAGCAGGTGATCACCAGGAGATTGAGCAAACCCTGCAAACCTGCTTCCCCGGACAAGTCAAATCTTATCTCTTTCTAGAGAATGGTGCCGTTCGTGAAATGCCCCTGGATGTCAGCCCTCTGACCTCCCTGATTCAGAAGCATGAATCCCTCATTTACGAACACATTCACACGGCATTTGCCCGCAGTTGGCCCGCAGAAGATCAGTTGGCAGTCACAGAAAAAGCATTGCGATCTCATATTCAGCAGATGGGTGCTCAGTTAAACACGGCCATTCAGGCCCTTTGGCGCAGACTACAGTGGGCTATGGATCAAATCCGCCGCCTCAATGAAAATCGCCTGCAAAAAGGTGCCCTCGATCCCGATGAGGATGCCCTTTTCCAACGCTGCGATCGCTGATCAAAAAACTCAAAGGTATTCAATCGCGGCGGCGTCGCGAAACAGAAGGATTTGACGACACCAATACCTACGGCGTCCTCGCCTCAGAGGGGTTTCTGCCGGGATACGGATTAGATATTGGCACCGTAAAGGGTACCGCCCAGGTTCCCCGCAGTGCTGGTTGGGTTGCTGACTTTGACCTTCCCCGCCCTTCTGGCGTAGCATTGCGTGAATATAGCCCTGGCAACCTCATCTATGCCAATGGCCATCGTTTTGTCCCCCGCTACTACCATTTAGAACCGACTGAACCTATTCGGTTTCAGGTCGATATTGCCAATGAGGCGATCAGTGAGATCGGCACCGCCACAACCAGTATGGGACTCTCGGCCTCAACCCTGCGGGCAGCCCCCATCTGTGATGTAGACCTCCCCCACCAAGCCAATATCTCAGATGAAGAAGACTATCGCTTTCAACTCCCCGTCACCACTCTAGGATACGAACAAAATCGCCACGATGGGGGGTGTGCCTATACCTGGGAAGATCAAACCGTTCTCCTGCGCCGCAATGTTCACTTGCGCCTTGTTAATGTTGGGGCAACTAGCCTCGTTCGCAGTGGAGAACTAGGTTACTCAATTTGTTTGGTCTGCGGGCAGAGTCGATCGCCCTTTGCCTCTCCCACAGAACTCAATCATTTCCAAACCGATCATCAACAACGCTGCGGGCAAAGGATAGAACCGACTGGATTCTACGCAGATATTGTTGCAGACACCCTGTGTCTGCAAGATTGTGAGAATCGCGAGGTGGCTTATAGCCTAATGGAAACCATTCGTCACGGTGCCACCAACATCCTCGATATGGAACTGGATGATTTACAAATTCTCGCGATCGCTCATCCCGGCGAAGAAAAAGTCGATATCTTACTCTACGACCCTATGCCCGGTGGCTCTGGTCTGCTAGAACAGCTCATGGCCCGCTGGTCAGAGGTGATTCAAGCTGCGATCGTAACAGCCCATGAATGCCCCTCTCGCTGTGATACGGCTTGTATTGATTGTTTGTTCACCTTTCGGAATGCCTATTTCCATCGATTTCTAAATCGGCATACTGCCCTAGCAAAATTGTTGGACTGGGGGGATATTTTAGTCTACCGCCACGAAATCCCTCCCAAGTTACCCAAAGCTGAAGCCGTCACTGGCAATAAACCCACCAATAACGCAGAAGCGAGATTGCAAGAAATGCTGAAGCGGGCAGGCTTCCCAGAGCCAGTGGCTCAGAAACGCATCGACCTCGGCAAACCTCTAGGTACAACCATCCCAGACTTCTTCTATGACCCTACGAATGACGATATCGAAGGAATTTGTATCTATCTAGATGGCCTGAGTAAACACCTGCATGGGAGTTCAGAAACTCAACAACGCGATCGCGCCATTCGTGAGGAGCTTCGTAATACAGACTATGAGGTGATTGAAATTCCGGCCAGTAACTTAGACGATCAACAGGCCATGGCCAAATACTTCTACCGTCTGGCTAGACTGCTCATGGGCAAAACTCAGGCTCAAACCCTCCGAGATCATCCCACCTGGTTCATCCCATTTGTCGCTGCTGAAGATCAAGCTGGCGCTGAACTGTCTCTAGAAACCTTCGATCCAGATCTCTTCGATCCCCAGTGGCTCAAACTTCTTGAGAAACTATCAGAGCATCCCGATGTCAGAATCGAGTGTGGCAGCGACATTGCGATCAAAGGCAAAGTAATCGGAACCTATGCAGCTCAGGTTTTCCTGAACGGTTCTAACCTAGTGCTATTGGATGCAACTTCCCATAACTGCCAAGCAATGCAAAACGCTTTGGCACAAAAATCTCAAGCCTTTATTGCTATTAGTCCTACCGCCCTCGAAGCTAGCCAGCAGATTCTCCACCAGCTTCAGGAGGTCAATTAATGGTTGTCATGGTTTGTAAGTCCTTATTCAAGGCCATCAATAACCTCAGTCCCACTGATACAAAACGAGTAACGGACTTCATCCCCAAATTCTATGAAAATCCTGCTAATCCTGGAATTAGCTTAGAGCGTTTAGAGCGAATCAAAGACAAAAACCTCTGGTCTGCCCGCATTAGCAAAGGTCTCCGAGCAATCATTTACAAAGAAGGCGAAACCTGGGCCTTACTCTATGCCAGTCACCACGATGATGCCTACCACTGGGCTGAAAGCCACCGCATAGAACTGAATGATAAAACAGGTGCGCTGCAAATTGTTGAATCCATTGAGTCAGTCGCTCAAGAATTTGCCCAGCAACACAGAAATCAACCGGGTCTATTCGACGTCCATGATGATGACTATCTCTTGAGTTTAGGGCTTCCTCCCGCCTGGCTCATAATTATCCGTCAAATCACATCAGAGAATCAACTCCTCGATATTCTCGAAAAGCTACCAGAAGAAGTCAGTGAAAATTTTCTCCGTCTTGCCACTGGAGAATGGGTGCCACCCCCCCTAATAAAAGGCAAAAACACCATTGACAACGAAGATACCCAAAGACGTTTCATTGTTGTCAACAGTACCAGCGATATTGGCAACTTGCTGAAACATCCAATGGCAACTTGGATCGGATTCTTACATCCTTCTCAACGTCGGTTAGCAACGGGTTCTTTCAACGGTGCACTCAAAATTACAGGCTCAGCAGGAACGGGTAAGACAGTCGTTGCGCTACACCGAGCACGATATCTTGCTCAGCAGGGGAAACAGGTTTTACTAACGACCTTTGTCTCAACTCTCTGCGATAACTTATATTACAACCTAAAACTGCTTTGTACGGATACAGAATTAGCCAATATTACCGTTACCACAGTTGCAAGCCAAGCTCGACAAGTCCTGAAACAAGGCAGTCTAAAACTGGAGGTACTAAATGATGAGGAAATCAGAAAACTCATTGAGCAAAACTGCGGTTCCAACAGCCCATTAACCATAGTCGAGCTTTGGTTAGAGTGGAGATTCGTCATCCAACCCAAAGGAATTACGACTTGGGAAGACTACCATTCAGCCAATCGAGTTGGGCGTGGAAAGCCTCTCAATGTAAAGGAACGGAAGCAAATTTGGCAGATTTTTTATGCGGTGTTCTCTCAACTCAATACACAACACAAAACTGACTGGGCGGGACTGTACCGCAGTGCAAAAGACTTAGTAGAAACTGGACAAGTCTCCAGTCCCTTCGATGCTGTCATTGTTGACGAAGTTCAAGATCTTAACCCCCAGGAGCTGAAATTCCTGGCTGCCCTGGCTGGACAGGGTGCAAACAATCTCACTTTGGTTGGCGATAGTGGTCAACGAATTTATCAAGGCCGGTTCAGCCTCAAGTCTCTAGGAATTAACGTACAGGGACGATCCCATATTCTCAAACTTAACTACCGAACCACAGAGCAAATTCGCCGATTTGCCGATCGGTTAATGACTTCAGAATCTGATGACTTAGATGGCAGCACTTTCAAAAGAACGGATACGGTCAGTATTCTCAAAGGAGCCGATCCCGTCTTAAAATCATTCCCTAATGAGCAACTACAAGCTGACTTTGTGGTCGCGGAAGTCAAAGCTTTGCTAGCACAAAATATTGCTCCTGAGGAAATTGGAATTTTCAGCCGAACCAAGAATCTTCTCAACGCCATCGAAAAAAAGCTGAAGAACCAACGTATTCCATATTCTCGACTAGATTCTCAAAGTGACGGTGTTGATCCAGGCATCAATACAGGATCCATGCATCGCGCTAAAGGATTAGAATTCAAGGCTGTCTTTGTCATAAGCGTCTCAGATGGCATTCTCCCTCTACCTCAAAGCCTAGAAGCATCCACCGACCAACAATCTCTTGAAGAAGCTTTAGAACAAGAAAGACATCTTTTATATGTCAGTGTTACTCGTGCGAGAGATATTGTTTACATTTGCTGGCATGGACTCTCTAGTCTATATCTACAGCAATTGACAACCCAACCCATACCTCTACTGTCCCCGCGCCAATCATAGGGGAATCTAAAGCGATCGCAGTTTATCCTCCCGTTACCCCCTCGCCAATCAGCCCCTCGGGGGCCTGCTCCAACGGTGCGCTAACGCGCGGCTACCAACAACAGCATCGCCAAAGGTACCACACAGCGGCTTTCTTGCAACCCCTCCGGTACTCCCTCACTACGCTCCGCTACGGGGTTGATCGGTCAATCGCATTCCCTAAATCAGCTCCGCTCCGTTCAGTCCGTTTCCTCGCAAGCGGTTGGGGCTGATGCGGTTGTGCAATTGCACTTCATCTTTGGGGGAGTGCCCCCATTCCCCCCACCCAACCGTGGCAACGCCGAGCAACGTGTAGTTTCCCAGAACTGTTGTTTTTGGCAGGTCTTGCCATGTATAGTGACCCCCAAAAATTGGACAGTGGGCAGAGAGAGTAAGCTGAAGTCCAGGTGTAGTGACCCTTCTGTTCTAGAAACTACAGTAAGTAATACCAATTTTTAGAGAGAATGCACTAAATTAAATACCTAGAATGCTTATAATGCAAGGATATTTGTAATGCGCACTCATCAAGAATTGGTATAAGGCTTTCAAAAGGCAAATTAATGGAGGTTATTTTTTGCCTCAAAAAACAGCCTTGATTTGTAAAAGAAGACATTTTTCAAAGCTTGAGAGGCTTACTGGATAAGGTATTGACACAGGTTATAGGTAGCCTCCTTGTTACAAAATACAGTAAAATACCCTTCTGCAACTATCAGCCCCTAGATAAATAAACCTTTAGCCTGTCGCCCTTGATGTTGATTTTAATTCAGCGATTAACCATCGGAAGGGAGTTGCGGTACCTTGGGGATGCAAAGTGACACTGGCACCAAAGGAAACTAGCGGAATCGACGACGTAAAACCATGAGCATTGATTTGCAAAGATCGCAGTTTGTGAATAAAGGGTTTGAGCTGTTGTTTGAGTTGTCCCCGACTCAGCTCAGATTGGAGTAAATCGTATTTAGTGACGATGACCGCCAACGGATAATGGGGGCGATTAACCTGGGATTGTGGTAGAAACTGGGTCAATTGTCGAAGGATGTTTTCGATCTTCTGCTGATAGGAGAGATTATTGACAAAGGCTGGGGCATCAATAAACAAACAGCAAGCATGGGAACTGAACAATAGCAGTTGCAAATCCGCATTCTCAGGTTGGCAAAACTCACCAGGAACATCCCACCAATGCAGATGACACAGGGTTTTCACACCACATAATGTCCGAGTCTTGACGCTGAAATTAAAATCGGTGACTTTGAAGGTGGGGGCTGGATACTGACGAGTTTGGGTAATGTAGGTCAACATCTGATCCATTGTTTGGCGGGATTCTAAATCCTGGCAATCCAGCCAGATTTGGTTGAGTCGAGCCTTTTTGCGATTGAAATGAAGACAAACATAAGTCCCTGCCAAAAAAACTGTCTTGCCTGTACCCCGATAGCCCAGACTCAGTAAATTAAATGTTGGCGGGGATGGTCTAGAAAAAAACTGGAAGAAGCGCTGCATGATTCTAAAGACTAGGCGAGTTGAACCAATAAACCATCCCAGTCGATGGGGCTAGGTCGAGACCCCGCACTCATTATTTCAAACACCTTGCCGACCATTTTGGGATTGTGCAGACAGGCAACACAAGCAGCGGCTAAATCGATCCGGCTAGTTTCCCCTGACAGGATATCTCCCCTGCCCAAAACGATACCAAGCTGACTTTCCGTTTTAGCCTTGAGGAGCGTGTTCAAATCGTAGGACGTATACGGACCATCAATCAGACGACCAGGGCGGACAATTGTGTAGGGTAAGCCGGAGTTGCGAAGTACCGTTTCACCGACTAACTTGGCATCCAAAACACCGAAGGAATTGAGAAGGCTAAAGGGCAGCTTATCTTTGCGCTCAACACCACAAGCAGACACAAGCAGAAACCGCTTTAAGTCCTTTGGGGCAGCGTTAACGAGGTTTTGACCCCCTATGGCATCTACTTTCTCAGGACTATTCTCAGCTTGGGCGCGACAATAGTTGGGGTTGGCATAGCGTTTGCACCATTCCCATTTGCTAGAAGTTTGGCGAAATTGCCAACGGGACGTGGGGAAGGCGGTGCTGCCCGTACAGGAGATGATGTGGGTGACACCGGGCATGGCGGCAGGGATGGTGTCTGCCTGACGGGTATCACCGACGATAATTTCGACTTGATCCGCAAACATCTCCTGAGCTTTGGCAGCGTTGCGGACGAGAACACGCACTTTAATGTTCTGAGTTAAGAGTTCACTGACCGTCAATTGGCCAACACCACCCGTAGCACCCACAACAAGGACAAGATCCGTCACCGGATTGAGATTATCAGAATGAGGTATGGGGGTCATTAGAATTGAGTAAAGATAAGCAATCTACCCTCCAGCATACTCTCAGGACTTGTAATCTTATCAAGAAAGAATATTTAAAATGACGCAATTCCGTTGTCCAATTCACGGCATTACGTCAATGTTTGAGACTAAGGAGTCATTCGGAATTAACTTACCGGATTGTTGATTCTCTATGTGGCTGTATTTCATAGCTCCAGTTACCTTGAGTCGAAAAGTTACACGATTAAGACAACCTAAAATCGTTAGTTTATTTGCGAACGACTCCTAATCATGGCAGTTGATTGAACTATGTCCTTTCTCGATCTTTCCCTGGGAAGGGAAGAAACTCTCCTAGGGACTCCCCTGTATAGGCTCCATGCACACTATAAAGTTGTCTAAGGTCTCAGTAGGGAGCTGAATCGCGGTAGACTAAACAAATACTCATTAGTATCTTATCTATCCACTTTGTATTAGCCCACGGTATCTACAATCGACCTTGTATTTCCATACACTGATGAATGTTGTGAGCCATGCTGGAGAAATCAGCTTGGTGTAGATGTTGGATTTTTTTATACAACCTAATTTACTGTGATCCTAACTCTTCCTACTTTTCAAAATAAAGTTGACTATTGGCCTGGGTTAATTGCAACCTATCGACCGTACTTACCAGTAACGGATGCGACACCCATAGTAACGCTCCATGAAGGCAATACACCCTTAATCCCGGTGCCAACTATTGCCGCACAAATTGGTCGACAGGTTGAGGTATTTGTTAAATATGACGGCTTAAACCCTACGGGAAGTTTTAAGGATCGTGGCATGACCTTAGCGGTCTCTAAAGCCAAGGAAAGCGGGTCAAAAGCGGTAATTTGTGCCAGTACAGGCAATACCTCTGCTGCGGCTGCGGCCTATGCTCGACGGGCAGGTTTGCATGCTTTTGTAATTATTCCCGATGGCTATGTTGCCATGGGCAAACTTGCCCAAGCACTCCTCTATGGAGCAGAGGTAATTGCGATTCAAGGCAACTTTGATGAAGCCCTAGAGATTGTGCGCCAAGTTTCTGAAGCCTATCCCGTCACCTTAGTTAATTCCGTCAATCCCTATCGTCTAGAAGGCCAAAAAACAGCGGCCTTTGAAATTGTAGATACCTTAGGCGATGCCCCGGACTGGCTTTGTATTCCCGTGGGCAATGCTGGAAATATTACGGCCTATTGGCGAGGGTTTTGCCAGTACCATCAACATAAGCGTTGCCAACGCCGACCGCAGATGATGGGGTTTCAAGCAGCGGGGGCTAGTCCAATTGTGTCAGGCCAGATCGTTGAGTGTCCAGAGACAGTGGCCACGGCGATTCGGATTGGCAATCCTGCGAACTGGGAAGGTGCGATCGCAGCTCAACAAGACAGTGGGGGCAAATTTACTGCCGTCACTGATGCGGAAATACTAGCCGCTTATCGCATGTTAGCTGCGGATGAAGGCATCTTTTGTGAACCTGCCAGCGCTGCATCCGTTGCCGGCGTTCTCAAAATCAAGGAAGACGTTCCCACCCAAGCAACGGTAGTATGTGTGCTGACGGGGAATGGCCTTAAAGATCCTGAAATTGCTTTGCAGCAAAAAACCAAGCGGTTTTACCAGGGAGTTGCTCCTGATCTAGACCTCGTAGCACAGATCATGGGCTTAAGCCATTAAAGAACGCATTGGTTGAATTGCAACCCTATTGCATCAGAGCCAGAACAGGGAGGTAGTGTAGCATCCTTGTTCACTCGTGATTATTGAGATAACTACTGCCAAAGCGGTTCAGCAGATTATTTCAGAAACCCACAACTAAAAATAAGGAATCTGTAAGAGAATGTTAATTTTGAGAAAGCCTTATGAATCAAAGCTTATACGCCGTTTTAAAACTTCTGTAGAACAATTTTAAATAGAAATTTTAGAGGTTTTGTGGTCATGGCGAATAATTCAGTTTATACTCTTATACAGATGGGCTATCGATCCCCCCCGTATAGCTCAGTTAAGTCCTCGAAACGGCAACTTGTCTCGAAAGAGCAAGACGCAAATTAGCGAGTCTAACCCTTTGCTTGCAAAGATATGATGGTCGTTAATACCGAAGGGACTTTATTTTTATGGTGGGTACATTTCCCTACACTTCTAATACGCACCATATCCAAACAACACTATTCTGGCTGTTTCTACCAAAATTTCTAGATCGAGGTTCAAAGACCAATTATCGATGTAGTACAGATCTAGGCGGGTCGCTTCATTGAAATTACCCACTTGGGAACGGCCTGAGATCTGCCATAGCCCCGTCATTCCCGGCACAACATGATGGCGAATATGATGCCAGGAATCAAATCGCTCTACATCTCTAATCGGTAATGGACGTGGCCCCACTAGGCTCATTTGCCCTAGGAATACATTAATTAACTGTGGCAGCTCATCCAAACTAGTGCGGCGCAGAAATTTACCGATGCGGGTTAAGCGAGGATCGTCTTTGACCTTAAACAGAATGCCATCCTTGTTTTGATTTTGGGATTCCAATTGGGCTTGGAGAGCCTCAGCATTAGCTACCATGGTTCTAAACTTCCACATCTGAAAAACCTGCCCCCCTAACCCTACCCGCTCTTGGCAAAAAAAGATGGAACCCGAGGAAGAAAGCTTAATGCCAACAGCAATACCAAGGAATACGGGCACCAACAAGATCAGCAGCACCAAAGCGGCAACAATATCAATTAATCGTTTAACTTGGTAATCTACCCCC
>JAAUOM010000228.1 GCA_012034865.1 Acaryochloris sp. CRU_2_0 | reverse complement strand
AGGTCTAGAGGGTCTGCTTGAGGTCAAAACACCTCCAGGTCAAGCCCCTAGAATTGGCGGAACTGTACTAGAGCAGCTCAAGGAGCGATTATCTCAGCGCCAAGGATTTAGCAGTTATGGTGCCATTCAGGAGTGGTTGTCGATTTTACCGATCAAGCTCAGGTGGCCTTCCAAGGATTTGCTGATGCGGGGATGCATTTAGTCCAATCTAGGGTGGCGATCGCAGATTGGCCAAGAATAGCATCACCGTAATGGCTTCCTGCCAATAATACCTTCCCCCTACAATATTCGAGTTCATCTTTTAAGCCTGATGCTGTTGGTCAAGGTTCGGTGGGCACAAAGCGTAGGGGCAATAGCGTAGTTGTTCTAATTTTCGTTTCGCTTCTGGATTAAGGGAGTGGACGAGTAAGCGGCTGGGTGAGCGTTTTTTGGAGTTCTGTTTGGTGCGAATTTTGGTAGTGGTGGTGGCCATATCTTTGACCAATTGCAGAGCAGACATCCATTCTGCCCCATATCCTAAGACGGTCAACTGTTGAGCCCGATCAGAGGTGGCCACAATGATCCGCGTGGCTTGCGGTCGAGCTTGAGCACAGTAGAGTTCAATGTAGCTATCAGCCGTTTGACCATAGTCGGTGTAGTAGATGTCCAGGGAATGGGTAAAGGATTCACAGATCGCCTGATCTCTGCGGTTATGAGCATCAAAGACTAAGCGGGTTTGATAGCCCTGGAATGCACTATAGTTGGCAAGGGCATCCGTGAGTTGATGTCTGGCTGTTTGTAAATCTTGGCGATCTGCAAAGATTGCAGCGGGGGCAGGATCTGACCCTTGGTGTTGGGACCAAACACCTAAGATGTTATAGCCGTCTACTAATAAGACCGGGGGGTCAGACAAGGTACCCATAATTTTTGCCGAAATATTAATATTGCTTAATCTTTTTTCTATTGTGACACTTCTGTTGCACGTCAGCAGGCGATCGCATGTCTAATGTGTTTCCTGATGCTGAACTGGTCTTTCTCAGTAATGGCCCTGGTGAATTGACAACTTGGGTGAGACCTGTCCTCGAAGAATTACAGCAATCGCAGCCTCGTCTGTATTCTGGCTTAAGAGTGTCAATCCTCCTTTCCCCCTGCGTCCATGCGGGTGGGTATGAGCTGCACATTGCTCAAAATTTTGCAGGGGTGGATCGGGTCTTAGATCCAGATCAGTTTTTCCCCTTTTTATTGTGGGGAAATACTCCAGATCGCTGGGAGTGGAGACAGCAGGGCGTGGTCGTGTTTTTAGGTGGTGATCAGTTTTATGCCGTTGCGATTGGTAAGCGATTGGGCTATCGAATTGTCACCTATGCCGAATGGTCTGTGCGCTGGTTACCTTGGATCGATCACTGTGGGGTGGCTCGTTCAGAAGTATTCGCAAAAGTGCCCCGACGCTACCATTCAAAATTAACGGTTGTGGGCAATCTGATCACGGATATCCGAGCAAGTGCCCAACCAACGTCCTGTTTATCTGATTTGGGTTGGGATACTGAGACTGAAATCGTTGGCCTTTTACCCGGATCGAAACCGATGAAGTTACAGGTGGGTGTGCCGTTTTGTTTGGCGATCGCAGATCATCTCCATCGCCAGCGACCCCAAACCCGCTTCATTATCCCCGTTGCCCCCGGTCTAACTCTGAAAACCCTAGCTGCCTATGCCAAGCCTGCCCAAAACCCCCTGATCACAAAAGGGGCAGGCAGTTCAGCCACCTTAGTGCAACCTCCGCAAGGGATTCCTTATTTACAAACTCCGCAAGGCTGCCAAATAAAATTATGGACGCCCTATCCTGCCTACGATCTGTTGGCCAACTGCCAAATTTGTGTCACGACCGTAGGTGCGAATACCGCTGAACTCACCGCCTTAGCAGTGCCAATGCTAGTGGTGATACCCACCCAACACTTAGATCTGATACGTACCTGGGATGGTCTTTGGGGACTCATGGCTAACCTACCCATTTTAGGGACACCCTTTGCCAGCCTCATTAATGGGTTGATCCTCAAACAAGGGCTAAGGTTAAGGGCTTGGCCCAATATTTGGGCTCAACAAGAAATCGTGCCAGAGTTAGTGGGTGAGGTTTCTGCACAGGCGATCTGCGATCGCCTTCAAGCTCTACTAGAGACCCCTACAGACTTGCAGCATATACATCAAGTATTGCAGACCCTTCGCGGTAATACCGGATCAGTGCAACGCCTCGTTAAACTCATTGTTGATGTTCTGCCGTCAGGAACTTGATCAACAACCGGATCGAATGGCTTGAATAACGCTAATAATCACGAGATTGCCCATTTCGACGACCCAATTCATAAACCCCACCAATCAGCAAAACCAGCATCCCCAAGCTAACACCCCAACTCCGACTGCCCAATCCCCAAGCACTAAGGTAATAGCAAAGACCACCCACCATTAAAAACGGGAAGATACTCACCAGCTCGGCAAAGAACAGATTTTGCGCTTCTCTAGCAGGGCGAGTGCGTTCAAATTCCTCCGACGATAGGTAGAGTGATCGTTCCGCAAAGTTAAACCATCGGCAGAGCTGATTCGTAATCCATTGAGTCAATGGATAAAAACCCATATACAAACCTGTGGCCCAGAGACTGCCACCCGCTATAGGCAGAGAGTCAATCTGAAACTGAAACGGCAGAAAGTTGATCACCATAGTTGCTGGGTCACAAAGGGGAGAAAGAAGAGACTACCCTACAAAAAAGCAGAATTTTGTAACACTATGACATCAATTCTTAAAAAAACCCACAAAAATCTTAATTATTTTCTCCCTTCAGCCCACCTCTCTCTATCAGCTTAGTAGCCTATCAGCCGTAAAATGATGTGTAAAGATGCTTTAGCTTAATCCTCACACCGTCTTTTACGATGCCCATAGGGCGGTCTCCGAGCATCGCAACTGGCAGAATTAGCCTCCAAAGACCATTTTTCCCTAGATCTTATAAAATCCTAGCTCAAGCTACCGATCAGTTGTTCGTGAGCTTCTACTAAAGCATCTGCCAGTTTGCTGGGATCGCGGCCTCCGGCTTGGGCTAGATTGGGACGACCGCCGCCGCCACCGCCTCATTGTTTGGAGATCGCCCCCACAAATTTGCCCATATGTAATCCTTGGTTGATGCCCTCAAGGCTAAACATCATGTCTAGAAAAACTGTATTTGCCCTCTACCATAGATCCTAATGACCTGGTTGCATAACTTTGCTTGTTTAAAAGAGATCGTGCGGCTAGGATAGTGACATGCAGCACACACATTACTCAAAAGCACCCATTATTGAAGCTGTGATTGATCTGAAAGTAAAGCCACCTTCAGAGGAAAGTATCTCAGCGTTGGAAAACCTTGCAATCGGCTATTCGGAGAGGAGACCGCTAATGACTTTGCAAGGGCAAATCCAAGGAGGCCAAAGCGTTGCTGCCACTGCAAGTCAAGCTCAAACAGGCTACCAGTATATTAGCGAGGATCAAAAACAAATCTTTCAGGCTCAACAGGATAGTTTTACATTTAGTCGATTAGCGCCTTACCAAGATTGGATAAGTTTTTGTGATGAGGCAAAGCGTCTTTGGGATATTTATGTGGCTGCGATCAATCCCGAAAGTATCAGCCGAGTCGCAGTGAGGTATATCAACCGACTAGACTTACCATTGCCTCTGAACGACTTTAAAGATTACTTGCAAACTGTACCGGAAGTTTCACCTGGGTTACCCCAAGGACTCAGCAACTTTTTCCTACAGCTAGAGATTCCCCAAGAAGATCTATCGGGCACACTTGTATTAAACGAGACGCTAATCCCATCTTCCAGCAGTGACCTTATCTCTGTAGTTCTTGACATTGATCTATTCTCAGTAGATCGAAAAGATTGAGAATTGTCCCTATAAGAAGGGTAGTGTCAGACTAAAAGCGTTAAATATCAGCCATGACAACTACCCCAACCCCATTATCCACAACACCGACCCTGATCGACGAAGGTGTTTTAGCTGCAGCAGTTGATTGCCTTGAAACCCATATCTCCATAGATATGCAGGGCGTG
>JAAUOM010000227.1 GCA_012034865.1 Acaryochloris sp. CRU_2_0 | reverse complement strand
CAGGGAGGCCAAAGATGACAGTGTCGGTCAGGTGCCACTGTTGCCAGAGGCGATTGAGGCGTTGCAGGGGTATTTAAGGGCTAGGGATGAAGGGATGGATTCTGAGTTGCCTTTATTTGTCTCGGAGTCGAATAATAGCAAGGGTCAAAGGTTGAGCTATTGGGGGATTTATAAGGTCGTCAAGGAGTTGGCGGCTAGTTGCTGGGGTAAAAGACTCTCATCCCCATCGAGGACGGCATACGGTGGCAACCGAGATGGTGAGTCGGGGGATGGATCCGCTGCTGGCACGGCAGATTACCCGTCATAAATCGGAGAAGAGTTTTGAGCGCTATAGCAAGCGGGCGTTACAGAAGCAGGCAGAGGAACAGTTTTGCAGTTGTTTGATGAAGGGCAAGGTGGGCCAACGGTTGGGGACAAAGAAGCGATCGCGGAGGAACCCTCCCACTGGCCCCAGGTCCAATGGCACTGACTTAAGCTCAATCATGCAGCCAGCCTAGCTTTGAGAACAGAGCGTGGTTGTCGCATTCTTGGGAAAGGCTTGGGTCTGCGTTTGACAACCCTCGGTTCGTGCCGATTAGGTCGAACAGGCAGCAAGTCCTTGGCAATGGTCTCAATCAGATGAGCATACAGCCGCCGCCTTGTGCTCTGAGTAGCTGTCGCTAACAAAACCAGCATCTGATTAAACTGTTGGCGTGTTCCTTGCAGAGAAAGACGGGCACGAGCCTCGTCTGCCAACGGTGCCGCATATTCCATCAGGCTTCTGAGCAAGTTATAGCCCAGCAGATGCGCCCAGATATCCTTGCGAACCATCTCCGGCGTTTTGGCAGTGAGCCTCTCCATTTTTAAGGTGGTTTTGAGATGGCGTAGATTGACTTCAGCCGCTGGCCAACGCCAGCCATACAGGCGGGTCAGTTGCTGAGCACTATAGCGTTGAGCATCCAGTAACGTTGTCACTACAATGATGTGCTGGTCTCGAAAGCCCTTGAGTGAAAGCCGCAGGCACACTTCTCTGACCCTCAACGTTTTGGAGATGGTCGCAAACTCGGCCTCACTCATGTGGGCTGGCCGTTGGTGTGGCTTCTTCCAAGTCACTTGATGATCGCCGATTGCGTTCTTTTGACCTTTTCGGAAGTCACACTTGCGAGCATGATGTTTCCGCAAGACCCCATCGGCCCCCTGTTGTTGGATGAGGGCCAGGTCAACATAGCTGCCGTAGGCTTGGTCTGCCATGACTACATCATTGACCTCCAGATCCTCATAGAGCAGACGACTCATGACAATTTCACTGATGCTACAGGGGGCAATATAAGCGGACACGACGGCACCGGTGATCAGGCAGAAGAACACCACCAACCGGGCGAGGGGAAAGCCACAGCCTTGGGCTTGATTGCCATGTTGCGGATATTCTTCTTGGTTGGCAGGACTATCGGACATCAGGACGGTCGTTCCGTCATAGACTTTCACGGGTCGAGCACACCAGTGGTGTCCCTGGGGCACGGTCTGCCCCAAACGGTGAGCGGTTTCGGGAATTAAGCGTTGCAGCACAGACTCAGGTAATCGCCCTCTCGCTTTGCTGTAGGCTCCGGTATCTGAAGAGGGCGGTTGAACACCAGCGGCGGTGAGCCAAGTGGTGATGCATTTGACCGTGTTGCTCAAGCTTTTATCGGCTGATAACGCTTGGTAGAGCATGGCCCACAAGGTAACAATAGGGGAATACACTCGACTGCGATAGGATATCACTTCTTCTTCAAGGATTTCGTCAAGCCTCGATGAAGGCAGGATATCCATCCAGGGCAAACCCAGACTTTTTGAAAACTGGTGCTTGAGAATTTCGGCTGGCTGAGACATAGTGGAAGACAGAATATCTAAGGTATGTAAGGTCTTGATTCTATATCTATCAAGCCTTACAGCCCTTTTCTACCTTCTTAAGTCAGTGCCATTGGATTATTGTGGGTTAACCATGAGTGTCCAAGATCCGATTACGGGTGAGGTCAGTGATGCTCAGATTTTCGTCGCTTGTTTAGGAGCGAGCAACTACACTTTTGCAGAAGCAACACCCACCCAAGCCATTCCCCACTGGCTGGGATCTCACCAACGAGCCTTAGACTTTTTTGGCGGTGTACCTGAAATTATCGTTCCAGATAATCTCAAATCTGGCATTAATGCAGCCTGTCGTTACGAGCCAGAACTCAATCGCAGTTACCAGGAATTTGCAGAGCATTATGGGGTTGCCATCATTCCCACCCGAGTTCGCAAACCCCGCGATAAAGCCAAAGTGGAGAAGGCGGTTCAGGAAGTGGAGCGGCAAATTATTGCGCCTTTGCGCCATGAGCAGTTCTACAGCTTTCTCACCCTCAATGAAGCGATTGCCATTAAGCTCAAACGGCTCAACGAACGAACCATGCAAGGGTATGGCATGTCTCGACGACAACGATTTGAGCAGGTGGAGCAATCCACTCTCAAGCGGTTACCGACTTACCCCTTTGTCTTGGCCCAATGGAAACAAGCTAGTGTCAACCTTGACTATCACATCGAGGTTGAACGCCACTATTACTCTGTTCCCTATTGGTTTGTCAGGCGTAAGGTGAGTGTCAAGATCACCGAGAACCTGATTGAAATCCTGTTTGAGAATCAACGAATAGCGGCTCATCCCCGCTCGTCGGTGCCTTACCGACACACCACATTACCCGAGCATATGCCTCCAGAACATTGGGCCTATAAGCAACAGTCCAAAGAACGATTCTTGGCCTGGGCTTATCGCATTGGTCCGCAGACCCTCGTTCAGGTTGAGGCCATCTTCAAGCGCAAAGCCCATGAAGAACAGGCTTTTCGCTCCATGAGCGGCATTCAGCAATTAGCCACCCGCTATGGCCCTGAGCGTTTAGAGCAAGCAGCCAAACGAGCAAACCTCTTTAATCTTGTGGGTTACCGCAGGCTGAAGTCGATTCTCAAATCCAACTATGACCAGCTTTCCCAAGATTCACCCGAGTCTGCTGCTCCCCCTATCCAACATGAGAATTTGCGGGGCCAAGACTACTACAGCTAACTGTCCTTTTCATTGCTTTGATTCATGATGCAACAAACTATAGAACAGCTCCAAAGTCTCAGGCTCAATGGCTTGCTGGAGGCATGGCAACAACAACAGGCGCAGCCAACCTATCAGGATCTCTCCTTTGATGAACGCTTGGCACTCCTCGTCGAGAGTGAATATCTAAAGCGGCAAAATCAGCGGATGCATCGACGACTCAAACAGGCGCAATTGTTCACAAATGCAGCCCTTGATGATGTCGATTTTCAGGTTAAACGGGGGTTGAGTAAAGTTCACTTCCTGCAATGGGCACAAGGGCAATGGCTCAGCAACCACCTCAATTTGATGCTCATTGGACCCACGGGGGTGGGCAAAACCTTCCTATCTTGTGTCCTCGCAGAGCACCTCTGTAAACAGGGGGTGAGTGTTCGCTATTTCAAAACGGCTGAATTGATTGGCCAACTCAAGATGGCCAAAGTGGACGGTTCGTTCCCGAAATTGAGAAAGCAACTGGCAACCTTCGATTTGATTGTCCTCGATGAATGGCTACGCGATACCCTCAATACCCATGATGCGAGAGAAATACTCGACTTCCTCGATGAACGCTACCGACGAGCCTCCTGTTTGTTTGCCACCCAGTTGCCCATCCCCCAATGGCATCAAAAGATTGAGGAACCCACTCTTGCTGATGCTATCCTTGACCGCATTGTCCATGATTCTATTCGAGTCACCCTCAAAGGAGAGTCGATGCGAAAGCTTACCAGTTCACTGATCAATGACAAGGAAAATGACAATTAAAAATCACACTGGGCAAAGCCCATATTGCCTATTGAATCACTGACATGCCAACATATCCTCATTGCCTGTTTTGGGGGCACTAATGGACACTTCTGTCAGGGGGTGCCGAGGTTTATGCAACTGGTGCCGAAGCTATGCAAATACGCACTTGCCCTTGCTTTAGCACATACTGGTGGGCTGCTTCGACAACTTGGGCAACGGCATCGCAACTTTCTTGCCGTAATCGATTGATGCTCCCAACAGAAATCTTCACCCCGAATAA
>JAAUOM010000226.1 GCA_012034865.1 Acaryochloris sp. CRU_2_0 | reverse complement strand
ACCGGGCTAACTTAGGGTTTGAAGTGATGCATGAACGCAATGCTCACAACTTCCCCTTAGATTTGGCTGCGGGTGAGTCTGCTCCTGTTGCGCTCTCTGCTCCAGTGATCAATGGCTAATTGATTGAACTTAGTCCAGATTAGAATTGAACCTCAGTTTTACTGAGAACCTCACAAAGCGCTCCATAAAGGAGCGCTTTGTTTTTGACTAAATCTGAGTCAAGACTTTGCCTGAGAGGTTCCTGAGTAAGCGAACCTAATGGTTTCACCAAGGTTTCAGCCCACTGCTGATCAATGAACGCTTAAAACCCTTGGCGAAGCTTTTCTAAAACACTTTGGTCTTCCATGGTAGAGGCATCCCCCACTAGTTCTTCGCCGCTGGCTAGGTTGCGTAAGAAACGACGGATAATCTTACCGGAGCGGGTTTTAGGCAGCGCCTCGGCAAAGCGAATCTCCCCAGGACGGGCAATCACGCCAATCTCGTTGACGACATGCTGCTTGAGTTCGGCTTTGAGATCTTCACTAGGGCTTTGGGTATTTTCCAGGGTAACAAAGGCAAAAATATCTTCGCCCTTGAGATCATCAGGTCGTCCCACCACTGCTGCTTCAGCAACTGCGGGATGAGAGACAAGTGCTGATTCAATTTCCATTGTGCCCAGACGATGCCCAGAGACATTGATCACATCATCAACGCGACCCATAATCCAGAAGTAGCCATCTTGATCGCGGCGAGCCCCATCCCCTGCAAAGTAGATATACTGGCCATTACGGGGGGGGAGATGCTCCCAATAGGTGTGCCGAAATCGCTCATCATCGCCATAAACGGTACGCATCATACTCGGCCAGGGATGGCGAATTACCAAATAGCCACCTTCATTGTCGGCCACTGGGTTGCCCTCTAGATCGACCACATCAGCCAAGATACCAGGGAAAGGACGAGTTGCCGATCCCGGTTTGGTGGGGGTGGCTCCGGCTAAGGGGGTAATCATAAAACCACCCGTTTCCGTTTGCCACCAAGTATCGACAATGGGACATTTACTGCCGCCAATGACCTGCTGATACCAGATCCAGGCTTCGGGATTGATCGGTTCACCCACAGTTCCTAAAATTCGTAAGGAAGAGAGATCTCTAGCTTGAGGATACTCATTTCCCAATTTGATAAAGGCTCGAATGGCGGTCGGGGCGGTATAGAAGATATTGACCCCATACTTTTCGACCACATCCCAAAAACAGCCCGGATTGGAGGGGCGGGGTACGCCTTCATACATTAACGAGGTCGCCCCATTGGAAAGGGGACCATAGACGATATAGCTGTGACCTGTAATCCAACCCACATCGGCGGTACACCAATACACATCGGTGTCTTTGAGGTCAAAGGCCCACTTGCAAGTCATGTGGGTGTAGAGGTTGTAACCCGCTGTCGTGTGCACGACCCCTTTGGGTCGGCCTGTTGTGCCGCTGGTATAGAGAATAAATAACATATCCTCACTGTCCATCGGTTCCGGTGGACAATCGGCAGAAGCCTCCGCCAGCAGATCATGCCACCAGTGATCTCGCCCCGTTTGCATGGAGATGGCTTCTTTGGTGCGCTGCACGACTAGAACATTCTGGACACTGGGGGCACCGTCATTGGTGAGGGCTTGATCCACGGCGGCTTTGAGGGGAATGGTTTTATCTTTGCGGAAGCCACCATCGGCAGTAATCACCAGTTTGGCTTGGGCATCGTTGAGCCGATCCTTGAGGGCTTCAGCACTAAATCCGCCAAAGACAACGGTATGGGGGGCACCAATCCGAGCGCAGGCGAGCATTGCGATCGCAGCTTCGGGCACCATGGGCATATAAATGCCGACGCGATCGCCTTTTGTGACGCCTAACTGTTTGAGAACATTGGCTGCCTGACAGACTTCCCGATGCAGTTGTGCATAGGTCAAGGTGCGAGAATCCCCCGGTTCGCCTTCCCAAATTAAGGCGGCTTTATTGCGTCGCCAGGTCTTGAGATGCCGATCCAGACAGTTATAGGTAATGTTGAGTTTGCCTCCCACAAACCACTTAGCAAAGGGCGGTTGCCAGTCCAAAACCGTATGCCACGGCTCAAACCAGTCCAGTTCTTGCTCGGCTAGCTCGGCCCAAAAGGCTGCTGGATCAGCCTTAGCCTTAGCATAGAGCTGTTCGTACTCTGCAAAACTTTTAATGTGGGCTTGCTCAGCTAACTCTGGGGGGGGAGAGAACAGCCGCTGCTCTTGCAGAATGGATTCGATGGTGGATTGTGACATAGCCCTGATTGGTGTTACTAATCTCTGGATAGATTTTAAAACTTAGGTTAAAGTGCTGATTGGAATCAGTATTGCTAACTAAGGTCGCATAAAATGCGATCGCAATTCTTTAAGCTTTTGTAAGGCAATCCCCCATCTAAAGACACCGAACTAATGCACAAACCTTCTAACTGAGTCTGGCAAGGTTAAACCTAATTTCTAGGCTTATTCTCTCTGCTCACTGTCGAATTTTTGGGGTCACTTCACTAGCTCTACCCTTATTTCAGTATCATTCGTTTATAATAGAACTATATATGTCTTGGGGCTGTAACGGTTTCGACGTTTTAGCGAACGTACCCTCATGATTCAGGCCGAGAGTGAGCCATCTCCCGTTAATCAAAGGCTCAAAACATCGTACATGCGAACAACATCGTATCTTTTGCTCGTCAGCGCACGGCTGTTGCTGTTGCCTAAAAAAACCTAACTTTGGTTTGAGCATCTGTAGATTGACTCCGTTAAGATCTATGGATAAACCCCAACGGATGCGCAGTTAGAGACTCTCTGATGGCTCTAATTGCTAAGCCTTTCATCAGAGCATCCCATCGTCCGGGATAAGTGGCGATTCCTGCTTTGAGGATGAGAAAAGCTAAGCCTGTGAATGAATGAGAAGCTAATAGCTAGGGCGGACACGGGTTCGACTCCCGTCAGCTCCATTATTAGATAGTTTAATATAACTTGATGGTGTTCACCAAACCCTCTCTAGTAGAGGGTCTTTAGTGAATTGGATCAGGCCTGAATTGTGATTGCGAACTATCATGCTTTCAAGTCACGGGAGCGGGTAAGTTGACATCAGTATCTTGGCTCAAGTAAAGGTCACACCCGATAGGATGTTTCTGTATTCCTTTGGCATCATGGGTCTGATGGTGTCAGCTAAAAGCAATTTCTCTGAACCGTACACACCTCTGGACAAATTTCACTTGTAGGAAAATAGACAGTTACGGTAAGTTTTATCTGGCGCGGCAAGTCATTCCTCTGAGAAAGGCTAGTGACCTAACCTAGCAGGAATTTTCTAAGCGAGGTGGGATTAAGCACCCCCAGCTTGCTCGACTTGAGGCGGGAAAGCTGGTGCCTAAACTGGAAACACTGGCTAGTTTAGCCAGTGGAGAGGGCTATACTCTCGAAATTCATTTTGTACCGCTGAAAGGTAAACGATGTCAAGCGAGTTAAGCAAAATCAAGCAACTTCTAAAACTCATTACATAAGCTGGAGAACTTTTCGTCAAGACACGCTTGTCAAGTCCAGCGTTACAAATAATTTGATAGATTGAGAAAAGTGTATCGGCATGCGATGAATGGCACTTCAGGCCCTAATTTTTGATGTGGATGGCACCTTAGCTCAGACCGAACGAGATGGACATCGGCGGGCGTTTAATCTGGCCTTTGCTGAAGCAGGTTTAGACTGGCAGTGGTCTGTAGAGGAGTATGGACGATTATTAGCCGTTGCGGGGGGCAAGGAACGAATTCACCATTACATCCAGTACGCTTGTGCGGATTGGCGCTCTCCCAAGGATTTCAGGGGCTTTATTGCCGACTTGCACGCTGCTAAAAATCACCACTATCAGGCCCTACTGGCAGAAGATGGCATTCCCCTACGTCTAGGGGTGTGCCGCCTTTTGCAGGAAGTACGAAGTGCGGGGATAGGATTGGCGATCGCAACCACCAGCGATTTAACCAATGTCATCGCTCTCTTGGAACACAACTTAGGCTCAGAAAGCCCACAATGGTTTGACACCATCGCTGCGGGCGACATGGTTCAAGCTAAAAAACCCGCCCCCGACATCTATGACTATGCCCTGAATCACTTGGGATTACCCCCCACCGA
>JAAUOM010000225.1 GCA_012034865.1 Acaryochloris sp. CRU_2_0 | reverse complement strand
TTCAAATTAGATATGCCCAGACCCGCGTCAGACAAGGGAAAGGAGAGCGCTTAACGGTCAACACTGATTGCCTGATTGGGGCTTTCATCAATCACGCAACCGCACGACCTGTGCTTGTTGATGGCAAAACCTATTCAGACCCCAACCTGCATACGCATATCGTGGCGATGAATACGACGCAAGTTAACGGCAAGTGGCAAGCCTTAACGAATGAAGCGATATTCAAGTCTCTCTCTCTTGGCTCTATCTATCGACACTTCATCGATAAAGGCTTGGCAGAATTGGGATATACCGTCCGACCCGATGGCAGCATTGAGGGGTTATCCCCTGAAGCCGTCCGGCTGTTTCAGAAACGAACCCAGGAAGTTGAGCGATATCTCAAGAAACACGGCCTAGAGGATACCCAGGAAAATCGACAAAATGCGGTATTGAGGACTCGCAAGAAGAAAGAGGACAACACGAATATCCCTGAAAAGATCAAAGGGTGGATCGAGGAACTGACAGCCAATGGCTTGACCCTACCTCAACCTGTCAAAACCTCAACCTGGGTGCATCGACCAGAATTGGCTCGTGAATATGTAGACAGTGCGATCGCTCACCTCCAAGAACGATCTGCCGAATTCTGTCATGAGCTAATCGAGCAGTGGGTTTTAGATCAGCGGCCTCCCTTTACCTATGAAGATTTGCAAAATGAGATTGCCCATCATCCCCAGCTCATCCGCACAAAAAACAACACCTACACCACCCAATACGCTTTGAACCGAGAAAACAAAACCCGGCAGCTCTGGGCAGATGGCCAGCGCCAGTTCACCCCTTTCACTACGGGTAAACTGAACCTCAGTGAGAAATTGAACGCAGACCAACGGGCCGCAATTCGGGGGACTCTCGCCAGTTCCAACCGATTAGTCATCTGGCATGGGCTTTCTGGGGTGGGCAAAACCACAACACTATCAGAGTTGCAAAAACAGCTCAAAATTGCCTTTCCAGAGATTGACATTCGGGGATATAGCCCGACCACAAAAGCAGCGGGCGTTCTCTCTGAAGAGTTAGGCATCGACACAACAACCGTCGCAGGACTGGTAACCCGTAAGTTAGATTCAAGCCCGAATCAATATTGGATTATTGACGAGGCGGGACTGAAGTCAGCAGAGGAGGGACTTGAGGTGTTGCGCCGTGCCCAGGCCGTGAACGCTCGTATCCTACTGGTCGGGGATATCAACCAAAACAGCTCCGTCAATGCAGGCTCACCCATGCGATCGCTGATGAAGGCTGGTGCTGAGGTCTACCACATTAAAATGATCTTGAGGCAAACGCGCACCATCCAACGACGAGCCGTTGAACTTGTCGTCAGCAAAAAGCCTTTGGAAGCGCTGGCTCTGCTGCGTGAGTACGGCCATGTTACAGAGGTGGCTGACCGTCGAGATCGTGCTGCTCAAATTGCAGAAAAATATCTCAGCCTCAAACCCAAAGAGCGTAAAGACACCCTCATTGTCACGGGCACCCATCGAGAACGTCAGGCCATCACAGCATTGATCCGTGAAGGTCTGCGCCAAGAAGGGGTAATCACAGGGGAAGACCAGGTGATCCGGCAGTTGGTGGATAAGCGATTGACCACTGAACAAACACGCTATCTCAGGTACTACCAACCTGGGGACTACGTGATGCTTAATGAGCATTTCGCCACCCGCCTCAAGAAGGGAAAACTCTATAAGGTTGTCGCTGTTGATGAGACTGCTGGTGTAGTCCGTGTGGTCTCTAGCGGGGGACAACACACGAGCTTTGACCCCGCTAAATATGGGAATAAGACCATCTTTACTGCACAGAAATTCAATGTCGCAGTAGGAGATATATTGCGATGGACGAGAAATAATCCCCACGGCACCAATGGCGATCAGTTCAAAGTGACCGCGATCGAGGGTCACCGCATTCAGATCAACCACAAGCTATGGATTGATACAACCAAGCCTTTGGAGCTGGACCACTCCATGACCTCCACGACCCATGCTGCCCAAGGCCAGACGGCAAAACGGGTCATCTTCTCCTGCACGATTGATCCGACCTCATCACGAGAGCCGTTCTACGTTGCCATCAGCCGTCAGCGGGACGAGCTGTACATCTTCGCAGAAAACTATGAAGACCTATGTCGTCAGATCCAACGCTCAGCAGCCCAACTAAACCCAAGGGAGCTGTTAGGGCTAGATGGGGAACTAGAACTACCCGAATTCACTCAATCCGCATTTTGGACGCCTCAAACGGCAATAGCCGAGCCGCCCAAGTCAGGTATTGCCCCTCATCACTGGGAAGAACTCATCGAAAATTCTGGTATCCATCCCGATTTGATTGAGATGAATTGCCGTAGTCTCAAGGGTGATGCGGTTTATGAGTATTTGATAGAAGCCAAGATCGCCAACATGGGAGCAAGCCAGATCTGGACTACTGAGCAACAACGTGTCCGCGATCGCGTTGAGCATTGCTGGGATGGGGGTTTCTGGATTGGGGCAGGAGTGGATGCCCAAAGTCTAGATCATCCGTTGCTCTCCACCTGGGGCAGCTTCAAGCCGGATCATCCCCGCTATGACCAGAGCAGGGAACGGTTTCAAAAATACGAGCATCCGCATGGCGTAAGCAGAAGAATCTTTCTGCCAGAGATTCCAGACTGGTTTAAGGAGTACATCTGCAAGAAATACGACATCACCCCAGCCCCAAGCGATCACTTCTGGAAGATTGTTCGGGACAACCCCCAAATCCCCATCAAAATCACGGAAGGGGGCAAGAAAACCTTGTCCATCACCTCACAAGGCCATGTCGTGGTTGGTCTACCTGGAGTGAATGCGGGCTATCGAGCCAAGGATGACGAGGGCAACAAATTGCCTGAACGCATCCTAAACCCAGACCTCGCAATATTTGCTGTGCCTGGGAGAGAGATAACGTTCATGTATGACCAAGATACTAAGCCGTCTACGGTAGCGAATGTCCGCCGTGATATGGTTCGCACAGGAACGCTATTGGAGGCAGGGGGTTGCTCAGTCTCCTTTTCCAAGTGGAATTCACTCTACAAAGGAGCGGATGATCTGATCGTGGGTGTGGGTCCAGAATATCTAGAGTTTGCGATTGATGCCGCTCAACCCTTGGCGATCGCTACTACCCAGCACTATAAACACGAGTATCAAAAGCTCTATGAGTTTGTGGTGCGAAGGGATGGGGATCTGCCCCGCAAGGCGATGGATCTAGAAATCTTTATCGAAGCCTATAACCGAGGGCTACCGGAAGATGCCTATCAAACGCTACAGGCCGCTAACCCCGATTTAGACAGGGAAAAATTGATGGCAGATGCCCTCAAGCATCAAGACAAGAAACGCAAGGCAGGGAACGACATTGTGCCCATCCTTGAGCAGATTGCTAAGACCAATGGCATCCAATACCGTCACACCTATCAGTACCGGGTGGACAAGTGGCTGATTGTCGCAGGCAAGCGGGGGTTGATGGTGAGGGATACAGAAACGGGCCGTATCCTCCTGCAAACAAAATCGGGCCGACTCACAAGAGTATCGGCCCGACCGAGTGTGATTAAGGTGTTTGAGTCAACCATCAAACAGGGAAAGGTGAAACCCATTCAACGGGTACAGCAGAAAACCCGCAAGCTCAGCGCTTAACGGCTGCTACAGCTTTGGGTTGAGGCTGCTGCGTCTGGGTTTTGACTTGGGCATGGGCTTGTTGCTGATCTAGCCCTTGCTTGGTGGTTTGAGAGGCTTGGATAAGTTGATCCTTCACCGCCTGGGGTGCGTTTTTATTAAACTCGCCATTCTGGTAGACAGGCTGCTGTGTCTTCTTATCGATGATCGTCAGGGACTTGTTTGGATTTTGATAAAAGTCGAATTGACCTCCCTCATAGATAGTCGTGCCCTGTGGGGTGTTTTTCCCATGCTGAGCTAAGACATGAGCTGCTGTGGCTGTGATCGCCTGAGCCTGCCAGTCCATTGCCTTCTCACCCACAAACCGCCTGGTGTTATCGACGGCCTCTCCCACCGTCGCTTTGACTTGATTGATTTGTTCTCCCGCTTTTTGCTTCAGTTCTTGGGCCTGATCATAAACGGGCTGGAGTCGATCCATCACGGGCTGGAGGAACTCAACGGCTTTT
>JAAUOM010000224.1 GCA_012034865.1 Acaryochloris sp. CRU_2_0 | reverse complement strand
CTGAAATCTCCTGAACACAGGCTTGAAGGCGTTTAGTCTGTTGAGCATTCATCATTGATCTGTCTATTCAACGCTGTACTGACTATCCTAGCCTTTCTCGAAACAGCTATATTCCTCAAGCTTTTTGCCAAAGTGGGATGCTCCCGGCAAATTCTTCCTCATACCCCTTACGAATTAACTCTTGATGTGCTAACTTTATCCACTTTACGAATGTCATCAATGCAAATAACTGTCGAGAAGTAAATAACTTTCCGAAGTTATCTAGTCCATATAGATGCGTAAAAAAGGCCCTAGTATCAGCAGAAAATATAGGTTCGCTGGGAACTGTTATCCCTGTTTCTTTACAAAGTTTTTCTAGCCGAGTTTGATTTGAATTTTCATCTGGAATATAGTGCCGATAGGCATCGGCTGATAGATAAGTTTTCCCACTTGAACCTGATTTTGTGCAGATAATTGCCATAAGCTGCTGTCCCATCTTTCCAGCTTTTCCCTGGGCTTTAATATGCACTTTTTTGACCGTTGCTCCACAATGCCGACAGGTTGAAGTTCCCCCTGAACTACCTATTGCTGGATCAAAGCCTAATCCATTCGGAGTATCAGACTGAGCAACATCAAATTCAACTCGCTTTGTATTGTGATTAGGGATAACTTTAAGGGCAACATATTTATCCTTTTTTTACACAGCCACGTCTGACGCACCAGCGGCACTTGGGCACCACAAGCTGGGTTAGGACATTTAACCGTCCGTGTCCACAGGTAAGCAACCGGGGTAAGATCCTGAGCAAAATTCAACTGTTTCCCCTTGGACTGAGACAGTAACTCCATCTGCTCAGATTTTTCTAGAGCTAATTCACCAACCTTAATGGATGGGTAAAGGTCGCCAATCTCTGCCCGTACCTGCTCAATCACCCATTTAGCCCACTGTTCCACTTCATCCGCCAGCTTCTTACCGTACTTCTGGGGATAAACCAACGTGCAAAGCTCAATGATGTGGGCGACTGGGTTTAGATCAACCGCATAGACTTCACAGCCCAACCGCAACGCCTCCAGCGGAATCGCCCCGCCTCCTGCAAACATATCCAATACTTTAGGAGGTGGGACTTTATCTAGAGATATAGTTTCAGATAAGCCTAATCGCCGTCGATGTGCCTCCAAAATAGTTTTTTTTGCTTTGTCAACTACATCTTTGCCAACTTCTCGCTCACAAAGCTCAATCATGGCTTTTGTTAACGCTGATCGTTTTTGGTGAGTTTCTGGGGCTTCTACTAATGATGCAAATACTGCTGCTCGTGACGCTACCAAAGGCCGCCGCGCCCACCAAAGATGCAGTTTTGAAATACTGCCTTTGTACGCTGATTCTGCTGAAATCTCGCGGATGGGGATAAAGTCTTCAATCAGGCGGCGATCTAGGGTCATAAATCAGTAACTCAAAAATAATTCGGGCTAAGAGTATTCAATTACAGCCGCAATCGCCGCTGTAATTTCTTCCATCAACTCAGCCGAAAGCTGACCAACCTTATTCTGAAAACGCTGAATATCTAAACCGCGTAACTGAAGGGTATCCACCGCAGACTCCTTTTCTAAACCATTGGTCTGAGATGGCAAAACTTGAACCATCCAAAGCGATGAGTCGAAATTACTTTGCCATCCCGTGATAGGAGCCACCAGCTTAATAGGTAGTCTGCCCACCGCATTAGAACTAACAACCACAACCATGCGGCATTTCTTAATTTCTGCCCCCACTGTTGGATCTAAGTTTGCCCACCAAACCTCCCCCCTTCGAGGCCGAATTTGAGGTCTAGTAGTCAAAAAAGTCGCCTCCCTGGAAATCTCGCCACTCCGACTCAGTTTCGTAGTATCCAACCATCGCATCAGCTTGATCCGCCAAAATTCGCTGACGCTCCGCTAGCGGCAGCTTCATAAAATCCCGACGGCTGATTAAAGACTGAGGCTGCTCCACGGCAATTGGCTCTTGCAAAATACTCTCGGCTTCCTCCTGAGTTATCAACTGCTCAGCCAACGCCCGAAACACATTCTGGCGTAGCCACTGCGGACGCTCTGGCAGCAGCTCATCCGGTTCTTGCCGCTTCCAGCCTCGTTTATTGATGCTAATGCACCAAGACTGATGGTAAGACTTCGTAATAATCCCTAAATCCATTAGACGGTAAAGAATCGCTTGTAAACTGAGGCCAAATTTTTGCTTCAACACCCTCAACTCAGCTTCATCAATTGACGTGCGCTTAGTTCCCACCTCTTCATAGACCAAATCCGCCGGAGCAAGAAAGGCAGAACCAAAGCGGAACGCTGCTTTCTCTTCATCTAAGCCTTCGGGAACCTTCAACACAAGATGTCCGAGTTCATGGGCAAGATTGAGGCGTTGCCGCTCACCCGAAACGCCATTGCTAGAAACCACCGCTGCCGCCCTTACATCGCGGTCTGCACCATAGGCCACTGCCGAAAGACCATCAAAGCCCTTTTTAGCATCCACATGCAAAACATGAATTCCATGATCTTCCAGAACCCCAATCAGACTTGCAATCGGGTCAAGCCCCAAATTCCAGCACGATCTCAGTTGATCTGCCATCACTTCAGTCTCTTCAATCGCCTCAATAGACAATCCCAAAACGGGCAGATTAATACGACTGCCAGGATGGGTCAAAGCTTGGAGCCTACAGCGCTTCTCTAAATTCAGATGAACAACCCCTTCAATATGCTGCTGATCTCGCTTAGGCAGCTTAGACAGCTTACGGTAAGCCAGAAACTCAATCTCAATCTCTGGCTCACTATGCAGTTCAACCGCTTTTACCCCCAAAGCCGCAGCTAATCGGTTCAATACCTTGGGGGAGGGATGAGTCTTACCCTGCTCATACTTAGACAGTGCCTGCTTCGTCACCATTCCGCTCATTTCAACCGCCAAAGCTTCCAACGAAAGCCCACGAGCCTGTCGCGTTTGGCGGAGTCGCTGATGTAGCGTCATTTTTGTTCACCGATTAACACTCTCCTATTGACGATCATCAACAAATTTTATACATTTGTCAACTTAACCCCCATCGCGTCCCTCGTAGGCTTGACCAGAATCAACTGGCGGGGGTAGACCGTCTCTACACCCAATGTCTCCATAAAAGCCCCAGATTCTTCTGGGCCAGCAGGGATAAAATCACCCGCTTCATTGGTCTTGACCCAACCGCCAAATAGTTCAACCATAAAGGCTTCGCCATCCTTAAAGACTTCGACAATTGCCCCTGGTGTACCCTCCGGTGCAGTATTCCCATCTTCAAAGGCGATATCTTCTTTTAACTTCACCGAATCAAATAGCTGAAACTGAGTCATGATTGCCTCCTTAATCATTCCCCAACCTCTACCCCAGTCAAGGCGTTCCGCTGAAGCGCCTCAGCAGGAACCAGATAACGAGTGACCTGCCGAATTTCCTTCGCATCGCCCACCAACACCTTTGCCGGATTTTGAATTTTCAGTAGCTGCGGTTCCGATGTTTTGCATCCCCACACCATATACAGCCAATAAGAATCACCTAACTGCTGAGCCTTACGCCATTCATTAGAGGTTAGCGAAACTTCTTGATTTCCCTGTGCCCGTCCCTTCACCTCAATTCGCCGCACCGGAGAAATTTCCGTTTGAGGATGAATCGGCCCCACACTACGGATATCAAACCCGCTTCCATCATGGTTCTTGCTCACATCCTCCGGTTCCCAGCCGCGTTGCCGCTCGTGATCCATCACCCATGTCATTGCAAACGCTTCGACCTCTGGGTCATTTTTCATCCCTGGCATCTGCGCCACCGCTATGGGTGCAGGATGGACTAAAGCAGATCCTAGATAAGTCACTCGTCCAAAACTAACAATCTTGAGATAGTCCAGTTCGCCTCGCTTATTTTTATACCGTTCTTGGAGATCCTTCACCTTTTTCTGAGCACTGTCCCGCGCCACCCGATACGTTTCATCTCCCCCTGCCACCTTCGCAGCCAACTTCATTTGAGTGGTCTGGGCATCTTTAATTGCCGCTCCCATCGCCTTATCCAAGTAATCCTGCCGAATTTGTAGCTCTCGTTGCCGCTGTTGCTGTTCCTGCTGTACCATCGGCACCTGGATTTTGACCTTGATCCACTTCTCAACCCGCTCCTGCTCCTGCGGGGACGGAGGCTGAAGCA
>JAAUOM010000223.1 GCA_012034865.1 Acaryochloris sp. CRU_2_0 | reverse complement strand
TCGGAGCTTTTTCATGCTTGTGGGTGCTCAGGATGACCGCAGAGCCTGCATTCCATGGTTTGTAAGTAAAAATAGCAGTCTCCCTACCTTACTCGACCCACTATTCTTTGATGCACTACCGATATTTTGAGGGTTTTTAACCCATCAAAACAGTCTTGACAGACCACTAGTTAAGGAGAAAAATTTAGTTAAGGAGTTAATCATGATCTAGTTTTGCCAAAGCTAAGACGGTATTCTGGCCACCAAAACCAGAACTGAAACATAAAGCGACCTGACTAGCATGGACAAGGGGTTCCCGGACAAAGTTCAACTCAAAGGCTGGATGGTGCAAGCCCACACAGGGCGGTAAAATTTTCTGGGATAGAGCCAACAGACAAAAGAGGGTTCCTAGGGCTGCTGAAGCCCCCAAAGTATGCCCCGTAGCTCCTTTAGTAGAGCTAACCGCTACAGTCGGTGGGAATAACGTCTGAATGACCAAGGCTTCTGCTCGATCATTTAAGGGGGTTGCCGTTCCATGGGCATGGATATAGCCAATATCGGTATTGTCTAGCCTACTCCGGTAAAGGCAATCCTTGACAGCAACCTTCATCCAGCGTCTGCTCTCTTCTGGGGTACTCATATGGTGAGCATCCACCGTTAATCCTACCCCTAAAACTTGACCATAGATCTTGGCTTGGCGTTGCCGAGCCAAAGCTTCTGACTCTAGAACCAAAATGGCTGCTCCTTCCCCTAAGACAAACCCTTGTCGGTGTTGATCAAAAGGATAGGTACCCGTTTTAGCCAGCACACCCATTTGGGTAAAACCAGCTAGGGTTAAGGGTGTCACTGGAGCCTCCACCGCTCCGACAAGGACGCGATCGCAAGCCCCTTCTCGAATCAAGTCTGCCCCTTGGGCAATCGCCCATATCCCCGTAGCACAGGCCGCACGGGGCGCTAAGATCGGTCCCTGGGCAGCAATAATTTCAGCGACGATTGTGGCGGGGGATGTCCCGTAAAGATAAGCCATCTCTACTGAGGAGAGCTGTAGGGTGGGATTGTGGCGATCGCAGGCTCTGTTTTGCTTATGTCTAGTCCTCGCCTGCCCTTCCCATTGAGCCTGGAATCCACGACTGGAGCCAATGACGACGCCACAATCCCCTAGCGGGATAGTTAGACTGGCATCCTGGATCGCCTCTACCACCGCTGGTTTTAATAAGGCTGCCAAAGAACTGGGATGATCATCCACTAATGCCAAGGGTTGAGGCGGTAGCTCTGCAAAGGGTTGAGCAATCTTGATGCCCGATTCGCCCCTGAGGAGGCGCTGCCAAGTGAGATCCAAGTTGGCTCCGAGGGAAGAGACTAAACCCATGCCAGTGACAACAACTTTGGTCATGTTTCTCGGTCATAGAGGTTTTTCCAACCAGAGTTGATGACCGCCTCGCCATCGGGATGGCTGACTCCTGAATCCTTTCTGGGTATAAAGATTAAGGGCAGCTAAGTTTCGCTCATTGATATTAAGGGCAATCAAGCGACACTGGCGTTGGTGAGCACACCCCACCATAAACGTCAGTAGTTGGGAGCCTAATCCTTGCCGACGCACTTCAGGGTAGACAAACAAATCTTCCAGCTTAGCTTCAAGACCCGTGGACCATAATGAATAGAAATATCGCAGTTGAGCATAGCCGCAGCCAGTGCCAGCAGAGGGAGTTGCGATCGCAAAATCACACATGGGATCCGCCAACAATATCTCCAAAGAGGTATTGATATCCCTATTAGAGAGGCCTTGAATTTGGAGATGCTCTTTAAAAGCCACAACCATTTTCAGGAGGCGATCTAAATCCATTAATGTCGCCAGCCGCACCTCAATATGAGTTGCCATTATTAACCCATCACCAATAGCGTTAACGCTTGAGGTTCTCCAGTCCTTTAGTGACCTTAGCAGATTCAATCCGATCTCCTTGCTGGATCTGATCCACAATATTCATCCCCTCCGTCACATAGCCAAACACGGCATAGTCTCCATCCAAAAACTGCAAATCGGCCAGGGAAAAGTAAAATTGAGCCGAAGCAGAATCTGTGTCTTGGGCGCGAGCCATAGCCACAGCCCCTTTTGTATGTTTTAACTTGGGAGCAACCGCCACACCAGCAGATTTCAAGGTTTTACTATAAACAGGCTGTTGTTTATCTTCAGGCAAAATCTCTAAGGGAATGTATCGAGGGGTCTTAGTCTTAGGATCAATAAAATTGCCTGTTCCCAACTGCTGGATTGGGAAAGTGACATCTTTACTTTGAGGATCACCCCCTTGCACCACAAAGGGAGAAGGCGTCCGCACAACCCGATGAAAAGCCGTGCCATCATAAACTCCCCGATCCACTAGATCAACAAAATTTCCTGCCGTAATCGGTGCATCTTTGCCGTTAACTGCAATGGTAATCAATTGCCCCTTTACCTTGAGAACAACGGTGGCATCCCCCACTAATTTCGGGGGTTGTCCTAAGGGAGCAGTTGCTTTCGCACCAGGTGGAATAGCAACAGAACTAGTCGCTTCCGCACCGGGCGGAATGGACGAGGATGAAGACTCAGATAGTTCAGATTGAGCCGAAGAGGAAGCCAACTCTGTCTGGTTAGTCTGAGTGGCGGTGGTGGGATTAGGGGAACTCACCTCTGGAGCACTTACAGAATTAGAAGGGGAACTACAAGCCGTTAACAGCAATACCAGAACTGTTGCCCAAAACTGCCGATAGAAAATTAAAAACTGTGATGAATGGATCATAGTTATAGGTCTAACAATACACCTGGGGAATTATAAGCCTTCCATCGGCACACCCAAGAACCGAGCAATTTCAGCGGCCTGATTCTCAATCGCAGATAAAGGTAGCGGTTGGCCAGCTCGGGTGAGGGGAATATCATTACGACCCTTGACCCTTAAATAGATCGTTCGTTGAGGGTTCAAGCCTTCACGAATTTTGATCTGAACCGACTGGACAGTCTCTAGGGGATAGCTGCGCTCAATTTTGCGGTTTTTGCCGGGACGTCCCCACCGGAAGATATGCACTTGTCCTGACTCTCGGTTAAATTCGTTGAACCCAGCCCCCACATCCCAACTGACCGATAACCAGAGGTAGGTTGCTAACAATAGTCCACAGGTACCATAGAACAATAGAGCAATCCCTTGAGGAATAAAGATGAGACCAATAGCATTCCCTGTAGGCAAAAAGTTGACCTTGAAATAACTAGACAGACCCGCCAAGAAAAAGCCAACACCACCAATAGAGGTTATGGTGGCGATCGCATAGTTACTTAATCTGCGAGTCCCCAGAACGTCATAGCGCAGAATCTGTTTATCTAAAGTCTTTTGAGTGATCATAATTGGGTTAATAGTCAAAATTAGGGAAATCCTGCCAACATCAATGCCACGTATACAGTACGGGCGTACTCATAGATCAATTTTTCAGGAGACTCGTACTTTGAGTTTTACATTGGCAGACAGAGTACACAGCCTACGGTAAGACTCCCTATGCCAGCTTCACGTTCCACAAAGACCAAGGCATTGATGGGCATTACCAATCCAATGATTGCACCTTTGGCGATTTGTGGCCAATCTCTCAAAGGGTTTGCTGGGACTCCAAACTTTACATTTTGTAAACATTAACTACACTCTTCAAAGAAATTGTTTAACACCATGAACTTTTGTTGAGATTTTAGTTATAAAACTCCTTCCTCGCTGGGGTTAAAGAGGATCAACACCGCAAAGGCTCATCAAATGTGAAAAAGGGATGAGTTCAAATTTGTAAAGTGTTAGGGGCAATTTACCCTTCAAGATAGTCAAACCTCCATATGTCTGCCTTTGTAGCCGCTACATTTTCTGCCAAATCTCTGTTACATTTATTGAATGATCTCTATAACATTGGGTTATGAAGAGGTGTAGGTTGAGGTTCTAGAACGGTTTACATTATTAAATCTCTAGGCCAAAACTCTCGATTCCTTAGTTCGGTTTCTGAGAAACCTCACAAGGTTCGAAAGAAAATTTTGTGACCTTGCAATTTTAAGTTAGATCAAGAGGGTTTATTTCCATGACCATAGCAGTCGGACGCGCCCAGGAGCGAGGATGGTTTGACGTCCTTGACGACTGGCTCAAGCGTGATCGGTTCGTCTTTATTGGTTGGTCAGGCGTCTTACTATTCCCCTGTGCATTTT
>JAAUOM010000222.1 GCA_012034865.1 Acaryochloris sp. CRU_2_0 | reverse complement strand
CTGATAACGCTAAGTTTGGTCAGTCTGAAGATCAGGAATTGGGGCAACAGGACGAGCAGGATACCGGGTTCTGGTCTGAAAGGGCAATAAAACTGGGTAGAAATGCTTATCCGTTTTCTCTTTCTTCATCTCCTTGAGCAACTGTTTGTGACCTAGACAGGATAATATTTGGCGTTTTGACTTCCTTGTGAGGTCATGTTGGATTCTGCCGAGAAAATGAATTATTCATCCCCTTTTCCTTAGCACCTCAACTTACTTCTTTAAAGATAATTTATGATAATAAGGCGGTTAACTGATTAAGCACCTGTTCAGTGAATTGGTTGTTTGATTTATTGATTAACTATTTGTTCAGTTAATCGTTAGCGATAACGGTTTTATGACAGTGTTCAGGATGTGCTTGAATAAACTGATAATCAGTTATGTAACTACTTATCTAAGTGATTAATCGGTTAACTGAATACATGGTTAAATGAAATTAATATGATTATCAGTATCTGTTCATTTAAGGGTGGAGTCGCAAAAACAACTACTGCGGTTCATTTAGCCTTTTTGTTGGCAGACAGAGGAAAAGTCTTGCTCGTTGATGGTGACCCGAATCGTAGTGCAACAGGCTGGTTCAGACGAGGATCATTCCCTTTCCAAGTCTGTGATTTGATGGCTGCTGCAAAATTCTCTAGAAATGCAGATTACACCGTTTTAGATACTCAGGCCAGACCAGATGCAGAAGAGATGAAAGCTATTGCATCAGGTTGCGACTTGCTTATTCTTCCTAGTTCTCCAGATGCTTTATCAGTTGAGGCTTTATATGAAACAACCAATAAATTGGCGTCATTGGATAACTGTAAAGTGCTTTTAACTCTCTGTGATGTTCGCAAAATGGCTTATATCGACAAGGTGTGTGAGGGTATCAAGCAAAAAGGACTGCCAGTATTTGATACAAGGATACGGCTTTATACAGCTTATCAGAAGGCTGCTTTACTGGGTGTACCAGTGTATGAAAGTGGTGATAACTATGGAAAGATTGCGTGGAAGGATTACAAAGAGTTGGGGAAGGAAATTTTAGGTAATGGCTAAGGACACAACTGACTTATTTGCAAAACTTGGAGATATTCGAGAGAGCGTAGACAAGCAAGAAAAGGCTGAAAAACTTCCCCCGCAACGGAAGCGTCAACAAGGCAAACGCTCAGACCCTGACTACATCCAAGTCGGGGCTTATATTAAGCGATCAACCGATAAATCAGTTAAGCGCTTACTTATCGATGAAGATGATCTTGATTTTTCGGATTTAGTTGAAAAGCTTTTGAAAAAGTGGATAGAGGAAAACAGTTAATTAATTACTTAACCAACCAAGTAATCGCTTAACTGATTTATCGATGAATCAATTATGTGAATCCCCTTCAGATATGTCGCTTTCATATAAAAAACAATTAACTAACCAACTACTTAACTGATTAATCGATTAACTAATTGACTAATCTTCCAGTTACCCTAGGTCGGGTTAAGCCGAGATACGTGTAAAAAAGTGCCATATAAACTCTATAAGCTATATATAGCAATAATCATAGGTAAAGATTCCAATAACTACCTCACTTCCAGAAAACATTGCCTAAAACGACTCCTTTTAGGCAAACTATACTTGGCTTGAGTAAGGATTATCAAAGATTTGACTTGTATGGATTTGAACCTCTCAGCTTCCATTTTCGGCAAAGTTATTTTTCATTGTTTTTTCTCAAAAGTGGGTAAAGGTGCCAATTCATTCAAAAAATCAATTTTTTAATCTGTGGTGCTTACCATGTATGCCTTTCAACATCTATGTGGCATCTTTTTACACGGATCTCGGCTCAACCCGTAGGTTACCTCACCTCAATTCTCCCCCAACCCCAAAGCTCCTAGACAAGATAGCGTTGTGCAGGTGTTGGAGCGGAGGCCACCGGAGACGATGGAGGGGATTGGGGAGATGGTGCAAATGTGGTGAGGTTGGACTGCTTGGTGCGGACTCGCATGATGGGTGGTGTGGGGGCTGAACGGGGGGCAGCGATGGGGTTGTTGGAGTGAATGCGGGAAGGGTAAGGGGGGATTTGTGAGGATGATACCTGTCACGGTTATACCGACCAGCGATAGAACCAGAAGGCTTTGCCAATCAATGATCGCACGGCTTCATCCCCACACAATAAGACTCTCAAAACTCAAGCTTTTCCACTATCCCACAGCTCTCAATACCGCCTCACTGATGGCCTGGAATCGCAGGCGGCATAACGTTGCCCATCACCCGCCGTAGACAACCTCTGCATCATAACCGATCAATCCTCGGCGGTCGGTGTGCATGGGCGTTGTTAGACCGTGCCTCACCAATGACTCACCACTAGAACTTAGTTTATTGTTGTCGGTATCAGTTCCGTTGGGTGAAACTAATGTTTAGATTTAGGATAGAGCCAACCTGCAAATAATTTCGTCATGCGTGGCATCGCAATATAGGTCATGATGGCAACCATAAGCAGTGTCACTATAAAGGTTCGCAAAAATGGTGGAAGCGGATCGATCAGGGGCACAATCAGAAGGTTAATCAGGCTGATCAAAACATAAATAGTTATGCCTGATATCACCATCATTTTGTAGCGCGGTGGTGGTGGTACTCCCGGCTGTTGGGGCAGGGTAAACCAGGTTTCTAATCCAGTGAAAATCGAGACTTGACTAGAGCTAACCGTGAGGTGACTGGCTCGCTTCAGTAATTTTTGGCGAATTGCAGAAGTTTCCCACTGCTTAAGATGGCTAATGCGATCAAACTTGAACACAATTCGATATTCGGGATTAGCGTGATCGATCGGGCGAAAGACATTCACTCCCAAATGACCTTCAAAACTTTTTGCTGCTTCACACAGGTCAGTTAAAACGACTTCAAATGCCTCTTCACGGCCCGGTTTTACCCGTTGCAAAATATCAACGGTTGCGGGCGGATCATGATTCGGATTCTCAACATTGCTCATAGCAGAAATACGATTTGCTATCGCTAAATTAATGAATGTCCTGCAATACCAACGTCTAATTTCACCACTTTAGCGGGTTCGAGTCCGGTGGGTAGCGGAAAGGACATCCCTCCATTAGTAATGACATAGATGCTTGTACGATCGCCTTCACCCCGCCCAAAGGCAAGTGCTGTACTTCCAGCCATTCCCTGTTCAGCTTGGGCAATGATAGTCATGCGACGACTAGGTGTGATTTTGATAACACTATTGTAGATATGAGTTGTGCCATACACATTACCATCTTGGTCAAAGGCAAAGTCATCTAGATTGACTGGTTGCAGGAAAATCTCTGGTTTGCCAGGCTGACCATCCAGTAGAATCGGGATTCTAACAAACTGCATCTTTTCGGTATTCGACGCATAGAGGGAATTTCCATAAATCTTTAATCCATTCACCGCCGGAAATTCCTTGTCGGAAGAACTGCGAGCTAAGTCAGAATGTTCTAGCCAAACCCTGACCGTTTTCTCGGCGATATTAAGTTCCCAAATGCAGCCTCGATAAGAATCTGCAATCAGGTAGCGATCTTCCGCAAGGGGAGTTAGCCCATTCAAAAATATGCCATCTGGCAGCGTGACCAACACTGTTGCTGTCCCTTCAGGAGAAATAGTAAACACTGTCGAAATATTCCGATCATCCCACGCACTTAGTAACAAGTTGCCATCAGGCGTAAAAGCTAGCCCTGTGGCTTTACCAGTGATGGTTGCATGAAGAATTGGGATGCCATCTGTTCCGATCCGAAACACCTTGCCATCTAAGTGACTGGTAAAAAATAGCGTACCATCCGCACCAACAGCGATGCTTTCCAAAAATGTATTGATAGGAAAATCAGCGATTTGACGTGCCGGAACAAGGTCAACAGATGACTCTGCAAAGATTGATGGTAATCCAGGTGGGGTGGACATTAAAGCTCTCCTTCTATCAAATTTATCGCAGACTGAATCTACCACGTTATTTTTCTAAAGCACTGTCTTTCCCTGAACCTAGATTTTCGGTCTAACGGCCTTGAGGTCACTGGCGTACGGACCCATTTTAAAACACAGCCCAGACGGATCGCTCGTACGTCCAGTGCAGTGAATCGTTAGCTGGAAACGCAGCAATTCTACCCCAAAACCGCCTCACCGATAACGTTCTGGGTGTTGTCGCCACAAAGAATCGCCTTTCAAAACCACCCCCACAGAT